>CAYSCH010000258.1:0-14020 GCA_964429355.1 uncultured Planctomycetaceae bacterium | reverse complement strand
CGGTCCCCGGTAGTTTCCGCCCTCCCGCTGTGGATAATGATCCAGCTCGGTAAATGTGGTCAGAAAACACTCGTCCACCTCGCCGTAGAGTTGCCCCAGATGATCGATCTCAGGGCAGTTCCATTCCTGCAGAAGCCGGTTCACGTTTCCCGTAACCTTGTCTTCGTCGTGCCGGATCGCCTCCTCCGCACTGGGCAGCCATGGACGGAAATCGGGCATCGGGTAGACGTCGGGCGGACAGCAGAAGCCGGTGCCGATCACAGCACGGGCGATCGACAGTGCTCGGGCCACAATCAGTGCCACCGGCGCATGATCGCAGAGCACGAGGTCGGGACGCACAAAGGCAAACAGATGGCGCCACCCCTCCGCCAACGCCGCCAGTTCGTCGAAATCCGAAAACCCGCAGTTGTAGAGAATATGAGCGAACGATCGCAACGGATCGATCCGCTCCCCGGTCTTGTTCGTCTTGATCGGCGCCTGAAGCAGCTCCACACCATGACGCCCCACGAGCGGCCTGGCCCGGGAAAGGTCGCGGGCCGCCACTACGACGCGATATCCCATTGCTCGCAAACGAGCCAGCACGGGCGCGATCGGAGCAAGATGTCCGAGCCCTCCCCCCAATTCCCAGGCAAACAAGATCGTACGCGGCATCTGGCACCTCCGACGCCCATCGGCGTTTTCTAACGATGCAGGGCCTTTTCCATCCAAGGCCGACAGTCTATCCGATTCCGGCAACCTGGAGAAAGACGGGCACCCATCTTGGCTGCCACGTTCTGGGGGACTTATGCGTCGCCTTCAATGCCCGTGCTGAGCAGTATCCTTCATGCCACGTTCACTTTCGGGGTGTATCACCGGGCATGTTCTCGTTCGATGCCTCAGGCGCCTCGTGCCGAGCGGTAATTATTGTCGGCGGCTGCTGGTAATATTACCTCTCTGCCTGTGAAATTAGGTTCTACACGTGGTCGCCCACATGGCCATGATGCATCAAGGGGCTGTGCCTCCGGCCGTACCACACTGCATGGGCCTGACCCGTAGATTAACCCCCGCATAAAAATATTTTGGCCAGACCCAAAGAAATGCTTGACAGACTCCATGGCAATGTTCTAAATTCCGGACACGATGCGGGGCGTTGTGGGGATGCATCAATTTTCTCTTCGTTGGATTCGCGTTTTCGGCTTGGGTTGGGGGGCAGAAGAACGAGAAGCCCTGACAAGGCGTGGTAGTCACCCGCCGGTATGAATGTGCCCAGTCGTTGCTGTTGTCAGCGGCTCGAAGTAATTCCGGGGTGTGGTCGGTTTCGGCAGTTGCTAGTTTCTGCGCTCAGGCTGCGCGCCGCCGTTCCGTTGCACGCCCTTGCGCTGCCTTTCGTCGTCCTCTCACTTCGTCATCTGCCCGCGGTGAAATCCTCCTGCCAGGGAACTTCTCATGGATAAGCCCATCAGTTTCTGGACGAACACGTTTGCCAAGCTCGGCCTGCGGCTTCGCAAGAAGCCCGGAAGTATGAAGCCTCTGAAGCATCGTGCCATGCGGCTGGAGCAGCTCCAGGATCGGCGAATGCTTACGGTCGACCTGGCCGTCTCCGCCTTCGCCGCCAACGGCGAAGACTGGACCGTCACTTACGATGTGACCGGCCAGGCGGCCAATGCCTTCGATATCGGCGTCTATCGCTCCAGCGACGGCCTGGTGCCTGACGGGGCCGCGATCCAGACCCGGGAGGTCACCAATTCGGCCGATCGGACGGTGGGTACCCACACGATTACCATCGACCCCAATTTCACCGACGTCGAGCAGGACTACTACCTCGTCGTCAAGCTCGATATCAACAGCGAGGTCAGCGAATCCGAAGAAGCCAATAATCAGATGGCGTTTGCCGCGGCTTCCGGCGGAGTCTTCCGCAACGGCAACCAGCTTCACGTCCACGGCACCGACGGTGCCAACTCGCTCGACTTCGACCTGGACGGCACGATCGATGTCACCATGGGATCCCTGTCCTATTCCTATAACCCCGCCACCGTCTCTTTCATCCGCGCCCGTGTGCACGACGGAAACGACACCGTCACCACCTCCACCAGCATCCAGGCCACCATGTGGGCCTTCGGCGGCGACGGCAACGATACGCTGCACGGAACCAGCTTCAACGACAAACTCTATGGCGGCGATGGCGACGATACCCTCTACGGCGGCGACGATGACGACGACGGTTACGGCGGCGATGGCGGGGCTGACGTGATCTATGGCGGTGCCGGTAACGACATGATCTACGGCAATACCCAAGCCGACACCCTCTACGGCGATGCCGGTAACGACACCCTCTACGGCGATGACGACGACGCCTACGGTGGACTGGAAGGGGCCGATCTTCTCTACGGCGGACTGGGCAACGACACCCTTCTCGGCGGCGGCGGTAACGACACCCTCTACGGCGACGCCGGCAGCGATACCCTCGACGGCCAGGCCGGGACCGATACCCTCTTTGGCGGCGCCGATTTCGACGAGCCCGAGATCCTCGACGATGACGAAACCGGCTATGTCGAGACCGGCTCCTGGAACGACGACGCCTCGGGTGGCGGCTTCCGCGGCGATCAGCGCATCGACGACTCCGGCAACGGCTCCGAAAAAGCCACCTGGACCTTCAGCAATCTGCCGGCCGCCGACTACCAGGTCCACGTCACCTGGGACGATCCCGACAACTACGGCGGCGCCTCCGACGCCCCCTTCAGCGTCTTCGACGGCAGCACCCTGGAAGGTGTCTTTGACATCAATCAGCGCGTCTATCCCTCCGGCTCCACCGTGGCCGACGCCTCCTGGAAGCAACTGAGAACCACCGCCTTCACGATCACCTCCGGCACCCTCAAAGTTGAGCTTTCCGACAACGCCAACGGCACCGTCCGCGCCGACGCCGTCCGTCTCGTTCGGACCAGCGCGCCGACCAATCAAGCCCCTACCGCCGAGGCCGGCGGCCCCTACTCGACCAATGAAGGGTCTCCGGTCGCTCTCGACGGTTCGGCATCCAGCGACCCTGAGAATTCCACCCTCACCTACGCCTGGGACTTCGACGGCGACGGGCTCTTCGGCGAGACCTCGACCGCCTTTGGCAACGAGACCGGCGCCACGCCGAACTACACGCCCGCCGACGGCGACGCCACCTGCCAGGTCAGTCTCCGGGTGACTGACACGGGCGGGCTCTCCCACACCGACACCGCCACGATCACCGTTGCCAATGTCGCCCCGACGCTCACCATCGGCGGCAATTCGTCCGTCAATGAGGACACGACCTATACCCTCTTGCTGTCGGCCACCGATCCTGGCGACGATACGATCGTTTCCTGGGCAATCGACTGGGCTGAAGGGGCTCCCCAAATCGTCACGGGCAATCCCGCCAGTGTCACGCACGTCTACACGACTCCCGGTAACTACCAGATTACTGCCACCGCCACCGATGCGAACGACGGCACGTTTGACGCCAACGCGTGGACCCTCCACGTCAACGACGTTCCCCAGGTCACGATTGCCACGGGCGAGCCGGCCCAGGAAGGCAGCCTTTTCACAACCAGTGGCTCCTTCACCGATGTCGACGCCGACACCTGGACCGCCACCGTCAACTACGGCGACGGCTCGGCCACGCAAGCTCTCGCCCTCAATTCCAACAAGACTTTCAATCTCAGCCATACCTACGCCGACAATCCCGAATCCCCGGCCGTAAGCTACACGATCACCGTCATGGTGACCGACTCGGCCGGCGGCCAGGTGACCGGAACGTCCGCAGCCAATATCGCCAACGTCGCCCCGACCCTCACCATCAGCGGCGATTCGACGGTCGAACTGGGCACAAGTTACACCCTTTCGCTCTCCTCGACCGACCCCGGCGCCGACGGGATCGACTCCTGGTTCATCAATTGGAACGACGGCAACACACAGACCGTCTCGGGCAGCCTGACCGGTGTCCTCCACACCTACACCTCGACCGGTAACTACACAATCGGTGTCACGGCCACCGACGCGGACGGAACCTACACGGCCCAGCCCGTATCCGTCGTCGTCACCGGCAACGACCTCCCCGACGTCAACGCCGGCTCCGATGCCTCGATCAACGAAGCGGGAACCTTCACTTCCACTGGCTCCTTCACCGATGTCGACGCCGACACCTGGACCGCCACGGTCAACTACGGCGACGGCTCCGGCACGCAAGCCCTCACTCTCAATTCCAACAAGACATTCAGCCTCAGCCACACCTACGCCGACAATGGCAGCTACACGGTCACCGTCACCGTCACCGATTCCGCCAGTGGCCAAGGCACCGACACCGCTCTGGTCACCGTGGCCAACATCGCCCCGACCCTCACCATCAGCGGCGATTCGACGGTCAACGAGGGAGCCTCCTACGCTCTCGACCTGTCGTCAACAGACCCCGGGGCCGACACGATCGCTTCCTGGTTCATCCAGTGGGGCGACGGCCAGACCTACACCACCACCGGCAGCCCGCCGTACACCACCCACGAATACGGCACCCCCGGCAACTACACCATTACCGCCACCGCAACGGACGAAGATGGCACCTACAGCACCAACGATCTCGCCCTCACCGTCATCAACGTGAACGATCCGCCCTCCGTGGCCAATCCGTTCCAGGATCGGACGGTCGACTTGGAAACCGTTCAGACAGTCATCGATCTCTCCCAGACCTTTGGCGATGTGGACATTCCGTACGGAGACAGTCTTACCTTGTCGCTCACCAGCAACGACAATCCCACCCTGCTCTCCGCCTCGATCAGCGGTTCGACCTTGACCATTGACTACCTTCCGGGCCAATTTGGCAGTGCCACGATCGTCGTCCGGGCTACGGACACGGGTAGCACGTTCATCGAAGACACCTTCACGATCGCCGTTGTCCCCGTGATCGACGTGCATGTCGCCTTGGATCAATCGACCAGCCTTGGTAACGACTGGTGGTCGACTATGGCCCAGACCGGGAAGATCTTTGACGACTACATTCCGGTAGATACCACCTTGAGTTACCGTATCAGCGGCACGGCACGTTCCGGCGACGCCCAGGGAGGCAGCTATGTGGCGGCAAATCGGCAGTACTTCGGGTTTGTCTGCTACGATGTCGACCATTTGTCCATCGGACCTCAACATGTGATGCACTACGGGGCGGCGGCCGACACCCATCTGGCCGCTGACCTCAACCCGGGCGATCAGTATGTTTACCTGGACAGCGTAGCGGGGTGGTGCAACTCGGGTGCGTACTATCAGCGAGCCCTCGCCTGGTATGGCTACGCCAACAGCACCGGACACGTCTATGACGACTTTAGCTACACACGCAATGTTCTTTCAGATGCGTGGGTTGATGGGGCAGTTGATGCCGCCCAGAATCGCATTTTGCTCCGCCAACCATGGGGCGGACCGGCTCTTGAGGCCGGCCGTGCCATACGGAACTCGACGTCCGGCGGCAGCTACAATTACGCCGCTCTGAGTTATCAGCCCGTTCCCGATCAGTGGACCTCGTACTCGGCTGAGATCAGCGGAATTGGCACTGCCTACACCAGCTTTCGACCGGGTACTGCCTATGTCCGGTCGATGGCCCTCACCAACTACCAGGGCCCCAACACCAACCTCATCACTTGGCGCGACGTCCAGTTCACCCGTGCCGAAACCCAGACCTTCCGCCCGGGCGATCGTGTTGAGCTCCGTCCCTCCACTGACATTGACCTTAGTGGCGCCACCTACAATTGGTGCCAGACCAGCGGTCCGCCCGTAACTCTGAACGACACCACCGATTCCATCGCCTGGTTCACTGTGCCAACCGTTTCCACCAACCAACTGACTTTCTCGGTCGCCGTCACTCTGGACGGGCACACCTGGACCATCGCCAGCGACCCGATCACACTCATCACCCCCCCCACCGCCGACGCCGGCGGCCCCTACACAGTCAACGAAGCCTCTTCGATCACTCTCGACGGCAGTGGATCCATCGATCCCGCGGCGGGGCCCCTCACCTACGCCTGGGACCTCGACGGCGACAGCATTTTCGGAGAGACCGGCCTCAACGCCTCCTTCGGCGACGAAGTCGGCAGCGCCCCCATTTTTGCCGCGGGCGACGACCCTGCCACCTACACCGTCAGCCTGCGTGTGACAGATAACGAAGACCTCTTCCATACGGCGACGGCAACCATTGAGGTCATCAATGCAGCACCGGTGGTCATGGCCGGCGGAGATGCCAACATCGTGGAGGGAAACGGTTTTTCCCGCGCCGGCTCCTTTACCGATCTCTGCCTGCTCGATACCTGGATCGCAACGGTCAATTACGGCGAAGGAGCAGGATCTGAGCCACTTGCCCTCGCGGCCGATCGAACCTTCCAGTTAAGCAACTATTACGAATCTCCCGGGAATTACTTGGCCACCGTGGCCATCACCGACGACGATGGTGGAGTCGGGACGGCACACTTCGTGGTGCATGTTGCTGAGCCGCCGGATGATCTTGACAACGCCATGTTCGTCAATCTGCAAGTGGGCGCCCCGTGGAGTATTCAGGCACAGTTGGGTGACGGTGTCTATGGCAACAAGGACGTCGACCTCTACTTGGTTCAGCTTGTCCAGGGCGACACCCTGTTGGTCGACATCGATGCCTGGAGAATGGACGATGGAACACGGCTGAGCAATTTCGATAGTTACGTGCGCGTCTTCGACTACGCTGGCGAAGAAGTACGTGCTAACAACGACGGCGCCGCTCCGAATGACTACGGCTTCTACTCGCCTTACGACTACGACTACTACGGCTGGAATGTCGATCACGACTCCTTCCTTGGTTACGTTGCTTCCGTCAGCACTTCTTACTACGTGGCTGTCTCCGGTTACCCGAATACCGGCTACAATCCTCACTCGCTCGACTCCGGCGTGCCTGGCAGCGCAGGCGTCTACCGGCTGGAGTTGATTCGGGAAGCCCACCACGAGGCGGTCGGCACCGAGGTATACGTCGACCATGCATCGGCCCAAGAGGGCAGTCCCGTCGAGTTCACCGTCCGCCTCCCCGAGGCCACGTTATCAACCACAACACTGGAATATCGCACACGCTATGAAAGTGCCACGCCGGAGTGCGATTATACGCCGAGTTGCGGCACGATCACCTTTGGACCGACCGATACAGAAAAGACCGTCTCCATTGCGACCTCGGGTGACTTTTTCTGGGAAGCCAATGAATGCTTCACTCTGGAAGTCAGCGGGCCGAGCAACATCTTCGTGACTGCGACGGGCACGATCATCGACGATCCCGCCGATCAGAATCAGGGGAAAGTCTATTCCGATGACTGGTACGATCGGCGTTTGACCGTTGAAAACGTCGTCGTGAACGAAGGAGGGCAGGCCGGGTTTGTCGCCAAACTCAACGACTTGTCCTTATTGTCCGCAGGATCCGTCACCATCGGATACCAGACTCGCAATTACTCGGCAACAAGTTCCTCGGATTACACGGCAACCAGCGGTTCGGTCACTTTCTCAACCGATGCCGAGGGTCGTATCACCGATCGACTCGTCATCCCCGTCGACACCGCGGCTGATTGGCATCAAGAGGGCCACGAGCAGTTCTTCCTCGACGTCAGCACACCGTGGGGCGATCATCCGATCGCAGTGGCAACCATCCGCGATATGCCGTCACCGGAAGTCTACCTCTACGGCGACCAGGTTACCGAGGGAGAGATGGCCTCCGTTCGAGTCTGGTTGGGGCGAGTGCAGAATCAGCAGGTCACCATCAACTATCTCACATCGGACGGTTCGGCCGTCGACGGCAACGGCGACACCCAGACCTATCAGCCCGGTACCGACTACGCGCAGACCTGGGGTACGGTCGCGATTCCCGCTGGCGGCGCCTATGCCGATATTCCGATCGAAACTAACACCGACCGCTGGCTCGAGTCGACGGAGTCTTTCTACGTGGAGATTTCCACGCCTTGGGGCTACCATGCTGTTACCGAAGTACAGATTGCGGACCAGGCCGATGACGTTCCCCAGATCACCTTGGCCACCCCCGGCATCGTGGACGAAGGCGAGACTGCTGCCATCGGAGTCTCGCTCCACCGTGCATTTGATACCCAGGTTACCGTGTATGTCAGCGCGCTCGATCACTCGGCGGAGGCCTGGTGGGAAGGCAGTAGCTATCCCAAGGATTACGAGAACTTTTCGCAGACTCTCATCTTCGCCCCAGGAGAAACCCAGAAAACGATCGAATTCGACGTGTTCCACGACTGGGAACGCGAAGGGCTCGAGGACCTCTTCGTGGAAGCGACTTTCAACAACTGGCGAGTCCATGAGACGGCCGTGATAACCATCGAGGACGAGGAACTGCCACACTTCACCGTCAGTAGTGCACAGGTCACTGAAGGCGAGACGGCGCACTTCTACGTCACCTTGTCGCATGCATTGGAACGGACGGTGACATTCTATTGGTACCCATTCGGCAACAACGCGCCGCCCTTCGAGGAGACGGGAGGCAATCTCATCTTCGAGCCCGGAGACCTGGTCAAGGAAATCACGATCAACACCATCGACTACAGTTGGACCTACGATGACGCTGAAGAGCCATGCCGCCTGACCGCCCACTTCACGATCGGCGTCGACGCCCCCTGGGCCGAGTACGACGAGGGGTATGGGAGCATCAACATGCTCATCAGCGGGCCCTTCACTCCACCCGCGGACCCACCGGCGATTAATGCTGGAAATGACATCTTTGCCATACCTCACGACTCGCAATCCTGGACGGGCGGCGTTTTGGCCAACGATTACTACGAGTACTTCTATTACTATTACTACCCGAGATGGACGGTGCGTCTTATCTCCGGAACCCAACACGGCCTGTTGAACCTCTATGAAAACGGTTCGTTCCATTACACGCCGGCCTCCGGCTTCGTCGGTTCCGACAGCTTCTCCTATGTGGTGTCCGATCCCTATGGCACCAGCAACGTAGCCACTGCGTACGTTTCCGTAACCAACGATCAGCCAAACGCCGCCGATGACGAGTTCAGCGTTTGGCACGACACCCGCGACAACTGGTTCGACTTCAGCGTGCTTGACAACGATACCGATGTAGACACACTCTCGCCGTATCTCGACACGACCGTCCAGCATGGCACGCTGGAATTCTACCCAAGCGGTAAATTCAAGTACACGCCCAGTCCGGGCTTCATCGGCGAAGATTCATTTACCTATATCGTCTGCGATGGCGTCTATGAGCAACCGCTCGCATCTCCGCCAGTGCTCTGTCATGACGCGGCCACGGTCACCATCCATGTCGTCAACGACCACCCCGTTGCCGAAGACGATTCGGGCTTCGAAGGCTACTCAGATGCCCACCTCACCGTCTGGCATGATAGCCAAAACAACTGGTCTACTCTGAGCGTCCTGGACAACGACCATCAGGATTTGGATGAGTCTCTTCCCTATTACGGCTACTACGGCTACTACGGCTACTACGACAGTGCCCGGGATTCCCTCAGGGCCATCCTCGTCTCGCAACCCGCCAACGGTTCGGTTACCCTCTTCCCCAACGGCAAGTACATCTACACGCCCAAGCCGGGATTCACCGGTTTCGACTTCTTCACCTATTCCGTCACAGACGGCGCTGAAACAAGTGAACCGGCCTGGGTCAAGATCAAGGTCGACAACGACCTTCGCGTCGCTCACGATGACCCCTTCGACCTTGGCACGGCCATCTCGGGCGGAAACGTTGGCTATTCGATCTGGACCCACGACCGACGTCAACCCGAAGAATACTACCCGGGCACCAACAGCGGTTTCTACGTCTGGAACGACGACCAGTGGGGACCCGACCTGATTGTCGACGGAATCGGTGTCCTCAACAACGATTTCGATGAAGACCATCTCACCGTCGAACTCGTCCAGTGCACGTGTGGCAAGGGCCTGGTCTATCTCAATTCTGACGGCTCCTTCAAGTTCCACGCGAAACCTGGATTCAGCGGCGACACCTCCTTCACCTACCGCGTAACCGACGGAGTCACCAGCGAGGTCCGAACTGTCCGCCTGTCGGTTCACCGCGAAGACAACGACTCCTACAACGACGGCTATCTCTATTTCAAAGAAGGAGTGGCCGCCACGCACGAGGTGGGATCGATCAGCACGGTCAACCGGCATGCCGATCAATGGTATGACTGGTGTACCTGTAGGCGCCACGATAATGAACACACCTACCGTCGGCAGGAGTCCAATCCCCTGTTTGACTACCCTCTCGTCTCGTCCAACTCGCAGACCCTCATCTTCGGGCGCGGCACGGAGGCGTTCGAATATGACGTTGCCGCCGGCCAGTTCAGCCACGACAGGGTCACGTTCCGGCCGCTGCAGGAAGGCGATGTGGGCTGGAGCGAGGAGCTCGCCAGTTATACCGGCCATCAGTGGTTTACCGATGGAGCCGACCGCTTCATTTTCTATCTGTCGGCGGACGAAGAGATATCCTTCTACGACGTCGGTTTTCCAGTCGTGGAGATCAATTGGGGCGATGGCAGTTCATCCCAGGCTGAGATATCCGTCGAAGACCTGCGCCGGCTCTACTGGAACTACTACTGCATCCACACCCAGCCCCAGGCCAGCTACCAGCGAACCGTCTTGGCGGATTTCGCGTCCGGATACTACCACGAGGATTACTACGCCATCGATTGGACCGGCAACCGTTCCTACTGGGTCGAGTACTCCGAGAATTATCCCGCCGTCCCCTATTCAGTCGACCACTACCACTATCTCTTCGAAAGTGATTATGCCACAAGGTTTGTCCGCGATCGCTACGAATCCAGCGTCGAAGAGGACTGGAACCTGGCATTCGACGGCTGGCTGTCGATCAGCGGCGAACATACCTACGCGCAGTCGGGCACCTACCCCATCTGGTACTCGGTCACCGGTCTCTACGCAGTGCCGGAATACTACTACACCTGGTATGATTGCGACCTCTACGCCTGGGTCGAACAGGCGTTCCTTAGTGCCACCGGAGTCAGTGACTTCGCGGTCGACGAAGGAGAACTGATCCCCGGCCTGGTTGCCCACCTTTCGGACGAAAACCTGCTGAATGACGCGCAAGACTACTCGGCATGGATCAACTGGGGCGACGGCACCGAATCGACCCGCGGACAAATCAACGGCGCTGCCGGGCAGTTCTCCGTCGGCGGCGCTCACGCCTACGGTCGCTTCGGAACCTACGAGATCCTCGTCACGATCGAAGATAGCGACGGCCGCCGCGTCTCGGCAACTTCGATCGTCACCGTCCAGAACGTCGCGCCCGTGGCCGTCGACGACGAGTACGGTCTGAATGCCCCGCTTTCGACCGCACACATCTTCACCGCCCCCCTCCGTTCATCCGGCGTCCTGGCCAACGATCAGGACATCAGCCCCGAGCAGCTCACCGCCGTCCTCGTCAGCGGACCCACGAGCCAAGCCGGCACCCTGGCCCATTCCCTCACGCTCAACCCCGACGGCACCTTCATCTACACCCCCGATCCAAGCTACTTGGGGGATGTCACGTTCACCTACGAAGCCTTTGACGGCCGCACCACCAGCACCCCGGCCACGGTCACCCTTCACCTCGGCAACATTCCTCCAGTGGTGGACGCCGGCCCAGATGCCCTCCTCGACGAAGGTCAGCTTCTCAGTTCCGTCGGCTCGTTCGTCGATACGTGGGGCGGTCCCTGGACTGCTAATGTCGACTACGGCGATGGTACCGGCCTCGAGCCCCTTCCCCTGACATCCGATCAACGGTTCCACCTCAGCCACACCTACGCTGCTGGCGGCCGCTACACGATCACCGTTACGGTCACCGATAGCTCTCATGTGTATGGTAGCGATACCGTCCTTGTTAATGTGCTTGGACTTCCCAATGTCCGGCCCCAGTTTACCTCAACGCCGATCGTCGAAGCCTTCGTAGGCACCCCCTATCACTACGAATCGACCGCCAGTGATCCCGAAAACGACAGCTTGACCTTCTCCCTGCCGCCGGATCAGATCGAGTGGCCTGAGGGATTCTCGCCAGGTACCGATCAACAGTTCAGCTTTGCCGACATCGACACGCCCATCACCGGCGGATCCGACGAACGCGGAATCCTCGACTGGAATCCACCTGCCGAACTGGCTGGAAAGACCGTCGTACTGACCGAGTTCGTCGAAGACGCGGCAGGAAACACAACGTCTCGCAAAATCGCGATCCTCGTTCGCGAAACACCTGGTAACCAGGACCCGATCTTTGTGAGCGACCCCAATGAGCAACACTGGTTGCCCATTGCCCCCGTTCCGTCCCTCGACCCGGTCGAACCTGCGTCCCTTACTTTCAGTCTGGCGGAAAACCAGTCCTATTCTCACTGCGTATCGATTGACCTGTCGTCCGTGCAAATGCCGGCAGTCACTTGTGTCGGTACGGACATCGTCTTTGTTGTCGATGAGTCGGGCTCGATGCTGAATGCTCAGGCATGGCTCGCTGAGGTTGTCCCGCTGATCGACGCAGGTCTGAACGCCCGCGGCTACACGGATAACAACTACGGACTGGTGGGCTTTGGCGCATTGAACCCGGATCCGCGAGTCCTGGCGGTCGGGGACTCCAATGGTGACGATACTCCCGATTCACCCTTCGGCACGGCGTCGGAATTGGCAGACGCAGTGGAGCAATTGGCCGTCTCGGGAGCATGGGAGGACGGCTATCAGGCGATTGGCTTCGCTTTGGGCGAGTACACGTTCCGGCCCAATGCCTTGGCAAATCTGATCCTCATAACCGACGAGGCTCGTGACATCGATGACGCATCACTGACCTTCGAGGGCCTCTTCGATTCGCTACGCGGAACCCAGTATGTCACGCTGGACGTGGTGATCGCCAGCGGACTCCGAGCCGACGACGGGATCGATGATGTCGGAACCACCGATGGTTTCGTTGCGACACAAGGCACTTGGAGCGTGGACCCTCTTGCCTATTCGGGAATCCCTGCTGCCCCGGGAGAGCCAGCCCTGTCCGTGCTCATACCGGAACAGTCGATCCCCCAGGTCGACCATGGAATCATCGACACTTCGATTTGGACCACAGGCGAGGGAAAGGCGTTCGTCGTCTTCGACTACGCCGCAGCCAATGACTTCAAGTTCGCCGGTTTGGATACTTATGCGGATCAATGGATCATCGGGAAGCGTGATGCATCCGGTTGGTCCTACCACGTGCAAGCGGCCGCAGGTACCGACCTGCAGCCGGGCACAACCTATGAAGCTTCCGTTGGATTCTCCAGTGACCGAATCGTGACCCTCTCGATCAACGGATTCCAGGTAGCAGACTATGACTTCGGCGCCGCGGCCACAGTTACGGAAAATAATAGGGGTGTGGGAGCTCTGGAGTGTACCGCGACGTTCGGTTTCTATCGAATTGGCTACTACGATGTGGCCAGCGGCGGGAGTGTTCTCTACTACATGACGACTTTTGGCGGAACCAAAGCACTCGGCGTTACCTCAGAGCATCAAGCTTATCTCCCCGACGGCGCCGGCGGATTCACCCTCGGAACTCGCGGCGAATGTGATGCCACGACCAACGACTATTATGGTGGGATTCCCTCGTGGCAGCAGTATGCCCTTCTCGCATGGCAAACCCACGGCTCGGTGTGGGACATCCAGCAAGTGCGCAATACAGAAGACAACGCTTTCATCCGCAGCTCGTTTTCCGCAGCGTTCGTCGATACGATCGGCGACAGGGTCGATACTTACATTGGTGTCTTTCCGGTCGTCGACGAGGATGGAATCGGCTTCTCCTATCGGCAAACCGGGCCTGAAGAGTTCCTCGTGACTTTTACCGGAGATGGGCGCGCCCACAATTTCGACCTCGGGTTTCGTGTAGGCGACGGCACCGAAGTCGTCGCATCGATCCCAGTGGCCGTGAACGCCGCTTACACGTATAAACTAGAGGCAGTTGATCCAGATGACCCCAACGGCGACGAGCCGCTGACGTTCGCGTGGACCGAGGGCAGCGATTCGCATCTCGCTCTGCTCGAGAATGACACCATCATCT
>CAYSCH010000257.1:5669-14047 GCA_964429355.1 uncultured Planctomycetaceae bacterium | reverse complement strand
TTGCACATGCAGTTTACGTAAGTAGACTGGCTAATTCGTGACCCACCGGTCGTCTTGGAGCGGCATCATCTGGATGGGCACCCGCGCGGCGATGAGGATAAGTCGCACTACAACCGATGAAAGAGGCATTTCATCCGCGGGTTTGCCAGGGCCGTTCGACAAGAGGCAGGAAGCCGCCGAGCAGCAGACGACTACGACGATCCTACCGTAATGTGTTTTTCGGCAGCACGTGCCGTTGGCCCCCCAGATTCGACACCCCTGTAAAAGGCGGCTTTAGTCTGTCCTTACCTCAGCCCACCGTCAGGACGAGCGGGCAATTGCGCGCTCGAATTGGAGTGCAAAGGAGACAAAAGTGACGAGTTTGACTTTGTCGGTTGCGATGCAATTGGCCCTCCTGGGAACGACCCCAAATGATGAGGCGACCTATGCCCAAGCGCACGAGACGACCACGAAAACGGGACAGCCGATGGTGATTCTCGTAGGTGCGAAGTGGTGCCCCGCCTGCGTTCAAATGAAGAATTCGGTAGTGCCGCAACTGAAACAGCGAGGCTCGTTCACCGAGGTCGCGTTTGCCGAGGTCGACATCGACCGGGAGCGGGAACTGGGCCAACAGTTGACCAACGGCGGGCCGATTCCTCAATTACTTATGTATCGCAAGACGAATCTTGGATGGCGGTTGCGGCGGATCATCGGGGGGCAGAGTGTCGAAAAGGCCGATCGCTTCATCGCCGAGGGTGTCGCTCTCGACAGAGCGGCGAGGGATCAAGAGGCTTCGCCGAAGGAGTCACGAGAACCGCAGCAAACGACTTCGAGTACCACAGGAAACCCCAATTCCTGAGCTTCGGCCCCGCCGCTCTTTCCGGGCGTGATCTGAGCGCGCAAGATACCTCGCGTGCGTCATGGAGCCCGGAAGTGCCGGCCACGATGGACGCTGCTATCCCTACTCCCGAGCAATCGGTTGCGAGGCGCCCATACGTGGCATGCGCGGCGTGCCAGGAGGGTTTACCACGGGACGGATTGGGTTTGACGTTTTAGGAGATTCCGGCTAGAGTTGCCTGGGATTGGGAGCAGTTTCTTGATTGCTCTGGGAGTTTCCAAGGCACGGAGGCTGGAGTCGCAATGCGAGTCGTTGCCATTATTCAGGCCCGGACAGGCAGTACCCGCCTTCCCGGAAAAGTCCTGCACGATCTTGCAGGCCGAAGCATGCTGGCCCGAGTGATCCGGCGCACACAGCGAGCTGCCTTGGTCAATGAGGTGGTGGTTGCCACCACCACTTCCACCGAAGACGATCCGGTCATCTCGGAGTGTCACGGCCTCGGCGTGTGTTGGTTTCGCGGGAACGAACACGATGTGCTCGATCGTTACTATCTGGCAGCGGAGGCTCACCGCGCCGACCTTGTTGTGCGAATCACTTCGGATTGCCCTCTGATAGACCCGGGGCTCGTTGACCGGGTGGTCCGGGCATTCTTGCAGGAACGTCCCGACTACGCCTCGAATTGCCTGGAACGAACCTACCCACGTGGTCTTGACAGCGAGGCGATCCCCTTTGATGGTCTCGCGAGGGCGTGGTGTGAGGCCGATAGACCCTACCAGCGAGTCCACGTGACTCCCTACTTCTATGAGCACTCTGAACTGTTTCGGCTTCTCGCCGTGAAGCACAACCGGGACTTGAGCTACCACCGTTGGACGGTTGACACGCCTGACGACATGAGATTCGTACGTATGGTCTTCGAGCGTTTTGGGGGCGAGGATCGATTCGCCTGGCAAGACGTGCTTCAATTGGTGGAAGAAGACCCGGCAATTGTGGAGATCAACCGCCATGTCCAGCAAAAAGACCTTCGTGACGAGAATCTCGGAACAAACAGGCAGGTAACGAAAGACCGACTAGAGAGCAAGGCTTGCTCCACCCCCGCAAGTCCCTAAACGCTGATCCCGGAAGTCCGGCCGTGTCGCTTGTTTTCCGCTCGAGGCATCTTCTTTGCCGTTCTTGACACAGGTTCCGAAGTGGGGCGTCAGCAATCCTCTTGCCGCAAACGCCCGAGTTCTCCGCGGAAGCCCGAGGTTGACTTGAGTGTCATGAGAGACTCTCGCCCGTCACTCAGAGCCGCAGCATCGAGATCGCGACCTTGATCAGGCGGTCATCGAGCAGGAAAGTATTCGAGTTGTCGTGCTCGAACGTGACAGCCAGGAACTCAAGTCCTTTCGCGTAGGCAATCTGATAGTTGCGTCCGACGATCACCGACGGAACGGTTACATGTCCGAACTGCCACGGCGAGCCGGCCAGACCGTTCTTGATCCCGCCGGAGATGATGTTGGTCATCTCACCGACCCCATCGATGACTTGGGCATCGAGGTCCTGAAACTGATCCTGGAGAAGTCCGCCGACAGCCGCCAAGGCGACTTTCTCAGCCATGTTCACGGTAATGAACCCTGACACGTTGCCGTGGATACCGATCATGCCGGTAACGGTTCCGGCGTCCGCCATGGGAACGGTTGAAGTCCCCACGCACTTGGCGCTCGAGTCGCACATGGTCAGACAGCTCGCCACAGCGTCGCTGATCGCCTTGAAAATCGTGGTATCGATGCCGAGGGCGGCGAAGGGATCGATCGCAGCGGTTGCCATAGCTTTCTCCGATGGGGACGTCGCAGGCCGGAGATTCGTTTCCTCCGCCCGGCTCCCCGGTTCTAAGCCAGGTGATAGGAATGACCACGGCTTGCCTTGGAGAGCCGGGGCCTCCCTATATTGTTGGACACAAAAGCTAGCCGGTCGCGGCCGGCCACATCGGATTGTGGTACCATTTCCCTGCTTTGAACCCCCTGGCAGCTATAACCCGCAGAATCCGAACTTCCCAACCCCAGGAAGGCAAGAACCTTCAGACGGGGTCGAGGTGCCGCCCTGGAGCGGCCGGCCCTCTCACGCGGGAATGGGTGAATACCGAGAAAGCACGACCCATGGAATCGGCCCGACGACTAAACGCCTGGTGACCACCGGCTATTGTGGCGGCGAAGACGGAGGTTCGTGGGAACCGGAAGAATCACCGCGCCGTTTATCGAGTCGGTACCGTCGAATTTTTCGGTCCAGTGTGGACCGCTCGATTCCAAGAATTCCAGCAGAGCGGCTCTTGTTCCACCCAACGTGGTTGAGCGTCTCCAGGATGTGGCGGCGCTCCAACTCCGAGAGCGTGAGGGGGCGATAGCCGATCTCGGCCGGCTTGACCTCGGCGGTATCTCCGGTCGTCGCCAGATTGGAAAGGAGAAGATCGTCCGGCTCAATGTGTTGTGTCCTGCAGAGCACAACGGCACGTTCTACCACATTTTTCAGCTCCCGCACGTTGCCGGGCCAACGATAAGTGCTGATGAGCCGGATGGCGGCTGGGCTGAAGTCCTCAATTTTACGGCCCGTTTCCAGCCGGAATTTCTCGAGGAAATGCTGGGCCAGTTCGAGAATATCCTCGGGGCGCCTGCGAAGGGGCGGCACGACGATCTCGAGTACTCGCAGGCGGAAGAAGAGGTCGTGGCGGAATCTGCCGGCAGCCACTTCCTTCTCCAGATCCCGGTTGGTTGCGGCAATCACACGCACGTCGACTGTAATCGGCTTACTTCCGCCAACCCGCTCGAAGGGATGCCCTTCGAGCACGCGGAGGAATTTGGCTTGGATGTTCTGGCTCATTTCGCCGATTTCATCAAGCATCAACGTGCCGAGGTTCGCCGCTTCGAACTTGCCGATCTTCCGATCGGTTGCCCCTGTGAATGCACCTCTTTCATGGCCGAACAGTTCGCTGGCCAGCAAGTCTTCCGACAGAGCGGCACAGTTCAGACAGACGAAAACGTTCTTCTTGCGGGGACTGGAGTAGTGCACCGCTCGGGCCACCAATTCCTTGCCCACGCCGCTCTCGCCACGGATCAGCAATGTGGCTTTACTTGCCGCCGCCCGGGCGATTTCCTCGGTGATCTGCCGGACTACGCGGCTACTGCCGACAATCTCGCTCTGCACGCCGAGTTGCTCGCGCAGGCGAACGTTCTCATCGCGGACCTGGGTGAGGTTCTCCGCCAATTCCTCGCGCCGGAGCACGTTGTTGATGGCCACGGCGACCGTGTCGGCCACGGCGAGGGTGAATTCAAGATCTTCCGGTTCCGGGGCAAGAGCCTCGTTTGTTGAGTAGAGGTGGATGAGACCGAGAACTCGATCTGCCTGTCGAATGGGTGCGCAGATGACACTTGTCGTATGGATAATCCCCTTGCTATCTCGACTGCCAAGCGCACTGTCGCCCAGAACGTTTCGTGCGAGCACGGCCTCACCTTCACGCATCACGGTTGTCGCGAGAAAGCCTGCTACGCGATGGTAACGTCGCTCGGTGGTCGTGTGCGATGCGACGATCTCGAGGTCCGTTGCCGTCGCTTCGCCTTGAAAGTCCCGAGGCAACAGGAGAACCGCTCCGGCATCCACATGGGTCGTTTCGAACAGTCCGTCGAGTGCGAGCATCGCCACATTTTCGATCGAAGGGGCTTTTCCAAGTTCGAATGCCAGTCGACACAATTTAGCGGCCGCGCGTCCAACGTTATCGACAGGTGATTCGGCAGCCTCTTTTTCTGCCTCCAAAGGGGGTGATTCCAGAAAACGAGTCTGGCCCCGGCGGTGGGTGATCGTGGTCGGTTCGTATTCCGACGCTTCATCCGAAAGCCCGGCCGACGCCACGTTGATGGTCCTGTCGTTCCCGGATTCCGGTTGACGCAACGACGTACTGGAATCGGAAAAGGCCTCGCTCAGATTGTGGACAAACACGAGCTGAGACCGGCCGATGCGGATGATGTCGCCCGGTTTGAGAAGCCAGTCGCCCTTGAGCAGGTTTTCCCCGACCGCGGTCCCGTTGCGGCTATCCAGATCACGGATCGTCCAGCGACCGTTGGTCATGAAGAGTTCCGCGTGGGCTCGGCTGCACCGCTCGTCTTTGAGCACGATCTGGTTGGTTGGGGCTCGACCGACCGTCACCGCGTGTCCAGGAACCAAGCGAAAGACATCTGTCCACTTTGCTCCTTCTCGAATGACCAAGTAGGCAAGTTCAGTAACCACGGGTCTGGTTGACCTCTCCTGACAGTGGACGATCGTCGTCGGAAGACGGCGGAGCGTTGCCGATCGGCTGAAGATGAGGAGACTCCCACTCGATGGCACGTTTTCCTGGGCCCCCCGCCTTTCGCCGGGACAGGGTGGGGGGCGCATGCCGGTTGGACTTCCTTGTCCTCGGACGGCGTTGCCCTCTATTCCTAACTTATCCGCAAATCGCAGGTTATGGCAAGCCGGCGGGGGCTCAGTTGTTCCGATCCGGCATTTTCTCTCGAGAACATCCGGCAAAATCGCTACCTGGGAGGAACCTCGCCAGCCAGGGGGGGCGGTTTACCAATCGTTTCCTTGCATTGGCCGCCAAACCGAATTATTCTGTACTTTACGCCGTTTCATCAATCGGATTCGTCTGCGCAGGTTAACTCTCCCCATTTCGATGGTCTGCGGAAGGCGAACGGGTTCGGTGGGCTCATGCCGCGAAGGCACACGCCAGCTCGAACGACGATACGATTTCCGACCTTGTCAGGAGAAGCGTTATGTTGCTGCGTACTTCTGCCTTCGCCTCTACCGCGCGCCGTGCGGTCCTGGCCGTGCTCGTTCTGGCGGTGGTCGTTGTGCTGACTCCGTCGGTTCAGGCACAGATCTTTTCCAACGAACGATCGGTTGGTGGTGTCAAGGTCGACTTCGAGGGCGTGATCCGCAATATCACCGCGGCCGAACGAGGGCAGATTCAGCGAGAAGTCGCCGAGGCGATCGCGAAAGTGCCTGCCGAGATGGTGGGAAAATGTGAGATGCGGAAGATCTCACTGAGGCGGCTCGACGCCGCTCTCCGTGACTGTGCAACCACGGGCAATGCCGTCTCCGACGAAATCCAGTGTCTGGCGGGTCTCCAGGAAATCCATTACGTGCTGGCCTACCCCGAACAGAACGATATCGTTCTCGTCGGTCCGGCCGAGGGTTGGAAGGTAGCGGCCGACGGGACGGTAGTTGGAGAAACGACCGGCAAGCCCGTCCTTCTCCTTGACGATCTGCTCGTGGCTCTCCGAGCGGTGAACTCGCCAAACCCATCCGTGATTTCGTGCTCCATCGACCCAAGCGAAGAGGGGCGCCAGCGGCTCCAGCGGCTTAATAACCGCTCCTCGGATCCACAGCAAGCTGCGGCAGCCCTTGAAGACGCCCTTGGGCCCCAAGAAATCAGCGTGGACGGCGTTCCCGCCAACAGCCATTTTGCCGGGGTGTTGGTTGCCGCCGACTATCGAATGAAGCAGATTGGCATGGGCCTGACACCCTCTCCGGTACGTGCGCTGCCCAGTTTTGTCGAGATGCTACGTTCCACAAACCGGAATTCCAGCATGATGCCCCGCTGGTGGCTGGAGCCGGACTACGGCACGATTCTCGGCGACGAGGAGGGATTGGCGTGGCAGATCACGGATTCCGACGTGAAGACCATGACCGAGAACGACCTGTTCACTGCCGACGGCGGTCGTGAGCAAACCGGCAAATCGGATCCCTTGTCCCAAAAATGGGCGGAGACGATGACGGCCTGCTATGCCGATCTCTCGGTTGCCGAACCCGTGTTCGGGCAACTTCAGGGCTGCATGGATTTGGCTGTGGCTGCTGCACTGATTGTCCGCAAGGATCTCGTCGCCAAGGCTCATTGCGAGTTGCCGATGCTGTTTGAGCAACACGGCACGGCCGAGATGGCCGCGCCTCGCCATGTTGCCAGCAAGGCATCCCTGGCTAGGAAGAACCGTGGCTGGGTGATCGCATGCGGCGGTGTGAAGGTCGATCCCTGGGCGCTAGTCGAACGAAATGAGACCCGCGCCGAGTTGGCACAGGTCCGGCAACAGGCCGCCGTGGCAGCCGATTCTTCCTGGTGGTCGAACTGATGCGACAACATGTCGTCCTTTGTCAAGGGGCCGTTTGGCCCCTTTTTTGTTGGAATCGACCGGGAGGCATTTTCTCGGGGCTCGATCACGGGTCGCCGGCGCGCCTCGGTGGGGGATGCCGGTCGCCAAGCGGGCTGAAGTCTCCTGGAGCGATGAGGGGTTTCCCTGCCCTCGGGGGCCTGGAACAAAATTCGGCCTCTCAGCGTCCAAAAGGAAACTGAATGAGGCCCGGCCCCCTCTGTGTGGTGGGTTTTTTTGATTCTTGTCTCTGTTCTGGCAATAATGGGGTTTTTCCTCGGGCAATCGATAGACGTGGAGCAAGGCTCCGATTGAAAGGCTGGTCGAATGGTCGGCACGAAAGATAAGGCTTGTGGAAAACCACGGCGGCAAAGACACCTTCGATTTGAGGGGCTGGAAAACCGCTGGATGCTGGCTGGCGATACGGGGCAGTTGGTGGAGGGCGCTCTCGCGGCGACTGCCGTTGATACCGATTGGTCCGGCTTCCTCATCAACGACCTGAACGGCAACCTGATGGTGGCCGATGTCAAAGGAACGGGACGGGCCGATACACTCGCCACCACGTCCATCGCACTCTTCGATATCGCCATCTCCCCCTCGGGGCGAGTGTTCGGGATCGGTAGTCCCGCGGACGCGTCGAGCATCCTCTACGAACTGGACGTCGATTTCGACGACCCGGGCGGACTGGTCAATCTGGAGCAGATCGGGTGGGTGGGAACAAATGACAGCGGCGTCCGGCTCAACGGCCTGGAGTTCACCGCGGATGGAACACTCCTGGCGACTGGCTACGACTATCCTAATCTCTTCGCACCGAACTACCTCTACTCGCTGGATGTGGACAATGCCGATGCCGAACGTCTGGTCGACCTGGATTCCTATGCCTCGGCAGGCGACGTCACTGCGGACGAATTCGAGAATGTATATGTCGTCGCAACCAATGGTGACGTGCTCAGGATTTCTTCGGACTATTCGGGCTATTCGGTTGTCTGTGATGTCGAGCGTTCCGATGTTTACGGGATGACATACGGCCCTGGGCCAGAGCTGCGTGGTTATTGTGCCGACGGGGACGTTCTCACAATCAACCCGATCGATGGTACTTGGGAAAATGAAATAACGCTCTGGCCGGGAAACGTTTCGGCGCCGAGCAGCCTGCTTGGAGCGAGCACGCTCTTCAAGCCGCCCACGAATCTCGGGGAAGTCGATTTCGTGGAGCTCACCGAACAATCGGCAATCCTCGAGGAATTGTGGTATTGTTTCGATGCGATGTATGACGGATTTGTGACGGTCGAACTGGACGATCTGAATTCGACACACGGCATCGACCTGGTTCTTCATGTCATGGACTCTGAAGGGGATCTGACGGAAGTCGCGAGCGAAACTACCCGTGTGGATTACGAGGCCGAGGCGGGAGA
>CAYSCH010000257.1:0-5659 GCA_964429355.1 uncultured Planctomycetaceae bacterium | reverse complement strand
AGAACGGTTCTATGTCGAGATCACCGGGCTGGGATCGGACGCGACAGTGCGCGTGTGCAATCTGGTGGAGCCGGCAGCGGGCACATTGACGGTCCATGGCACCGACGAGAGCGATGAGCTTTCGCTGGAAATCGGTTCGCCCTATCTGGTAAATATCAACGGTATCGATTACGAGTTACCGTTCTCGGGCGCCTCCCTGGTGACGACGACGTTTAATGCCGGCGGCGGCGCCGATCGGATTCAGGTGTTGGGGACCGAGGGAGACGACTCGGCGAACCTCGACTTGGCCAATCATTCGGGAGTCGTCAATGGCCCGGATTTCGAGGTCGAGTTCTCCAGCACCCTCGTGATGGAGTTCGACGGGCAGGACGGTTTCGACACCGCCGTAATTTTGGGAACAAACGCGGACAGCCAACTCAACCTCGGTCCGTTTCAAGGTGAGATTGTCGAAGGGGCTGTTCGCGGTTCGGTGCTCACGGCGGAGGAGATCTCGATCGATGCCGCCGGCGGCGACGACCACGTGATCTTCGAGGGGGGCACGAAGGCGGATCGCCTCGATCTGGATCCCACCTCGGGCATGTACCGCGAGTATGTGCCCGAAGGAGAAGTTCGCCAGCCCACCTATTCAATTGTGGCTACCCATATCGAATCGAACTATGCATCGAGCGGTGGGGGAATCGATGCCGTATTCATGCGCGACTCCGCCGGGGACGAGACTTTCGTGGCCGGCCTGGGGTTGGTCACCTACGAAGGGCCGGGCTACTCGCACGAAATTCACGGTTTTCGCGTGGTGCACGCCTATGGGCTGAACGGCGGTGCCGATCAGGCGAGCATCTTCGACACGCCGTCGGACGACAAGTTCAAAGGAACGGAGAGCTTCGCCAACTTGCGCGGCGGCGGATTTTACTTCCGCGCCAAGGGGTTCGAGAGTGTTCAGTCGAGGGCGCTTTACGGCGGCAATGACCTGGCCGTTCTCTATGGCACCGGGGGCGATGATCTATTCACCGCATCGCACGAATCGGCCACCATGGTAGGCGGCGGTTTGACGTGCACGGCCACGGGGTTCACACACGTTCTTGCCCATGCGATGAGCGGTTACGACATCGCGCGGCTGGAGGATTCTCCGGGCCGCGACGAGTTCCGCGGCCGCAGCCACAAGGTCACCCTCCGTAGCCTCGACAACGATGCCATGGACCTGACCGCCAGGGCCTTCGACGAGGTCTACGCTGAAGCCGCCTTTGGAGGCGCGGACATCGCCAAACTCCACGACACGGCGGGAGACAACCGCCTCACGGGAACGGGCGACAACGCCCAGATGTATATCGACGGTGGCGGGACTCTCGATCTGCTCTACGAGGTGATCGGCTTTGCAACGGTGAAGGCCTATTGGACCACCGGTGCGAATGCCACGGACCTCGTTTCGCCGCTTGACTTCGACTACGTTGAGGCATTCCTCTAGGCCGACCGGTCACCCTCCCCTCCTGCAATGGATCGGCCGCCGTCGACCGGGATGCAAACGCCGGTCACATAGTTGTCCTCGACAAGATAAAGAACGGTGTGGGCCACGGATTCCGGCGTGCCTTCCCGTTTGAGGAGCGTGCCTGCAATAGCCCGCCTTCTCTCCTCTTCCGATAGGTCTTCAGGAAGCATGACGGGCCCCGGGAGAATTGCATTGACACGAACGGTCGGATTCCGGGCGGCGAGTTCGACCGCCAGCATTCGAGTCATCGTGGGGATCACTCCTTTCGAGACGAAGTAGGCTGCGTAGTTCCGGTAAGGACGCACGGTGGCCCAGTCCCCAATGGTCACGATCGCTCCGCCCAGCGTCTGCTCCGCCATGATCAGCCCGCCGCGGCGACAGCAGAGAAAGGTACCCAGGGCGTTGATCTCGAAATGCCGCCGCACATCGTCGGCTGTTGTATCCTCCAGCCGGGCAGGCTCCCAGATCGCCGCCGTGGTGACCAGCACATCCAGCCGCCCGAACCGGTGCAAGTGCTCCTCGAAGAGTCTGTCAACTTGCTGCTCCTGGGAGACATCGGCCTGAAAACATGCCGCCGCCCCGCCCCCTGCCGCGATTTCCTCAACTGTTTCCTGGGCCGCCTGCGAGGAACTATGGTAGTGGAGGCCGACGCGGTAGCCTCTTTGTGCAAGTACCCTGGCAATCACGTTGCCGATGCGGCGACGTCCGGCACCTGTTACCAGGGCGACGGGCTGGTCTGTTGGCGATGGCATGTCCGTGGACTACGGCGGTAAGGTGGAGGGCTTTGGCTTGCCGAATTCTAGCGGGCCCAGGGAAGGCGGCAAGACGGCCCGGAAAGGCATTTCCTGGGAGAAGATGACGCTGTCGCCCGCTGTCGGTGTCCCTGTGCGCCGGCAGCTCCATCGATGTCATGGGCTCCAGCCTTGTGCGCCTTGTGCCGGTGGCCGCAGGTGCTAAACTTGACGACAGACGGTGCCAGGTTGTTTCCTGGACGTCCTTCTTTGTTTTGACCCGGCATGCTCGGCCGTCAACGAGCTCATCAACTCTCTCAATGGCCAACGACAAGCTCCGTCGTCAGCTCGCCTGGGAAGCTGCCAGGCTGATGTACACCCGTGAGGAATCCGAGTACTACCGCGCCAAACTGAAGGCCGCCCGCCGCATCTGCTCCGGGGATGTGAAGCCTCGGGATCTGCCCAGCAACCGCGAGATCCGCGATCAGGTTCAGGCGTTCGCCCGGCTCCACGAGGGAGATCGCCGTACCGAGAATCTCAAGGAAATGCGGCTCGAAGCCCTGCGCCTGATGCGGACCTTGCGGATTTTTCGGCCTCGGCTCATCGGCAGCGTCATGACCGGCCACACCCGGCAGGGATCGGATATCGATATCCACGTTTTCTCCGACAGCATCGAGGCCGTGGCTGCCATGCTCGAGGAGGAGGGTTTCTCCTACCAGATCGAGCGAAAAACCGTGCGGAAGCACGGAGAAGAGCGCCTGTACACCCACGTGCACGTCAACGACCGGTTTCCGTTCGAATTGACCGTCTATCCTGCGGATAAGGCCCATTACGTGTTCAAGAGTTCGATCACCGGCAAGGCAATCGAACGAGCAAGCATCGCCGAACTCGAGCAGATCCTCGCCCGTGAATATCCTCAGGCGACACTCGACCAGGCGGTTCTGGAGGAGGAATCGCGAGTCGACCCGTTCCAGATCTTCGAGATGCTCTTGCTCCCCTTGGAACGGGTGAAGGAGAGCCGCGAGCATCACCCGGAAGGGGATGTCCTGTATCACAGTCTGCAGGTGTTCGATTTGGCCCGGGACGAACGACCTTACGACGAGGAATTTCTCCTGGCGGCCCTGCTCCACGACGTGGGCAAGGCGATCGACCGCCAGGACCACACCGCAGCGGGCCTGGAGGCCCTTGAGGGCCTGATCACGGAGCGTACCGCATGGCTGATCGCGCACCATATGGAAGCCCACGGCTACCTCGACGGAACCTTGGGCGCACGAAACCGGCGACGTCTTGAGGCCTCGCCAGATTTCGAGGACCTGCTGGTGCTGGCGGAATGCGATCGGGACGGCCGGGCGGTCGGCGTACCCGTTCCGGACCTGGAAGAGGCCCTCGACTACCTGCGCGACCTCGCCCGCACATGCGACGCGTGATCTGAGCGACGATTCAAATGCCTGACGCCTGGGCGTGAAACCGTCTGCCGCCAAAATGAGGTGTACGGATGGGAAGAACGGCAATACATCCTCTGCAACTGGGCCGGCCACGGATTCGTGGACAAACAGGCCCAGTTGGTCGAGATTACCCCCGAAAAGCAAGTGGTCGGCCAGTTGTTTGACTCCACGCGGTTTGGGACAATATCCGGATTCTTCCTAATGGATTCCCCAACCGACTGATGGCGTCCTCGTTCAACCGGCAGTGCCGCAGTTCGCGGTACTGTTGCGTCGCACAGAAGATACCCGTGACTGTTCAAGCCGGCGCAAGTACAGAAACCCATTCGCCAAGGAGATCCCCAATGAAACGCTTCTTCGCCCTGTTTGCCCTTCTTGCACTGCTTGCATCTCCTCTCTTCGGCGCCGATGCGGACAAGCCCGCCAAAATCCGCATCCTTCTCACCACTGGCGGGCATGAGTTCGAAGTGGAACCGTTCTATCAGATGTTCGATGCCATGAAGGGAATCGAGTACACCAAGGCCGAGATGCCCAAAGACGCCGGTCTCTTCAAGCCGGGCCTGGAAAAGGACTACGACTGTATCGTTATGTACGACATGTGTAATCCGGCTATGTCGCCGGAACAGCAGGAAGCCTTCCTCAAACTGCTCAAGGACACCGGAATTGGCGTGGTCTCCATGCACCACAACCTGGGTGCTCATTGGACCTGGGACGAGTTCCGCAAGATCATCGGCGGCCGGTTCATCCTCCAGGATACCGAACTCGACGGCGTGGCCTGGAAGCAGACTCGCTGGCAACACGACGAACATCTCAAGGTGACTGTCGTCGACAAGCAGCACCCCATCACTCAGGGCGTGGACGACTTCGAAATCGACGACGAAGCCTACGGCAAGTTCTGGGTCGATCCCGAAGCCCACATCCTCCTCAAGACCGACCACCCCTGGAACAACCCGGAACTCGCCTGGACCAAAACCTACGGCAAGAGCCGTGTCTTCCACCTCATGCTCGGCCACGACGGCAAGGCCTACGCCAACCCCGCCTACCGCCGCCTCCTCGAACAAGGCATCCGCTGGACCGCAAAGTCTCCGTGACTCTCCGGAGTCACTCCCGTAGACCTCGTCACCCGATATCGACGAGAAGCGACACTCGTTGACCGGCCTTGCGCCCCGTCGACGTGCAAACCTGGACGTGGGCTCACGGCAGGCGATCTGCCGCTTTCCGCTCCCGTTCTTCGCGTTCGTTTCACTGAAATTCAAGCAGACGCCGAATAATCGTCTTCTCCTGGCGCTGGCCCACGGGTTCGGTCACCATATTGAGTCGTTCGGCAACCCCGACTTCTGCGGCGAAGGCCCGCTGGGACTTGTGTAGCGGCGGCTTTCGCCTTGCTTGGCGCAACACAACGGCGTCGTCTTCCATCGTGCCGTCGAAGGGACGCCATAAGAACACCTGGCACGACGCAAGAGCTCCAGTGGTCTTGTCAGCGGGCCTTTCCAGTTCTGCCCGGTTCGATCAGGCTTCGAGCTCCGGTACGACGTAAGGTTTGCGGTACTCCCGCTTGAGGAAGCCGTTGGCGAGTTCCGCATGGTCGCCCACGAATTTTTCCGCTGCGGCATCAACTTCCAGCATCGGGCTGAGCTTGATCACGTCGCTCTCGAGCTTCAGACCGTGTGCGTCGAGCAGCTCGCCCATGCTTTCGAGCAGGCCTTCCCACATCTCGGCCCCGTCGGTGACCTGGCGGGCGTCAGCGGCCTTGTAGGGCCGACCGGCGCGGAATGCGACATTCGCAAGGTTGCACCAGCCGGTCGAATCGTGGCCGACTTTGACGTCCGAACGCAGGATCGATCCATCCCGTGCCCGCACGGCGTCGAGGAAGTTCTGCTGGTGGGAATCGCCGCCGCTGTTGCCCTTGAACTCCTTGACGACCTTGCCGTCGTTGTCGAAGGCAGCCGCTCTGCCACGCTGTCCCTCGAATCGGCCCCCCTCGCAGTAGGCAACGTATCCGCTGC
>CAYSCH010000256.1:8474-14047 GCA_964429355.1 uncultured Planctomycetaceae bacterium | reverse complement strand
CCCGCTCCTAGCAGCGCTTCTGCTGCCGTGGGCACACCGCGATCGGGGTTGGCGAAGTCGGCGGCTCGACGGTCCAGGTCGCTGCAGTTCGGGCTGCGCAGCGCGATCTCATCGGCAAGCGTCTCAAGTCCGCGGCTGCGTGCGAGTTGTGCCAGGGTCTGCTTCTTGGGCTTGTACGGCAGATAGAGGTCTTCAAGCCGCTTCGCAGTGTTGGCTGACCGGATCCGTTTTTCGAGATCTTCGGTCAACTTCCCCTGCGATTCGATCGAGCGGAGAATTGTCTGCTTCCGTTCTGAAAGCAGACGCAGCTTCCCCAGCCGGTCTTGAATCTCCCGGATCTTCTCTTCATCCAGGCCGCCGGTCTGGTCTTTCCGGTAGCGGGTGATGAAGGGAACCGTATTGCCTTCGTCGAGTAACTCAAGAACCGCCTGCACTTGCCCGAGGGGCATTGCCAGGCCGCGTGAGAGATGTCGGATGTTGATGGTTACGGGATCGCCCATAACAGTGGACACGCGTCAGCTCTTGGCCAACGCTCGCTCAGAAAGGAAGGGTGTGAAAGTCAGAGTCCTCGCACTCTAGGGCACCTGCGCACCGTTGTCAAGGTTGCCGTCCAGGCGAGCAAAGCCCGTTCCTTCCCAGTTGACACCCCCTTTGCCAGCCCAAACGGAGGTCGCCTGGGTACCGAACTTGCTGCCCGAACGCCCCGATCTTCCTGTGTTCTGCGAATTGCCAGACCTTTTTCTTTTCCAGGGAGATAGGAGCTGATTTTTTGTCGCGAGCGCCATAGAACCGCGCCACCGGCGAATTTGGGAAAAAACCGAGTTTCTGGAGGAATTCATCGAACCGTTATCAACCATCCTGCCGATAAATGGGCGCAGCAAGGGAGGCGTGTTGCCGTTTGAGCCCCCCCGGATCGCACTCTCTCTATTTTTGGAGAGGCTGTGACCCTGGCATGAACCAAGGACGAGCCATGAGTTCTATCCCCCTGCGAATCTACTACGGCCCGCAAACCGAAACCAAGGCTGCCGTTTCCACGGACGGAGACGCACGGGTTGTCACCCTCTCACTGGGTGAGATCCTCCCGCTCCTGGCCGATGCTGTCCAATCGCAAAGGACTTGGCTTCAGGATTTTGATGACGATCAGGTCACGATTTCCATGGACCTGTACGAAGTTCTTCTGGCGTACCAGTTCTACCGACGTCCCACCGCCTGAGTAGGGGGTGTAGTGGTGAACTACGCAAGATCCTCCACGGCGTCTCACCGCATTGCTTTGATCGCTTCTTCGCGAGTTTCGTAGGGCGTCCAAAGCGTATCGTAGAGACGCGTCGAGATCAGCGCCTCGCGGCAGAATGGGGGAATGCAACATAACCCCATGCGCCCCTGGCGGTCCTGCACGCGTTTCCACGCGCGAACCAGGAGTCCGATAAACCGCGATCCGATGAATCGCGTATTGGACAGATCGACTAGTAATGCCGGGGGGGAGTTGCCGCTCACCGCCGTGAGCAAGGCGTCGCCAAGTTGCTCCAGCGCCTGATCGTCGAGAGAATCGTAACGTTCATCGAGGTCGATGATCGTTACGCCATCTTGTTGAACTACATTTCCCATAGCATCCTCAATAACGCTCTCAGTCTAGTTCTCTCCGGGGCGGCAAGCAAGCACCGTCCGAGGGGACCGCCGGTTCGCCGGGGACTCCTGACGGGCCGCCTTGGGTGGCTGACGGAATATAATGGAATAGCCTTTGCGGGTACGACGGTAACGCTCGAGAGTGGGTCTGGCCCGTCTCACCGGGCTGTTCGTGTCATGAATCAACTCCCCGATCCTGAACTGCGGCATCCTCCGGAAGATAGAGGATCCGATCTGGAGCAGACCCCGATTGAGGTCAATGCCTCCACGATTCCACGTGGCCGTTATGTGGCCGATCTCATCGAAACGATCCGCGACTCAACCGATCGGCTTGCCCAAGATCACACAAGCCGCGGCGACCTGAAGATTCTCAGCCGCACGCTCCGCGAGCTGCGTTACGCATTCAAGGTTTTTGGCCCTTACCGCCGCACCCACAAGGTGGCTGTTTTTGGTTCCGCCCGCACCCCGGGCAATGACCCTCGCTACCATCAAGCGCACGAGTTCGGCCGAGCGATGGCGGAGGCCGGCTGGCTTGTTGTCACGGGCGCCGGCGGCGGGATCATGGAAGCCGGGCACCAGGGCGCGGGGCGAGACAATTCGATGGGCCTGAACATCCTGTTGCCTTTCGAGCAATCGGCCAACCGGATCGTTGCGGGCGATCCCAAGCTCGTCCACATGAAGTATTTCTTCACGCGGAAGCTGGTCTTCGTCAAAGAGAGCAACGCCATCTGCCTTCTGCCGGGCGGATTCGGTACGCTCGATGAAGGGCTCGAAGTGCTGACCCTCCTGCAAACGGGCAAACGCGACATGGTTCCGGTCGTGTTTCTCGACGCCCCGGGCGGAACCTATTGGAAAACCTTCCTCGGATTCGTCCAGGAGCACCTTCTCAAGGGCGGAATGATCGAGTCCCAAGATCTCTCGCTGTTCAAGCTGACCGACCGGGTTGATGAAGCGGTCCGGGAGATTCTTTCGTTTTTTCGCATCTACCAGAGCATGCGATTCGTTCGCGAGAAACTCGTGCTCCGGCTCAACCAGGCGCCGGACAAGGCAACTCTGGAGCGACTGGAAGGCGAGTTTTTCGGAATTCTCTCCAAGGGGCGGTTCGAGGTGTGCGGCCCTTTGAGCGAGGAACGGGACGAGCCGGATCTGGCCGACCTGCCGCGCCTGGTTTTTCATTTCAACCGCCGCGACCTGGGGCGACTTCGCCAATTGATTGATTGGCTGAACGTGAATGTGTCGCTCGAAGGATCCGGCATCGCGTAGGACGGGTCACGGTCTGGGGAGAGCTCAGAGCGAGGCCGTCAGGGGGATTTCCGCCGATTCATCGGCACCCCTTGGCTCAGGCAGAGTCACTTCCTTGCGGAAGTTGGCCGCTCCGAGAACAACCTGCTGGTCTGCGTCGATCCCACTGCGCACGATGACGAACTTGCCGTTGGAAGCTCCGACCTCGATTTCGTGGGCCTGGAATCCGTGCCGGTCGTAGGTCAGGCAGAATCGCCTGGTGCCGTCTTTGAGTATCGCCTGAAAGGGTAGTAGGAGTTGTTGTTCGCGGCGATCGATCTCGATGAAGACCTCCGCGCTGAGACCCGGGCGGAGACTGATCCCTGCCGCTTCCACGCTTTCGGTATCGATGGTGACCTGGGTTTCGAAAACCTTGGTCCCCGGTCCCCACCATTGGGTCGGCGACGCGAACTCGCTCACCCGTTTGACCCGCCCCGTCAACATAACGTTGGGAAAGGCCTGGCAAGTGATTCGAGCCGTTTTTCCCGGTTGCACCATGGCCACTTTGTCTTCGGGGATGTGAACGACGACCTGCATCTGGCTCGAGTTGGGCAGGCGGAACAGCAATTGGTGCTCCCAGACCGTGACGCCGGGCTCGAGGACTTTCTGCTCGCCCCGCAGGTCGTAGGTTGCGTAGACCACGCTCCCTGCTGCAGGCGCCGTGATCAGGCACTTGCGGATCTGCTCCTTGATATGGTCGAGTTCCTTGAAAGCAAGATCGCGGACGTGCCGGCAGTAACGCACATTGGCCTGTGCGACCGCCAATTCGGCCTTCAGGCTCCCGAGCTGCTTCTTCTTCGTGAAATCTTGCAGGACCGTGAGCTTCGTTTCCGCCTGCTTCAACTCCATTCGGGCTTCCTGGGCCGAATAGCGATCGGCCTCAACAGCCATGCGGGTCAAAAATCCCTGGCGATACATGGCGGTGCTGAAACCGAGGGTCTGTTCGGCCTTTCGGACTGCCTCTTGGGCTACATCGACCAGGTTGCCGAGAATCTGGTACTTCTGGGGGAACAGGCCGTTGAGGTACTCGTCGAGCCGGATTTCGGCCGTTTCGCAGTCTGCTTCCGCCTTGACGAGGCTCGCCTCGCGCTCGTTGTACTCGATGGTCCGCTTGACAAGCAGGTCTTCGAGGGGGCCGGAATCGAGACGCATGAGGAAATCGCCGGGTTCTACGCGGGTTCCCTCGGGCACGATTTCGAGTATGGTCGTGGCGTAGAAACCTTTGGCATCGACTTCGTTATCGACCTCCACGTTGCTGGCGCATTCGATCGTGCCCTTCTCGGACACTTCGTGAATGAACGTTTCGCATCGTACCAGGCAGGTCAGAGGCCTGTCTGTCGAATCGGTGTCGTTCCACCACCGCTCCACGAATATCCAGCCTGCGAGGGGAAGTGCGATCGTCAGGAGCGTGACGGCAGAGAGGACATGCGCCCCGGAACCGTGCCGTCGACTTGCACGTCGATTTCGGGCCATGGGAAGTGTGTCCAGGCGGGCTGTGGAAAGGGTCGGAACGGTGGGGGGGATGGAAGCAGTTGACCTCTCGGCGGCACAGGGCATGCCCGGGAAAGGCCCCCGGTGGGGAAGTGTTTCCTTATGGTAACAACCGGCCCGAGAATTGCCATACGAACTTCGCGTCTATTGCCAGGAAAATTCCGCGACAATCAGAAGCCCCAGGCAGGCGACCATGATCAGGGCATCGACGGGATTTACCCGTTGTGGCTGCTTGCCCAGTCCGAAGTGTGGCCCAAGGCCGTGCCAGGCGTAAAGTCCCCCAGCCAGAAGGAGCAGCCCCCCCACGAACAGGATCCAGGGGGGAACCTGCTGGAGAACAAACTCCCGGCCATCCCCCCCTTGAAGAAACGCGTCGCCTGCCAGGTACGCTCCGTTGGCGACGAGGCAGAATCCCGCGAAGAAGGCGGCCAGGTACCGACGGGCTGGTATCCAGTGTGCGACAATCCACCACAGCAGCAGTGAGATAACTACGCCCCAGAGTGGACCACCTACAACGGTTGCCAGCGGACATGGGTTGGTCGCCGGCAGGGTGTGGGAGATCGCCAGCGGGTGCAGCGTGAGGTGCTCGACCGATCCACCGGTGGCAAGGAGATGAAGAACGTGTCCCGCTTCGTGGACAACCTGCATTGCCAGCCAGGAGAAGGCCAGGGTTGAGAGAATCAGTACGGTCTGCCAGAAACGATCACGCCAGTTCAGCGCAGTAGGCTCCCGAAGCATCTGACCGAGGTTCGTTTTTCCGTACCTGCCCGATAAAAGCGGCAGGCACGCTGTCGCTTGTACGTGGAACCGGGTGGCACACAACCCTTGGGAGCCGGCCCCCGTCTCGGGCCAGCCACTCAGTGTTTTGTGGACCAGCCCTGGCTCTCGGCCGCCGGCGTTGGGGTAGGTTTGGCATCCGACACGCTGAGCGTCTGGGGCTCGGTGGTTTCTTCGACCTTTCCCTCTTCGATCGAGACGATGACGCCCTCGATTTCTACTCCGTCGACCATCTGGCGAGGCATGATAGGGGCCTCGAAATCCCTGCGGCCCAGTTGGCCAGCAGGAGTTGGTTCCGTCTCGGTCACGGTCACTGCCGGATTGGCGTTCTGGCCTGCCCCGGTCAAGATCGACCCGGCTCGCGGCACGCCGCACAGGCCGCACTGTTCACCACATCCACC
>CAYSCH010000256.1:7787-8464 GCA_964429355.1 uncultured Planctomycetaceae bacterium | reverse complement strand
GCCACCGTAGGACCACAGTAGTCGAACTTGCTCGCACACATGCGACAGCCGGTCGACATGGCCAGCAGGCAAGCAACGGTCAGGGCAAGTCGTAGATGAGTCATCGAACGACCTTCTCTCTTGCGTATGGCTTCAAACGAATACCTGTCTCAGGATCGCCCAGCAAATAACCGGCCAGTCTGCACTGGGGAAACACAACGGCGGAGCGCGATGGCTGCCTTTGGAAACGCGACAGCCATTTGTTGAGCGATCCTTGCTGAAGCTGTACGGCCGGGCCATCCAATCCATTGGATGGTCGCCTCCGGCCGTGGCAACTTCGGGAGAACGGGGCGGAGCCCTGTTTCTCCGGATTGCCCAGTCTGCCAACGTCCCTGTTGACAGCCTGGACCGCACCGCTATATTCGGCCACAAAGTCCTCCTAACCCGCATCTTTTTCCATCGAATTGTCGCGAATATGGCTGGCACGGAAGCTTCGGAGAAAGGTCTCTTCTCTAATTCTCCCAGAGTTCGCCATTTTCAGGCAGTCTTGTTCGTCCTGCTGCTGATGACGATCGGGTATCGGTGCCTGGGAGTTGCACGGCCGTTGGTGGGCAACTTCTCCACCAAGAGCGTGATCTATGGGATGATCGCGCGAAACTGGGGCGAAGGTCGTTCTGGTCTCTTCTATCCCACCATGG
>CAYSCH010000256.1:0-7777 GCA_964429355.1 uncultured Planctomycetaceae bacterium | reverse complement strand
GGTCTCGGCCCAACTGACAGGCGCTCTGTGGAAGTGGTTTGGCGGCTCGCTGGACGTGTGGGGGCGGGTAACGAGCATCGGATTTCTTGGGGCGAGTGTCGGCCTGCTGGTCGCGCTGGTGCGGCGCCGGCACGGCGACCAGGCCGCGCTTGGAGCGGGCACGGTGCTTGCGCTGGCTCCGATCAGTGTTGTCCATGGCCAGACGTTCATGCTTGACGCATCGATTGTGTTCTTCACGCTGGCCGTGGTGGCTTGTGCCGACCGCTGGCTGCTGTCGGGCCGGCCCTGGTGGCTGGTTCCATGGACCATGTGTTTTGCCCTGCTGCTGTTGACGAAGGTTTACCTGGTCGTGCTCCTGGTGCCCATGGGGGCGATGGTGCTGTGGCCGGCACGGTTCGGCCCCGATGGGGCGGAGCCGCGGCAGCCACTTCCGGGCCGGTTCTGGGTGGCGATCGTTTCGGTCGTCATTGCCATGCTTCCCGCAGCGCTCTGGTGCCTGCACGCCATTCGGACAGCGGCACCCGGGAGCCCCTGGGTCGACCATATTTACTCCTGTCTGCAGGGCAACGCATCGAGTTACCGCCCGCCGGACCCGCTGCTGTTTTCGGGCGAGTTCTATCGGCAGGCACTCGATGAGCTGACCAGCGTGATCCTGACCCCGATAGGTTTCGCGCTGTTTCTGACCGGGTTTCTGAACCGCGCCTGGCTGCGTTATCTGCCCTGGCTGGTGGCGATGGGACTGCTGGTGCTGGCGCTGCCTCGCAAGTTCCACGAGATGAACTACTACTACATGTCGGTGTTGCCGCCGCTCTGCATCATGGCCGGACTGGGATGGCAGATCGTCTGGGAGCGGATTCGGCCGGGCCGTGCGGCCTGTGCGGGACTGATCTTCGTGGCACTGCTCTTCTCTCTCCGTTATGCAGCCAAACCGGCCTTCTCGACGCCGGACGAAGACCGTGCGATCGTGAGGGCCGGCCAGGCCATTGAGAAGTTCGTGCCGGCTGAAGAGCCTGTGGCCACGATGCACGGGTCGAGTATCACGCTCCTGTACTACTGCAATCGTCCCGGATGGTTCATCGAGCCGGACGGGCCCGATCTCAAGGCGGCACTGGAGTTGTGCCGATCGGAGGGCGCCCGTTACCTGGTGGTTGCGGGCCCCGAAGGGGAGGATTCTCGGCTGGACGCTCGTCTGGGCCGCAAGCCGGTCGAGGTGGGAGACGGGTATCGAATCTATGCGATTCACGGTGGGCGTTGAGGGAGAAAATACGGGGGTCACGTCCGGGCTTCGCTCACCGCTCGTGGCGAAATGTGGTTCTCCGCAGCGGGCTGTGGTATTGTAGATGGCCGGGGCGGGGAAGTCTCCGTCTTCAAGGCAAACGCGAAAGCTCACAGCGAGGGAAAGGCAATGAAAGAACAGGCCCGGCGGCAGACAGGTATCAGCAGGCGCAGGTTCGTGGCCGCGACGGCGGCAGTCTCGGCTTTTTCGATCGTACCGCGACACGTGCTGGCGGGTTCGGGCCAGCAGGCACCGAGCGACAAACTGAACATCGGCTGTGTCGGAGTCGGCGGCATGCAGGGGGGCGGCGACGTCGGGAATGTCAGCCGTGAGAACATCTATGCGTTGTGCGACGTGGGCGAGAACCACCTGGGAAAAACAGCGGCGAGCTTCACCAGTGCCAAGCAGTACCGGGATTTCCGCGAGATGCTGGACAAGGAGCATAAGAATCTCGACGCGATCACCGTGACCATACCCGATCACATGCACGCGACAGTGTCGCTGTGGGCCATGGAACGAGGCCTCGCCGTTCATTGCCAGAAGCCGCTGACCCAGAGCGTCTGGGAAGCCCCGACTGCTCACCAAGGCTGCGGAGAAATACGGCGTTGTCCCCCAGATGGGCAACCAGGGATACTCTTCGGAAGCGACGCGTGTGGCCTGCGAGATCATCTGGAGCGGCCAGCTCGGCGACATCACCGAGGTGCACTCGATGAGCGGCGGAGGTTTCTCCCGGGGCGTGGTGGAGTGGCCGCCTGCCGAGGAGATTCCCAAGACGCTCGACTGGGATCTCTGGACGGGACGGGCTGCCGAGCACACTTACAGTTCGAAGATCCATCCGATTCACTGGCGGGGGTACCTGGAGTATGGCACGCAAATGATCGGCGACTGGGGGATCCACATGTTGGGCCCGGCCAACTGGGCTCTGCAACTGGAGAGTCCGACCAGCGTCGAGTGCACGGCGGTGGAGGGTGTGAATCCTGTGACCTATCCGAGCTACGCGTGCAAGTTCGAATTTCCCGAGCGCCCGAACAAGTACGTTCCGGCGGGCAAGATGCCCGCGATGACGCTCTATTGGTACGAAGGAAGCATGGCGAAGGACTTTGCGGTGCCCGAGGGACTGACGCGGGAGGATGTCAAGCCGTTCAACGAGGTTTTCGTCGGCACCAAGGGGCACCTGGGCACGGGCGGTCGAGGCGAGAGTTTCCGCCTGATCCCCGAAGCGAAGATGCAGGACTTCACGCTGCCGCCGCAGGTCCTGAAGCGTTCGCCAGGGCATTTCCAGGACTGGATCCAGGCCTGCAAGGGGGGCGATCCGGCGTGCTCCAACTTCAGCATTGCCGGCCCCTACACGGAGTGGATGCTGTTGGGTGCCATCAGTTGGCGTTTTCCGAACGAGAAGCTCCTCTGGGATGGCAAGAACCTGCGGTTTACCAACAACGAAAAGGCCAATGAGTTTGTGAAACCCCAGTTCCGCAAGGGCTGGGAACTCCAGGACATTTCGGTGTGACCCGACTCAATTCATCTGCTTGTACTCGACGATCGCCGACCCGGGTCGCTCGGCGATCGTGATGATCAGTTTCTCCAGATCGGAACCGCTGATGTCGATCGGCGGCTCGGGATCGTAGCCATAGTAGATTTTGACCTGATAGGTTGCCGGCGGGTCGATCTGGCGCAGAGTGCAGTGGTAGCTGCCAAAGGGGGACTGGTCGCGGCGGAAGGCCATGACGATGCCCTCGCGTTCGTCGGACAGGTGATACTGCATGACACACCAATCGCGTGGATTCGTGTTGACCTCCGAGAGCGGATAGAAGTTGCCGTAGAAGTACTTTCGAATCCTCTTGCCTTCGGCAATGCCTTGTTTGAGGAGTTCGCGAGGGTATTGGGGGCCGCGGATGTCCTCGCCAAAGGATATCCCCGCGTTGAAGCCGCTGCGGAACAGATAGGGCGCCGCGCCCATCTGCCCGACCGTGCTGAAGGGGAGGTAGCGGTTCAGTCCGGCGCTCATCACCTGGTTCTTGAGAGCTGCGAACACGACCGTTTTCGGGTTGTGATCGAGCATGTCGCAGGTATTGTCGCTTCTCCAAAGCACGAGCGCTCGGGACACGGCCTCCAGATCGACCCTCCGTCCACCGCTGGCGCAGTCGTCGATCAAGAGATTCGGGTTGGCCTTGCGAATGTCGTCCCACATCTGGTAGAGCCCCTCGACATAGCGGATTTCCGTCATGCCGACGCGGTTGGGATCGAGAGCGTTCATGGCCTGCCAGGCGGCGAGCGGGTCGATGTTGTAATCGATCCTCAGGCCGCTCAATTTGTATTCCTTGACGACAGCGTTCAGGTAGTCGGTCATGTACTTGCGGGCCTCGGGAATGCCGAGATTGTAGAGCCCGCCGCTTGCACCACCGATGACCCACTCCGGATGCTCTTGGGCGAGGTAGGTTCCACCAACGACTCTTTCAGGCTCGAACCACATGAGGAATTTCAGTCCGGCTTTCTCCACGGCGTCGCCGATGGCCTTCATGCCATGGGGAAAGCGGTCGCGGGGCTCCACGCGTTCCAAGGGAAAGCCGTAGTTTCCCATGCTGTTGGGGAAACCGCTCGGCCCGGTCCAGTAGGCGTCGAGCCAGAACATCTCGAAGCCCAGGCCATTGAGGGAGTCGAGGTGCGAGAGCACGTTTTGCTCGTTGGAGTCGTTCAACTCGTAGTACGACGTGCTGAGGTGGACGATCGGCGGCTCGACAATCTTGCCGCCGATTCTGGGCACAATATGGGCGAGCATGGTGCGGCGGAAGAGGTTGTAGGCGCGATACTGGTCGCCGCCCTGCCAGTAGAGCTGCATGATCCGCGGAGTGCGGATGCTTTCACCCGGATGGAGAACGGTGTGCAGATTCTGCATGCCGGCCCGGGTGCGCAGTTTGCCGTCTCTCAGTTCGACGGAGGCGGTCCACTGACCGGACCATCCGATGGCGGTGATGCACCCTCCGCTGCCCCAGTCGACGTTGAACCAGGGAGAGACGTTTGACGATCTGCCGTTGGTGGCCGAGAACTCGACGGTTTGTCCAGCGGGGACGGCCTGGTCGAAGGGCATCCAGTCGTCGGTGGCGCAGGGAGCACCGTTGAGCCGGTGGATCACCACGTTGGACCCTAAGCCAACGTCGACCGTGGCGTCGACCGCCCTGATCTGTTCGAGTACGGGGGTGTCGTTGCTTCCCTTGTTCGTGAAGTAGACGGTCCAATCGATGCCGGCAGTGTCGAGATAGATCGTGCAGGCGACCTTGGCCTCCAGTCCGCTGATGGGGTCGGTCAGCGTGAGGGTTCGGAGGGTCTTGGTTTCGCTGACCTTCTCCTCCTGGATTTCGCGTTTCCAGTCGTTGATGAATTCGGACGAATGCTTCCCGCCATAGACGAAGGAGAATGGCAGGCCCCCTTCCGGTGTCGCCCGCCTGGCAATGTCATCCAGCCAAGCCTCCGAGCCATCCTCGAAGACGACCTTCGCATCGGCCCAATCCGCCTGATCCGAGTTGCGATCATCGCCGCCGACATCGACGGTGAGGTCAAATGACTTCGCACCGCCGAGCGGCACATCGATGACCTGGGGAGCGGCGCCCGCCCTGACGATATCGGTCGCAAACACATCCTTGTCGTCCACGCTTACGTGAAACCTGACCGACGCGGGGGTGTTGTCCATGTTGCGGTCGATTCCAATGATCGAGGTGAAGCTCTTCGCCGGTTTCACGAGGACAACCCGGATCACGCTCAGAGAGTTGACTCCGATGCCGTGCTCGAAAACCTTGTCGCCAAGCCGCATCGGCGGCCCGTCCACGGCAGCGCACCGTCCCAGTTTGGTATCGCCGGGCACGTCTTCGTGGACGATTACCAGGCTGTTGACGGGGGTGATTTCTGCGGACTTCTCGGCCAGCACCTGCTCAGCCCACTGGCGATTCAGGGCGATTTCCGCGTCGGGCTCCGCGGCAACGGCGGCGAGGGGCATCAGGGATGCTGCCCAGACAATGGTTATGGCCGTGCAAAGGGAGAGTGTGTTGGATTTCACGGATTGTTACTCCTTTCCAGGCGTGTCGACAGGATTTCTGAAAGGGTGTTGTGTGACTCGACAGACCAGCACTGGTTCCCCCGCCAAGTTGCTGTCGCAACCCGAGCGCGGGGCAAGTCCACGCGGCTATCGAAAGCGTCTTCGTTTTCGGATGCGGGGGAGGACGAAAACCGGCTAAAGCCGGTACTCCAACAGCGCGGGGCAAGCCCACGCGGCTGTGTCGTGGCGACCATATTTCGACAAATCACGGAAGTCATTCAGTATCTGAAGTTATCCAATTGGCCGGTCGAGCAGTCCTCGTCTGTCGCGACCAGCATGGCTGGTTGCAGGATGCCTCCGAGGCCCGAGGAATGGGCGACCCTGACCGCGATCCGGTTCCTGCAGCCCGGTTTGAGCCATTGCTTCGCGTCGAAGCTGAAGGCCGCTCCCGCCAATTCGCCCACGTTTTTCCCGGTGGAGGCATAGGACCGCTCGCAGGCGAGCTCTCCGTTGACATAAACCCACGCCTGCTCGTTGACCTGCAGGAAATCCAGGTAGAGGTGCTTCTTGCTGAACAGTTCGTCGGGTATCTCGAGGGTCTGGAAGTACCAGCCGTAGCCATCGAAACCTGCAAAGCCCTGCTGTTCCCAACCCACGCCCCGGTTGACGTGCAGGCGATGCCATCCTTCTTTCAGAGTGCCGGTTGACGGCTGGCCGCCGGAAGGGCCATCCAGTTGGAGAGCGGCCTGGTAGTACTCCGGGCGTGCACACCAGTTGTCGGTTACGCCGTTGTCGGCAGGATCCGGCTGGAAGATCCACTCGGCGGGGAGGTAGATCTTGGGCAGGGCGGCGCTTTCAGCGGCAATACACGCCTGCCACTTGTCGGTTATCTTGGCCAGAGTGATCGGAATGCCCAGCGTGGTCAGTTCATGCTTCTTGCAGATGCCGGTGAACTCGTCGAGAAGCTGCTGAAACACCTGTTTGGCAGCCGGAGGTTGCCGGAGGCTCTTGCCATACACGAAATCGCCGAATTCCGTGTAATAGCCAAGATGTTGCGACAACTCCAGGTAGAGCAGAGACAGCTTGGCCCGCTTCACGCGTTCCAGGATTTCGTCGCTTTTCGCCCTGCGTTCCGCTTCCTCGAAGGAGCGCCTCATGCCGGCCATGAACTCGGGCGAGAACATGGGGCCATCCGGCGCGTAGGAGCAGTGCAGGTTGTTCAGGAGGGGGTTGTCGGACGGCTGGCCGCACTGGTGCGGCTGGCGGTGCCACCTCTCCCAGTAGTCCCACATCATCGTGTGGTAGTCCCAAAGGGGATCGGCCGCCTCTTTGTAATAGCCGAAGACGAAGTCCTTCATCAGGGTCTGCGTGTCGAGTTCGGGGTTCCACAACTGCTTGGCCCACACCCAGCCGCGCAGCTCGTCGATGTCGTTCAGCTCGGACTCGTACATGATCCCGGTTGCGCCATTGCGGATGTTGAACCGCGTGTTGGCCGGGACCACAGGCCAATTTGCCATGGGAACCAGGAAGTGGACGTAGTCGGTGGTGTAGTCCCAGATAAACACCCTGGCATCGACGGCGTGCCAGGCCTTGATGATCTGCTGGAAGTCCTGCGACTCCTCGAGGAAGCAGAACTGGTACTTCCAGGCGTGCGAGTCCGTGCAGAGCTGGATGATCACGTAATCGTCTACCTTGAGCTTGCTGGGAGGCTGGGCATAGTCGAGGTATGCCAGCGAGATCAGGCGGTTGCTGGGAAACTCCTTCTTCACCCCCTCGGCAATCCGGTTGACATGGTAGAAGAAGCTGCCCGACCTTCCGCCATTCTCGTCGTCGAGCTTCTTGCAGTTCGGGCAGTCGCAGAACCCCCGGCCATCGTTGGGACCGATGGCCGTGATGGTTACCTCGGGGTGGTTGCGGAAGATCTCACACGTCTTTTCGATGCTCAGCCGGATGACGTCTTCGTTCGTATGGCACAACTGGCTCGGCTGCCGCTTGCCGTTGACCAGAGCGTAATACTCAGGATGCTGGGCGAAGTACTGGTCGGTCGGAAAGTAGGCTGCGTAGGTGTGGCCCATGTTGTGGAAGCGGATGCTGCCGCCCCACGCCATCGGCACGCGGGCGTGCGGGCTATTGGTCTTGTTCCGCAGAGACCATTGGGGATCATGCAGCTTGTGGATGTAGGGATCTCGCAGCTCGAGAACCGGCAGATACTTCCGCGGTGCCAGGGCAATCGAGAGGTTGTCGGTGCGCGGGGTATCCACGGAGGTTGTCGAGTACCAGCGGCACCCGAGGTCTTCTTCGAGCAGCGAATACACCCCGTGCAGAAGACCACGACCGCTGCCGCCATACAGGTAGACGTTCTCGCCAATCACCTCCAGCGCGTAGCCTTCGGCGGCCAGGTCGGAGTTTTTCCACTGGCAGGACGAATCGGCCAACCGTACGGTGCGACCGATGCTGATGTACGGTGTGCCGCG
>CAYSCH010000255.1:0-14097 GCA_964429355.1 uncultured Planctomycetaceae bacterium | reverse complement strand
ATCTGGTCTGTCGCCATGGAGAAATCTGTGGCGATCAGCAGCATGAGGACCGTATTTCGGATGGACATAAGACGATTCTCCACCGCGTACATGGGGTGCGATCATGAATGAGTTGCACAAACTGCCACCGGGATGGCGCGTCCCTGAGTGAGAGCGAAGGGCGCGGTTTGTGGGGGCACAACGCTCTTCGTTCCTCAGGGCGTGCCACCCGATTGAATAACCAATTTCTGGGCGCGCCCATGGTGAGCTTCCTCCGTCTTGTTCGTGCCGATTCTACCAACAAAGGTCCAGCGAGTGGAGTTCTCCCCTCGGCCGGAATGTTCGAGTTGCTTGACAAACCCCTGGCCGACCCTCCACAATCCCGGCATGGCCGCGGATCTCTGCCGGTGTTTGCCGTTCACCAAGAACGTCGGCGATCTCCTTGGAAAGTAGGTACCCTCTCATGTACAAGCGGAATGCGCTGGTTTCACTCCGGACTGCCGTATGGGCTGTCACCGCCTTCGTGCTCCTGATTTCCCAGAGCCCGGCAGTTTCGCCAACCCCGGCGGAACTCGGTCTCTCCAATCATTTTGCTGGGAGCGTGCTCGGCGCGGCCGATTCGAAAGGCCTGCCCTACTCGTTCGTTTACGGCGGTCGCCCGTCGAGCGAACTGTTGACCGGCTGGCAGCGGAAAGAAACCACCCAGGCCCTCGACCCGACTCGCTCGAAACGAACCATCACCTGCACCGATTCGCAGACGGGGCTCGAACTGCGCTGCGAGGCCGTCGTCTACACGGATTTCCCCGCCGTCGAATGGACGCTCTACTTCCGCAACACGGGCGAATCCGAAACGCCGATTCTGGAGAATGTCCAGGCCCTCGACATCAACTGGGAGCGAACCGGGGAGCGCGAGTTCCTGCTCCACCATGCGGCCGGATCCCAGGCAAACCGTTCGGACTACGCCCCTCGCGAAACGATCCTGGCTGCCAACCAGTCGCAGCGACTCGCCGGGGCAGGTGGGCGCCCCACGAACGTGGACTGGTCCTACTTCAACCTGGAGTGGGACGCCGAGGGAGCGATCGTGGCCGTCGGCTGGCCCGGTCAATGGGCCGCCGAGCTCACTCGCGACGACGGCCGCCGGTTGCGAGTGCGGGCCGGCCAGGAACTCGTTCGCACCAGGCTCCGGCCCGGTGAAGAGATTCGTTCTCCCCTGATCGCAATCCTGTTCTGGCAAGGTGACTACGGCCGCTCCCAGAATCTCTGGCGCCGCTGGATGATGGCCCATAGCATGCCCAGGCCGGGCGGCAAGCTGCCGCCGCCCCAGTTCGTCGCCTCCAGTTCCCGGGCCTACGAGGAGATGATCGGTGCCAATGAGCAGAACCAGATCATGCACATCGATCGCTACCTGGAAGAAGGTTTTGCCCTCGACTACTGGTGGATGGACGCCGGCTGGTACATCCACCAGCACGGCTGGCCTCACGTGGGCACCTGGGAGATCGATCCCAAACGCTTCCCTCAAGGCCTCCGCCCGATCAGCGATCATGCCCACTCCAAGGGTGTCAAGATCCTCGTCTGGTTCGAGCCGGAGCGTGTTACGCCCGACACCTGGATCTACGACAACCATCCCGAGTGGCTCCTCAGCTCCAAACCCAAGGCCGAAGACACGATGGCCGGAGTTCGCTCGTGGTCTTCCAGCGACCTCGGCGGGAGCGACCCCTGCGTGAGCTACAACCCCACCACGGAAATCCGCACGTTCGCCAACGTTCGCTGGGAACCAGGCCGGCTGGCTTTCCATCCCGGCCCCAAAGGCGAGTATAGCGTCGTCCGCTGGACTGTCCCCGAAAACGGCCAGTACCAGGTCGACGCCGCCTTCCTGGCCATCGACGCCGACACAACAACCGCCGTCCACGTGCTCCACAACGGCAAATCGCTGTTCCAGGGAGCGATTCGTCTCGACGGGGCAGGCCCACGGGCAGAGTACCGCGAGAGCCAAAACCTGGCCAAGGGCGACACCCTCGATTTCGTCGTCGGCTGGGGCAACGGGGCCTACGTCTGCGATTCCACGGGCCTGGAACTGCGGTTGACCAGCGCAAGCGGCAACGTCTTCGATCCAGGCAAAGAGTTCTCGCCTGAGCAGAATCCCGGCGACCCCTGGAGCTACGGTTATCTCGAACCGGCCCCGTCGCCCGATGTGGCAACATTCCATCTCTACAATCGCAATCAGGCACCGACCCAGAACGAAACGCGGCTCCTCAACCTGGGCGATCCGGCGGCCAGAGAGTGGCTGACCGAACACATCGACGCCCTCCTTACCCGCGAAGGAATCGACCTCTACCGCCAGGACTTCAATATCGATCCGCTCGCATTCTGGCGCGCAGCCGATGAGCCGGACCGGCAGGGGATCACCGAAAACCGCTACGTTTGCGGTTACCTCGCCTACTGGGACGAACTCCTCCGCCGGCACCCCAACATGCTCATCGATTCCTGCGCCAGCGGCGGTCGGCGAAACGATTTGGAAACCATGCGTCGCGCCGTGCCGCTCTGGCGAAGCGACTACGCCTACGAACCGATCGGCCACCAATGCATGACCTACGGGATCTCCCTCTGGCTTCCCTACCATGGCACCGGCACGGTCGCCAGCAGTGCGGCCGCCTACTACGGCGGCGGTTTGACACCGGTCGAACCCTACGCCTTCTGGAGCAATACCGCGCCGAGCCTCGGCTCGGGAATCGACTTCCGCGTCCGCGAAATCGACTACGCCGCCCTCCGCGTCCTCTACCAGCAATGGCGCGAGCTCTCCCGCTTCTACTACGATGACTTCTATCCCCTCACCGGCTATACCCAGGACGCCAACCAGTGGATTGCCTGGCAGTTCAACTCTCCCGAGCGCCGCGAGGGCGCCGTGCAGGCCTTCCGGCGAGCTGAAAGCCCCGACGAGAAGAAACCGCTCGTCCTCCACGATCTCGATCCCGAGGCGACTTACACAATCCGCGTGTTTGGTGTCGAGGCCACCACGAAGTCAACCGGCCGTACCCTCATGACCGACGGCCTCCCCGTCAGCCTCCCAGAAAAACCCTCAGCCTCCGTCATCCATTTCCATACCCCGTAGATCAACACCGCGAAGCGGTCGACACACCAAAGCCTAGGGCCGCGTTAGCGCAACCTAGGAAAGCAAGTTCCCGCATTCCTCACTCCACGGCCGCTGCAACGCGGCGGCCGTGGGATGATCGGCGGAGCCCGGAACTGTACCCACAATTCATCACGCGTTTCGGAAACGTGAGCTCAGCATGTGGCAATGCACCAAGTGCGGTGAACTCATTGACGAACCCTTCGACGCGTGCTGGAGTTGCGGCACGTCCAAGGATGGCGTGGAACAACCCGCCTTCCATGCGGAAGTGGACGTCGTCGAAACACCGACTGTTGGAAGGACGAGCCGTCGCTGGAATGGTTTTCTCGCAGGTGCTGCCCTTACGTGGCTGGTAGGCTACGTCGACTTTGTCGTCCCCTACCTCGTCGCCATGCCGGGGAATTCCCGAATTCGTGACAGATTGGCTGAATTTTTGCTGGCAGCGGCGGTATGGTCCCTTATGGTGGCAGTCGGCGGTGGCATCGCGGGATGGATCGGGAGCAGGACGAATCGCCTCGTCACCACAGCTCTCAAAGGAGCCCTGATTGTCCTGGTGTTCCAAGCGATGATCATCATCTTCACGAGCAGTCCCTTCGCATTCTTCAAGATACCTCTCCCGAGGATTGTTGCGATCCTGATTAACCTTGCCGCATTGGGAGCCATCGCCGGTTGTGCCGGCAAGATTTTTGGCAGGTCACGGCAACAAGTGGACACGACCGAAGAGCCGGTCCAGTATTCGCTGGCAGAGATGCTGTTCATCACCATGCTGTTCGGTTTCCTGTTCGGATCCCTCGCATTTCTGATAAGATAGGACCGTCAGAAATTGGCTCCAAAGTTGCAGTACTTCAGCCTCGGTCAACCGTGAACGTCAGCTCCGAAACATTCGCCTGCTGTCGTGGATGATCCCGGTAGATGGCACAAGCCCGACGTCCCAGGCCCCAATATGTCAGAAACCTCTTACACTCGCCGGCATTTCCTCACATCCTCCGGCCTGGCTGCGACCGGCGCCGCTGCCGCAGCCTCTTCCTTGGCAGGCGTGGTTGCTCCCCAACTCGCGAAGAACGCCGGCACATCCGACATGACCACCGACGTTCTCGTCTGCGGCGGTGGCCCCGCCGGCATGGCCGCGGCCGTCTTGGCGGGCCGGGGCGGCGCCAAGGTCCTCCTCGTCGAACGCTACGGACGGCTCGGCGGAATGGGCGTCCACGCCCGGGTTGCACCCCTCATGGGCCACTCGGACAGTCCCTTCGTTCGCGAGGTCCTGAAGCGAATCGGCGGCGTCCGCATCGATCCCGATCGGCTTGACCTACAGTACGCGGATCTCGCTCAGGAATCCGGTGCCGATCTGCTCCTTCACGCCTGGGCATGCGAAACGCTTCTCGATGGCAATCGCGTTGTCGGCGTACGACTGGTGAGCAAACAGGGCATGCTCAATGTCCGCGCCAAGGTCACCGTCGATGCCACCGGCGACGGCGATGTGGCATCCGCTGCCGGTGCCGCCTTCGAACAAGGCCGCCCAGGCGACGGCCTCCTTCAGCCCATGTCCATCATGTACACCCTCGCCGGCCTCGACGACAGCCGGGCGATCTTCTGCGGCAGCGAGAACCAGGCCCGGGAGCTTCAGGTGAGCGGCCAGTCGTGGGAATCGATCGTCGAGCGCGCCCAGCAGGCCGGCGAATTGCCCGAGAATGTCGGCGTTGTGCGGACCTACCGCACCAGCCGGCCCGGCGAGGCTGTCATCAACGCCACCCAGGTCAACTACGTCGATGGCACGAAGGTTAAGGATTTGACCATGGCCGAGTTGGAGGGCCGCCGCCAAGCCGTCGCGATTCTCGACTTTCTCCGCAAGCACGGCCCCGGCTATGAAAACGCCTACATTGCCGGTATGCCGGCCGTGATCGGCGTTCGCGAAACTCGCCGCATCCTCGGCGTCGACTACCTCACTCGCGACGATCTCATCGCCGGCCACCGGCGCGACGACGCCGTCGTCCGCAAGGCGTCCTTCGTGATTGATATCCATAATCCCGCCGGACCAGGACAGGCCGAAGGGCTCGCCGCCGGGGTCAACCCCTACGACATCCCCTACGGCTGCCTGGTCCCCAAAGAACTCGCCGGCCTGCTGGTCGCCGGTCGCTGTATTAGCGGCAGCCACGAGGCGCACGCGTCCTATCGGGTACAGCAGATCGCCATGGCCATCGGCTCCGCCGCCGGCGCCGCAGCGGCCATCGCGGCAAAATCGGGCGTCCTGCCACGCGAGGTCAACGTCAAGCGAATCCAGACCGCCCTCGATTTGCCATCCTAATCCCGTGGGATGCGATTTTGTCGTGTCTACCCCTTCCATCATTCCGTCCCCAGCGACTCTCCTCATAACGTCCTAATCCCGTTGACGTGCACGCGCTGGTCGACGACGGTCGCATGGCCGCGGCCTCAGGAGGCCAAGGTGCGGGAACTGTTTGTGACGCCGACGAGGATGTCTCCCGAAGTTCGCTCTTGGGCAGGAGCGGGGGCATCTGGTATGCTCACTCGAATCAGGTTTCCGAACCGCTAAGAGCGGCCGGTAGAAATGACCAAAAAGCCATGTTTTCCAGGAGAGGCCGTTCATTTCTTCCGGCCGCCCTGGCAAAACACCGATTGCAGCCAGCTCGGTGCACAACATAAGGGAGCCAGCTTCCCCTTTTCGAACAGGCCCCCAGTGGAGAAGAGAGACCATGTGCCACCGCGATCTACTTGTCGGCGTGCAGGTTGCGTGGATGGCGACCTGCCTGCTGTGGACCGGCTGCGGCAAAAATGCGTCGAGCCCGTCGGCGGTTGGGATGCATGATGCTGAACCGGCAGTGCCGCGAGTGACTATTCCGCGGCACAACGAACGCCGCGTCGATGGGTTGGATTCGGGCAGAGGCGATCGCAACGAAGTGATCCAGGTTCATTACGATGCGCCGATCGAGTGGAGGGATTCGGTCGGGGCCGGCGAAAGAGTCGATCGCCAGCAACTGCAGCGCGCAATCGAACTGGCGGGGCGCTATCTGACGAGGGCGTGCGCCGACGATGGGCGGTTCGTGTATCGGATCTACCTCGATCCAGCCGTGGAACCGGCTCCGAGCTACAACCTGTTGCGTCATGCCGGCACCATATATGCCTTGGGCAAGTACACGGCATGGCGCTCGGACCGATCGGTCGAGGAGGCCGCACTGCGAGCCGCCTGTTTCCTGAAAGACCAGGCCGTCGCGTCGGTCGGAGGACACAGGGACCAACTGGCCATCTGGTCGCCGTCGGAGGCTGACTCGGGTGCCGCTACGCTGGAGGCGAAACTTGGTGGGGCGGGGCTGGGCCTGGTCGCATTTGGCAGCTTGGAGGAATTCCGGCCCTCTTCGACGCCGCTGGAGGGACTGCGGGGGTTGGGACGATTCGTCCTCTACATGCAGAGGCCCGACGGCAGCTTCTTCTCGAAGTACGTTCCCTCGCAAGGCGGCCGCAGCGATGCGTGGACTTCGCTCTATTACCCAGGCGAAGCCGCACTGGGACTGCTCACGCTCTATGAGCTCGATCCCCAGCCCCAATGGCGCGCGGGCGCGGAGCGGGCCCTCAATTACCTCGCCCAGTGCCGGCGTAACCAGAAAACCGTGGAGGCCGACCATTGGGCCCTGTTGGCTACGGCCAAGCTGGTTCAAATCGCAGGCCGGGAAAAATGGGATATCGACCGCGCCGCACTCACCTATCACGCCGCGCAGATCTGCCAGCAGATGCTCAATGACATGCCCCCATCCAGACCTCTCGGTGCGATGGCCGGCTGCCTCACCAACGACGGCCGTACGTGCCCGACCGCCACACGGCTGGAGGGTATGCAGGCGGCGCTTCCGCTGCTTGCCTCGGACTACAGCGATCTGGGCGATCGTATGATTCCCAGCATTGACGCCGGCATCGCGTTTCTCGTTCGTGCCCAGGTTCAATCGGGACTGTATGCTGGCGGCATTCCACGATCGGTCGTGCCGGTTGCCTGGGACAAAGGACGCTGCGATGAAGTTCGTATCGACTATGTTCAGCATGCGCTCTGTGCAATGCTTCAGTACGACTCGATGCGGTTCGGCTCCAACTGAGCCAACTCGCAGTTCCCCTTGCCCTCAAAGAACCTCGCTGCGTCGAATCTCGCCGTTCTCTCTTCCTGTCCCTCTTGAGTATGCCCGCTTCTGAGCTGGGGATATCGCGGGTCTTCGAAACCCGTGCAACTCTGCCTCGCTGGGGCTTGGTATGCAGTACAAGATGTTTCTCTATCTATCCCAGTTTGTCAGGTACGGCGTAGATAACGGCAAGATCGAGGCGTTCTTGCCCAGCTCGACGGACGACATTCCCGCCCGTCTTGACACCTTCACCAATCCTAGTTCGACTAAATAGTTTCCGGATGCCCCGCTTTCCCCCCGGATGATGGGCCTCGCCGGCGGATCCAGTAACTCGGAAGTACTCGCTAAAAGAAAGAACAGCACCGTGCGAATCCTCTTGGCATTCCGCGTCTTCTTCACCGTTTTGTTCAATCGCCAGGCCGCCGAGCGTATTGCTCTCGCCTTAAATGGGGAAGTGGCGCCGGCACCGGCAATCGAGGCTCCAAAACCGCAGTCCCCTCCCCCCAAGCCCAAGAAACCGGTGCGTAGCGAGGCCGTGACTTTCCTAGCCGCCCTCCAACGCGATGCCCGCTTTCTGGATTTCATCAAGGAATCCCTCGACGGCTACACCGACGCCCAGGTAGGTGCCGCCGCCCGCGACGTTCATCGCGACTGTAGCACCGTCATCGAGCGCATGTTTGCCGTCGAGCCGCTCATGATCCAAGATGAGCAGACGGAAATCGAGGTCCCCGCCGGATTTGACTCGGCCATGTACCACCTCACCGGAAATGTGACCGGCGAGCCCCCGTTCAAGGGACGTCTGATACACCCCGGCTGGCAGGCGACAAAGAGTGAAATTCCTCACTGGTCTGGAAGCGAGCAAGCCGCCCGGGTCATCGCCTCTGCCGAGGTCGAGCTACCCTGAGGATCCCATTCGCCCCCGTGTCGACGGCCCCATCGCCGAGCCATTGGAGTTACCAATCCATGACAGCCGACTACGTTCTGGGAATCGATCTCGGAACCACCAATAGTGTTCTCGCTTATTGCGCTCTGGAGGACGACCATCCCCAGCTTGGGTTGCTTCCGATTCCGCAGCTTGTCGACACTTCGACGGTCGAACCCCGCGACGCCCTCCCTTCCTTTCTCTATTTGGGAACCGACCGGGATGCCTCGTCCGGCTCGCTCGACCTCCCGTGGGCCGATGGACGCAACTTCGCCGTTGGCCATTTCGCGCGTCGCCAGGCCGCCGAGGTCCCCGACCGCACTGTCGGTGCTGCCAAGAGCTGGCTCTGCCACAGTCGTATCGACCGCCATCAATCCGTGCTCCCCTGGGGGGCATCCGACGACGTTCCCAAGATATCTCCCGTCACCGCCACCCGGCGTTACCTGGAGCACTTGATTGCCGCCTGGGAAGCGGCCTTCCCCGATTTCCCAGCCAACAAGCAGTATCTTGTCCTCACCGTTCCAGCCTCGTTCGACGCCTCGGCCCGAGAACTGACCCGTGAGGCGGCCCTCGCCGCGGGACTGGCCGATGACTTTGTTCTTCTCGAAGAGCCTCAGGCGGCTGTCTATTCGTGGCTGGCGACTACCGGCCAGGGCTGGCGCAAGACGATGGGAGTGGGCGACAAGTTGCTCGTTTGCGATGTCGGCGGTGGTACTACCGATCTGACTCTCGTCGGCGTTTCAGAAGAGGGTGGCGAACTGTCGCTTCAAAGGCTGGCGGTGGGCAATCATCTGCTCGTCGGCGGCGACAACATGGACCTTGCCCTAGCCCACCATGTGGCCCGTCAGTTTGCCGACCAGGGCGTGAAACTCGATCCCTGGCAATCCGTGTCGCTCTGGCACTCTTGCCGCAACGCCAAGGAGGCTCTGCTCGCTCCCGCTGGTCCGAAAACCCAGACCATTTCCGTGCTCGGACGGGGCCGAAAACTGATCGGTGGCACCGTCTCGGTCGAGGTCGACCGTCAGAGCGTTGCTTCGCTTGTTCTGGACGGGTTCTTTCCCCCTTGCGATATCTCCGACCGGCCGGCGCGCCGACGGGCGTCGGGATTTCGCGAGATCGGGCTCCCCTTCGAAGCCGATACGGCCGTTACCCGTCATCTGGCGGCCTTCCTCCACGCCCATGGCAACGGATTGGAGCCGGTGCGACCGACCAAGATCCTTTTCAACGGCGGCGTGTTCAAGTCGGCGGCCTTGCAGGATCGTCTCCGCGATGTGATGGGGACCTGGTTCGGCGCAACGCCCCAATTGCTCGCCGGCGCGCCGGACCTCGATCACGCGGTCGCCCGCGGCGCCGCCTACTACGGCTGGGCAAAGCAGAAAGGCGGCGTCCGCATCCGGGGCGGCACCGCACGAAGCTACTATGTCGGCATCGAATCCTCCGGCCTCGCCATCCCCGGCGCCCCTCGCCCGATGAAAGCCCTTTGCGTGGTCCCGATCGGCATGGAGGAAGGCACCGAGGCCGACGTGCCCAGCGACGAAATCGGGCTCGTTGTTGGCGAGGCCGCCCAGTTCCGTTTCTTCAGCTCCTCCGTGCGAAAGCAGGATCGCCCCGGCGACCTCCTCGACCGCTGGGACGACGAGGAACTCTCGGAGACCGATTCCATGGAGGCCGAACTCCCGGCTGACGAGCAGATCGAAGACGATTACGTTCCCGTCCAGTTCCAGGCCCGGGTCACGGAACTGGGCATGCTTGAACTCTGGTGTGTCGGCACCAAGTCGGCACAGCGGTGGAAACTCGAGTTCAGCGTCCGCGAGGATGCCGACAGGTAACAAGTGACGTCGCTGTCCGGAAATTGATGACTGCGAGGGCATTTCCCGCGCTTGGATGCCGCCTGGATACATCGATGTGAACGCAGCTCCCAATGAACAATCTGCCTCCGCTCGCTACGTCGTTGGGGTCGACCTCGGCACGACCAATTCGGCCGTCACCTATGTCGATGCCAACGAAGAACCCTGGCGCGTGCGGACCTTTTCCGTCCCGCAGATCGTCGCGCCTGGACAAGTGGAACGGCGAGAAACGCTCCCCTCGTTCCACTATGAACCCGCCCCCGGCGAATTCGACGACCGAGCCCTCCGGCTCCCCTTCCACCCCGATACGGGCGGCGGCATCGTGGGCTTTTTCGCCCGCGATCATGGCACCCTTGTGCCGGGGCGACTGGTCGTCTCGGCCAAGTCATGGTTGTGCCATTCGGGCGTGGATCGCACGGCTCCCCTACTGCCCTGGCACAGCGCTGCGGATGTGACCCGCCTGTCTCCCATCGAGATCTCCGGCCGCTACCTGGCCCACATCCGCGCGGCCTGGGATGCCGGCTTTCCCAACGCCCCGCTCGCCGAACAGGACCTCGTGTTGACCCTTCCGGCCTCCTTCGACGAAGTGGCCCGGGAACTGACCGTCAAGGCCGCTGCCCGGGCAGGTCTGCCGCGGGTGGTACTGATCGAGGAACCCCAAGCTGCGTTCTACGCATGGATTGATCACCATCGCGCCGATTGGCAGAGCTTGGTCAGTCCTGGGCAGAAAATACTCGTCTGCGACATCGGCGGCGGTACTAGCGACTTCACCCTTATCCGTGTCCGTGCGGAAGAGACCGGCAAGGTTCGCTTCCACCGCGTGGCAGTGGGGGATCACTTGATCCTGGGGGGTGACAATCTCGACCTGGCCCTTGCCCATCACCTTGAGAAGCAACTGTCGCCCGGCGGCCGGATGGAGCCGCGATCCTGGGCCATTCTCGTTCGCACCTGTCGGCAGGTCAAGGAAACCCTGCTGGGTCCAAAGGCCCCAGACCGGCTCACCATCAGCCTGCCGGGAAGTGGTTCCCGGCTGATTGGCGGAGGCCGGCAGATCCAGGTCACTCGGCAGGAAGTGCAGGAACTCCTCGTCGACGGCTTCTTTCCAAGGGTCAGCCTCGACGACCGACCGGCCCAGCACCGGTCGGGCTTCCAGGAATTCGGCCTTCCCTACGCACCCGATCCGGCCATCACTCGCTATCTGGCGGCCTTCCTTTCGGCCCATCGCCACGTGGCTCTCGAAGGTGTCGAACTGGCCGAAGGGCAGGACCCCGCTCGGCCCGATATCGTGCTCTTCAACGGGGGACTGTTCGAGTCGGATCTCCTGCAGCAGCGGCTCCTCGAAACGCTCTGTGGATGGTTTCACGCCGACAAAGGACAGGAGTCGTGGCAACCCGTCTTGCTCGATAACGAGCGGCTTGACCTGGCCGTTGCCCACGGAGCCGCGTACTACGGAATGGTTCGCCGCGGGCGAGGTGAACGGATCTCGGCAGGATTGGCCCGCTCTTATTTCATCGGCATTCAGAGCGAGCCGCCCAAGGCCGTCTGCCTGATCCCCGCCGGCACCGAGCCCGGCCTGGAGGTCAATGTGACCGAAAACCCATTCGACCTTGTCGTGTCCGATCCGGTCGAGTTTCCCCTTTATGTCTCGAGCACCCGGCTGACCGACGCGGCGGGGGCGGTGATTGAGGTCGACCGCCAGCAGATGACGCCCCTGCCTCCCGTCCGCACCGTTCTGCAAACCCGAAAGAAAATCGCGGCGGAGACGACCTCTGTTACTCTCCACGCCAGACTCACCGAGATCGGCACCCTCGATCTCTGGTGTGCCCAGACCGAAGGGACGGGCAAATGGCGGCTTCAGTTCGACGTCCGCTCCGCCACCCAGACCGACAGGACGGCCCATGAAGCCCGGGCCGAACAACGAGGGTTTGTCGAGGAGAGCGTTTGGAGCGATGTGCAGGCCTTACTCGAAGGAACCTTTTCCTCGACAGGCCAGGAGAGTCCCGCGGGATTGATGAAACGGCTCACGAAGATCCTTCAGTGCAATCGCCAACTCTGGCCCCCATCCCTCCTGCGGCGAATCTGGGAATCGTTCCTTGAGCTCGAGCCTGGCCGGCGACGCAGCCAGGAACACGAGGCCCGCTGGCTCAACCTCCTCGGCTTTGCCCTCCGGCCGGGCTATGGAATGGCAATGGACGACTGGCGTGTAGCCGAAACCTGGCGGATCCTCCAGGGAAATCTCGTCCATGGCACCCCCATGTGCCGGACGGAATGGTGGATCCTCTGGCGCCGGATTGGGGCGGGACTCGCTGCCGGTCAGCAGCAGGCGCTCGTTGATCCGGTGCTCGGTTCGATCCGCGCCATGTACCGACAGGTCACCACCGGAAAGGGCCGTGGAAGCGAACTGAATGCTGGCTCCCATGAGACAGCTGAAATCTGGAGGCTCCTCGGATCCCTCGAACTCCTCCCTTGCCCCATCAAAATCGAACTCGGCCGAATGCTGGTTGAATTGATCCCTCGCCGCAAGATGAAAACGGTTCGGTCGGCCGCCCTCTGGACGCTTGGGCGGCTCGGCACGCGGGTACCGCTCTACGGCCCGCTGAACTCCGTCGTCCCCGCCGCCGACGCGTCGCGCTGGCTTGAGGAACTGATCGAGGTGAGCCCCGACGACCCGATGGCCGATTTCGCCCTGATGCAACTCTCACGCCACACCGACGACCGATATCGCGACATCTCCCCTTCCCTTCAAGACAAGACCGCCGCGTGTCTCGAACGCCGCGGCGCAGGTCCGCATTTCATCGAACTCGTCCGCCACGGCGGCCAACTCGACGAAGAAGAACAAGCCGAAGTTTTCGGCGAGTCCCTTCCGATCGGGCTCCGTCAGCCTGGCAGCGGGTGACACCTGCCGTCTGACACCATGACCTGCCCCGAAACCTAACCCCGATCTGCCGATCGCAACTCGACAGGCGTGAGCCAGATCTCTGAAATCGGTGCAGATGCAGCACTCCTAGGACTTGTTGTCTCCCTGCGCTGCGGTGACGGGCGCCTGCTGAGGGGCCGGGGGCCCTGCCGCGGGTGTTGGCGATTCCCCCGAAACCTGGGGCGAGGGCTGGGTGTGGTGCGGGGTTGCAGCGGGTCGATGATGAGCCGCCGCTGTCTTTGCGTGCCAACCGCCGATCGTGCAGTGCATTGTGGACATCTGGTCGACAACCCTCTGCACGCCATTGACGGCATGCGCCGCATGGATGGCCGCCTTCCGTTGCAGTTCGAACTCGATCTTGCCCGTGAGCGTGACGATCCCGTTCTGCACCGAGACATGAACGTCGCAAGGAGGACGAATGCCCCTGCGGGGCAGCTGGGTGGTCACTTTCTGCAGGATCTGACGGTCGGGAAGTTTCGCCTTTTGGGACATGGTGACGGCTCCCAAATAACCGAGGGCAAAAAAAAAGGACAAATCCGCGCAGCCTGCGAGTCCGCCCCTAGGGCGGCAGGCGTCCGTTCCCGAAGGGTCGCACTCCCTCCCATCATTGTAGAAAAATCCACTACTTCTTCAAGATTATTCTTGCCCCCAAGACTAGCTACATCGGAGCCAATCCAGCGACAGAGCAGAAACTCGTCGGCAAAGGAGCCCCAACGGAGTCCATTGGTCGACGAAGAACTGCCAAGCAAAACAAAAAAGCCCCGCGAGCTTGCAGTTCGCGGGGCTTCTCTTGTATTAATCCGGCAACACCTACTCTCGCACTTGTGGTACTACCATCGGCTCTGAAAGCTTAACTACCGTGTTCGGGATGGGAACGGGTGTGGCCTTTCAGATATGGTCGCCGGAAAGGACCGGCGGTGAGCTTTCGCCCGGTCCGCCGGTAGGTTGTGTTTGGAGTGGCCCCAATAGCGTGAAAACGTCACGCGCTGGAGCGTTCGATACATGTGGCCAAGCATTCGTCCGTTAGTACCGGTTAGCTGAACATGTTACCATGCTTACACATCCGGCCTATCAACCTGGTCGTCTTCCAGGGGACTCTCGCACATTGTGCTAACGAAACTTAATCTTGGAGAGGGCTTCACGCTTATATGCTTTCAGCGTTTATCCTTTCCGTAGTTAGCTACCCTGCC
>CAYSCH010000254.1:0-14100 GCA_964429355.1 uncultured Planctomycetaceae bacterium | reverse complement strand
GCGGATCATAACACGAAACGGCAATTTGCAGAACATCATTTTATACGAGCACCCGTCCCAGCAGGCAGATTGCGGCGGCGAAATAAGTAGTGGCGAGTGACACCGAAACCGTCCAATCGTTCGGGGGGTAGGACCTGTGTCAAGCCTACGTTGTAGACGTCGCCAGGGCAACCAGCCCCCGCCAGACTCCCGAGAAATCCGGAAGCGTTCCCGTGCTTCCGGCTCGGATTGCCTTGGCCTGAGATCGGAGCCCGGATGCTCCGTGGCCCGATTTGCTTGACCGTTTCCGCGAGAAACCGGTAGAATCCACTCGGGGTAACAGTCGGCGGTGTGGAGGGCCATCCCATGCAGTCGAAAAAGTCAGTGTGCTTTCATCTGTGGACGAGTGTGATCATATCCGGCTTGGTCGGCAACGTCGCCGCACTCGCCCAGCAGGTAACCATCAGTACTCCCTACACTTCCGTGAACGACAGTTTCTTTGAACACACGGGAACGAGCTGGGGCGCACAGGGCAAGAATTGGTTCTTCCAGTTCGGTCCATCCGGCAATCCCAACAGTGCCGCGCCACAATTCGGCCTGTTTGCTCCCTCGGCCGGTGCAAATCTCGGTTTCGGCTGGAACGGCGGGGGATTTCTGGGCAATTTCTCGCAAGGCTCCCGCCGATCGTTCACGAGCGTGACCCCCTCGGTGACGGTGCCAAATGGCGGGACCGGCATGATCATGGATACCTCCGTTTCTCCCTTCGTCATGGGGTACATCCCGGTGGTTGGCGGCTTCCCGATCGTAGCTCCGCCGCCCGTGCAACCGATGTTTCCGCCAATGGCTTACGCCTTGCCAGAGGAGACGTCAGGGCATTCGGCGGTGCTCCAGGCGTTGCAGGATGTGCGCGACGGGTCCCCCCCCTCGCAGTCGCACGAGGTCCGCCCGCAGGCACCACAACCGGCCGGCGACTTGATGCTCGCCAAACCCGCAGATCATGCTCCAAACGCTTCGGTGGCTGGTCGTTCGATCGACGGAAGTCGGATCGGGTCGCAGGCAAGTTCTGCAGATCGTCCCGCTATGGGCGTGGCCGAGGCGAGGCGTCTTCACGCGACGGAAACCGCTCAACGAGACTCGGAGGCCCAGAAACTTCTGGAAAGGGGCCGCTATGCTCAAGCCGATGGCAAATTGAGCCTTGCACGCACCTACTATCGCATGGTCGTCAGCCGAGCATCGCCCGAGTTGCGCCAGGAAGCACTCAACCTCCTCGCGTCCCTTCCAGCTTTGGAAGAGACTCCCAAGAGATAGGGCAGGCTTGGCAACAGCATGTTTCGGGAGTGTCCTGGCGGCCGGCTTCCTTCCCCCAATGGTTCCCTGCCCTGCTGCGCACTGGTTTTCTGCGGATCGGTGCCCTCCCTACCCGAATGCAATTGACAGTCCAGGGACGTCGGTTTGACAACCGGCGGAACATTCCTATGATTCTATTTTGATCAGCCGAAAAGACAGGCCTCATCTCTGAACGGCCGTCCAATGGGTGGACAGACGACGGGGTGACACGTATCACTAAGGATCCCTCAACAAATACGAGTCGCGTTTCCCGGCAACCACCTCGCCCGCCGTGAGGGTGGAACGAATACTGGATAGTCGTTTCTTGATCGATCGTAAGTGCTTGCCTTCCAACCAGATCCAGGGCCGTTCCGCCCCGGCGGCCCCTCGCACATACAGACATGAACCACAAAGCAAATAACGTCCCCAAAGGCGTCCTGCCCGAAGGTGTGCTCCAGCACCTGGCCGACGATCCGGACCCTCGCGAAACCGAGGAATGGCTTGAAGCGCTCGAGTACGTGGTGCAGAGCGCCGGTCCAGACCGGGCTGTTTACCTGCTGGAGCGCCTCAAGCGAGAGGCGTTCAATATGGGGGTCCGCTTCGTTTCCAGCGCGACGACTCCTTATGTGAACACGATCACACCCGATAAGCAGCCCGAGTATCCCGGCGATCGGGCGATGGAGCGTCGGATCAAAAGTCTGATCCGCTGGAACGCGATGGCTATGGTCGTGCGGGCGAACAAGGAGAGTGCCGGCATTGGCGGACACATCTCCTCGTATGCCTCCTCGGCGACGCTTTATGAAGTGGCGTTCAATCACTTTTTCCGCGGCAAGCAGGGCAAACTGCCTCCCGACCAGATCTTCTTCCAGGGCCATATCACGCCGGGAATCTATGCCCGGGCTTTCCTGGAAGGCCGGTTATCGGAACAGCAACTGGTCAACTTCCGCCGCGAATTGGCGCCCGGCGGCGGGTTGTCGTCGTATCCGCACCCCTGGCTGATGCCCAACTTCTGGGAATTTCCAACCGTGTCGATGGGCCTGGGGCCGATCATGGCGATCTACCAGGCGCGATTCAACCATTACCTGGCAGACCGGGGGATCGTGCCCGAGGCGGCCGAAAGCCGCGTCTGGGCCTTCCTGGGAGACGGCGAATGCGATGAACCGGAAACGTTAGGCGCCATCACCCTGGCAGCGAGGGAGCGGCTCGACAATCTGATCTTTGTGATCAACTGCAACCTGCAACGATTGGACGGTCCGGTCCGCGGCAACGGTAAAATCATTCAAGAGCTGGAGGGCGCCTTCCGGGGTGCCGGATGGAACGTCATCAAGGTGATCTGGGGTTCCGACTGGGACCCGCTGTTGGAAAAGGACTCGGATGGGATCCTCGTCGGACGCATGGACGAAGTCGTCGACGGCCAGTTCCAGAAGTACACGGTCGAATCGGGCGGCTATATCCGCAAGCACTTCTTCGGTGCCGACCCCTGGCTCGAATCACTCGTTGCCAACCTCACGGACGAGCAGATCCGGCGGCTCAAACGGGGCGGCCACGATCCAGTCAAGGTCTATGCGGCCTACAAGGCGGCCTGCGAGCACAAAGGCGCTCCCACGGTGATCCTTGCCAAGACCATCAAAGGCTATGGTCTCGGCGAAGGGGGCGAAGGCCGCAACGTCACCCACCAGCAGAAGAAACTCAACGAGGACGAACTCCGGCATTTCCGGGAACGTTTCGAGATCCCGATTTCCGAAGAAGAAGTCGCCAAGGCGCCCTTCTACAGGCCTCCTGACGACAGCCCCGAAATGAAGTACTTGCAGGAGCGGCGCGCAGCCTTGGGAGGTTACGTGCCGTGCCGTCGCAAGTCGCTGGTCAAACTCAAACCGCCCAAGTGGGAAGAGTTCGCCGAGTTTTTCGGGGGAAGCGAAGGCCGCGACGTCTCGTCGACCATGGCCTTCGTGCGACTCCTGAACCGCTTGATGCGCGACAAGTCGCTCGGCAAATACATTGTGCCCATCGTGCCCGACGAGGCCCGGACTTTCGGCATGGAAGCCATGTTTCGCCAGTTCGGCATCTACGCCCACAGCGGACAGCTCTACGAACCGGTTGATTCCGATACGGTACTTTTCTACCACGAAGCCAAGGACGGCCAGATCCTGGAGGAAGGAATCACCGAAGCCGGGTCCATGGCCTCGTTCATTGCCGCGGCCACCTCCCATTCCAGCCACGGGATCAACCTGATTCCCTTCTTCATCTACTACTCGATGTTCGGCTTCCAGCGTATCGGCGACTTGATCTGGGCCGCCAGCGACATGCGCTGCCGTGGATTTCTGCTCGGCGGCACGGCGGGGCGCACCACCCTGGCCGGCGAAGGGCTTCAGCATCAGGACGGCAACAGTCATCTTTACTCTCTCGCCTACCCGACTCTGCAGGCATACGATCCGTGCTACGCCTACGAGATGGCGGCAATCGTTCTCGACGGGATCCGGCGGATGTTCTTCGAGGAGGAAGACGTCTTCTACTACATCACGTTGATGAATGAGAACTACGAGATGCCGTCACTGCCGATGCATCTTGACGTGTCGGGACGAAACGTCTCGGAGGCAATCTGCCGAGGGATCTACCAGCTCTCAACCCGCCAGCTCGGCAAGAAGTCGCCCAAGGTCCGGTTGTTCGGCTCGGGAGCCATCCTGCGGGAGGTCTTGCGGGCGCAAGACATACTCGACCAGCAGTTTGGCGTCTCGAGTACCGTCTACAGTGTCACCAGCTACAAGGCCCTCTACGACGACGGAAACGCGTGCGAACGCTGGAACCGGCTCCATCCCGGCGATAACCGGAAGCCATTTGTGACGGAGGCCGTCGATGCCGATAGCGACCCGATCGTGGCTGCAAGCGACTACGTCAAAGCGGTGCCCCTGTCCCTTGCCCGCTGGTTGCCGGCCCCCTATGCCGTGCTCGGGACCGACGGATTTGGCCGGAGCGAAGCCCGCACCGAACTGCGGCGGTTTTTTGAAGTCGATGCGGAGAACGTCACACTGGCCGCGCTGACGGAGCTTGCCGCCCAAAGCAGGTTCCCCCAAGAGAAACTGGCGGCGGCGATTCAGAAACTCGGCTTGGATCCGGAAAAGCCCGATCAGCTCAAGCTGTAGCATCCTGCCGGCAGACCCGGAACTCAAATCTCGAAATACGAAACTAACCCCAATCGCCAAGACCGGAAATGAGCATCGAATTCAAACTGCCTGAACTGGGCGAGAATATTGCAGGCGGCGACATCGTCAACGTGCTGGTGCGCGAGGGCGAAGTGATCGAGGTGAACCAGGGCGTTGTCGAATTGGAAACCGACAAGGCCGTCATCGAGGTTCCCTGCCCCCACGCCGGCAAAATCGCGAGAATTCACGTCGCCAAGGGCGACTCGGTCAAGGTCGGCCAGGTTCTCCTGACGATCGACGGATCCGCGGAGCCGACAGAACCGCCTCCGGAAGATAAGGATTCCGCGAAGAAGGAACCCTCGCCCAAGGCTCCGTCACCCGCGAAACCGGCTCCTGCCGAGCCGGCGCCGCCTGCTCCTGCCCCCGCACCAGCAGCGGAAGGTGGTCCTCTGCCAGCCGGCCCGGCGGCCCGGCGTCTTGCCCGTGAAATGGGTGTCGATCTGGCGCGAGTTGCCGGTTCGGGTGCTCGAGGGCGGATCACCGTGGAGGATGTGCAGGCCGCACGTTCTGGTCTGGGAGCGGTCGCCACGCCTGCCGCCCCGATCGGGCAACCGGTCACTCCGCCGGGCACGCCCGGCAGCGACAATTGGGGAAGCATCCGCACCGAAAAGATGTCCAAGATTCGCCGCACCATCGCCGCGCAGATGGTCAAGTCGGTGAGCACGGCTCCCCATGTGACCAACTTCGACGACGCCGACATCACCCTGCTCGACCAGATGCGCAGGAGTATCCCCAAAGGATACCTGGGACCGGATATCAAACTGACGATCATGCCGTTCGTGATGAAGGCCGTCGCCGCAGCACTCCGCCAGCATCCCGTGCTGAATGCTTCGATCGACGACGAAAACGAACACATCGTCTACAAGGAGTACGTCAACCTGGGCGTTGCGGTCGATACGCCGCGAGGCCTCGTGGTGCCCGTTATGCGGGCTGTTGACCGGATGACGATCGGGCAGATTGCCGGCGAGTTGGCCAAACTGGCGGGCAAGGCCCGCGACGTCAGCTTCGGCATCGAGGACCTGCGGGGCGGCACGTTCACGATCAGCAACCTGGGTGCCGTCGGAGGCACCTACAGCACGCCGGTGATTAACCACCCGGAGGTGGCCATTCTGCTGCTGGGCCGATCGCGTTGGATGCCGGTCGTCCGCGAGGGCAATGTGGAGACTCGATTCATGATGCCGCTGAGCCTGTCCTACGACCACCGGCTTGTCGACGGAGCCGCCGCCTCTCGCTTTCTGAACCAGGTGATCGACTATCTGGAAACGCCGGCGAAGATATTGATTACGGGATGACATATCATGGAAACACAATTAGTAGTCGTGGGCGGTGGGCCGGGTGGTTATGCCGCGGCGTTCCTGGCCGCAGATCTGGGAATTCACGTCACTCTGGTCGACGTTGAAAAACGGCTCGGCGGTGTCTGCCTGCTCCGAGGGTGCATCCCTTCCAAGGCCCTGCTCCACGTAGCCAAGGCGATGGCCGAGGCCGAGCACCTCGCCGAGTGGGGTGTGACCTTCAGCAAGCCGGTCGTCGACCTCGACAAGATCCGCAAACGCAAAGAGAAGGTGATCTCGACACTGACCGGCGGGCTGGGACAGTTGGCCAAGAAACGCAAAGTCAACGTGATCCAGGCCCAGGCAACCTTCGAGGACTCACGTACCCTCAAGCTGCAGTCCGCCGGAGACAAGCCGCTGGACGACGATCGGCTCCGCTTCGAGCACTGCATCCTGGCTACTGGATCCAGCCCCTCGAAGATCCCTGCCTTCGACATCGGCTCCTCCCGGATTATGGACTCCACCGGCGCTCTGGCGCTGCCGGATGTGCCTGAATCGCTGCTGGTCGTCGGCGGCGGCTACATTGGACTGGAGATGGGCTCTGTCTACGCCGCACTCGGGAGTCGAGTGTCGGTGGTTGAATTGCTCGATGGCCTCCTGCCCGGTGCCGACCGCGATCTGGTCAAACCTTTGGCCAAACGGCTATCTGCCCAGTTCGAATCGATTTGGCTGAAGACGAAGGTCGTCTCCATGACCGACCAGGGGGACTCGGTGGAAGTGACTTTCGAAGGCGATCTGGAACAAAAAGTCCACCGCTTCAGCCGTGTACTGGTATCGATCGGGCGCCGCCCCAACAGCGCCGGCCTCGGCCTGGAGAACACGAAGGTCGAGGTGAACCAGAAAGGCTTCGTCGTTGTCGACTCGAAACAGCGGACCGCCGATCCCAGCATTCTGGCCATCGGCGACATTGCCGGCGAGCCAATGTTGGCCCACAAAGCAGCGCACGAAGGGAAGGTCGCTGTCGAAGCTCTTGCCGGGGAACCGGCCGAGTTCGCTCCGCGGGCAATCCCCGCAGTCGTCTTCACTGACCCGGAAATCGCCTGGGCCGGCCTGACGGAAAGTGAGGCCAAGGCGAAGGAAATCCAGGTGGAAACGGCCGTCTTCCCTTGGGCTGCCAGCGGACGTGCCCAGGCCGTTGGACGTACCGAGGGACTCACCAAGTGGCTCATCGATCCCAAGAGCAAGCGCGTGGTCGGTTGCGGCATCGTGGGCCCCGGAGCCGGGGACCTGATCAGCGAAGCCGTGCTGGCCATAGAAATGGGGGCGGCCGTGCGAGATCTGACCGACTCCATCCATCCTCACCCCACGCTCAGCGAAACCCTGGGATTTGCCGCCGAGGTGTATCTGGGCACTGCAACCGACCTCTACCGGCCCAGCCGCTAGAGGTCAATGCCCCGGCAACGTGCCGCCAACCCTTGCATTTCCGGCAGTTCTCGGTATCCTTAGGATCGATTGACAGGCAATTTCCCGATCTGCCAAAGGCTACGGTGAAGTACCCTTTAGGCTCTGTCGGAGAGATCGGGAAGTTGTCTTTCGGCGGCCCCTTGAAAGGCTTCTCCACCTCTCTTGATCGGACGATTGGGAGCAGGTGGGAGATGATGTGTCCGCGACTGGGTTCGACGGGCCGGACTTCCCCATTGTGTCTCGTCATGCGATTCGGCTCATCGAGGTCCGTCCGCACCGAGACCACACCCCTATGCCACGGTTTCTGAAGTTATACCCCTCGCCAAAGGGGCGTGTTCGGACCGCGGACAGGAGAGCATGTATGCAACGAACCGCCAAACTGACATTCGAGGGGCACGAGATCGAGCTGCCGATCGAGGAAAGCAACGAAGGCGAGCTGGCAATCGACATCAGCAAGCTGCGCGACCAGACCGGCGCCATCACACTCGATCGTTCGCTCGCCAATACGGCCCTTTGCCGCAGCGAGATCACCTACATCGACGGCGACCAGGGGATCCTTCGCTATCGCGGGATCCCCATCGAGGAGCTGGTGCATCGGCCGAACTTCGTGGAGATCGCCTGGCTGTTGATCTTTGGCCGGCTGCCGAACCGCGGGGAGCTTTCCGATTTCAGCGAGCATCTCTCGAACAACCAGCTCTTGCATGAAGGTCTCCGACATCAATTCCAGCATATTCCGGTCGATGCGCCCCCCATGGCGATCCTTTCGGCAATGCTCAATAACCTGGCCTGCTATCACCAGGCGCTACTCACCGTTGAAGACACGGAACAGTTCACGCTGGCTGCCGCCCGTCTGATCAGCAAGGTTCGGACGATCGCCGCGTTCTCCTATCGCCGGTCGCTGGGCCTTCCGATCATCCATCCCGATCCGGCGCTGCGGTACTGTGCGAACTTTCTCCACATGATGTTCTCGGTGCCCTACCGGCACTACGTGCTTGATCCGGAAATCGAGGATGCGTTGAATCTGATTTTCATCCTCCATGCGGATCACGAGCAGAACTGCAGCACGGCCACGGTGCGGACCGTCGGTTCGTCCCGGGCCAACCTGTTTGCCTCGTGTGCGGCGGGCGTCTGCGCCCTGTGGGGTCCGCTCCACGGCGGAGCCAACGTGGAGGTGATCAACATGCTCGAGCAGATCGCCCAGGGAGGCATGGCGCCCGAGGAGTGCATCCGCCTGGCCAAGGACAAGGATTCCGCCTTCCGGCTCTATGGGTTCGGGCATCGCGTTTACAAGAATTACGATCCGAGGGCCAAGATCCTGCGGGATGTGTGCGAACGAGTATTTGCCAGGATCCAGGTTCGCGACCCACTCCTGGATATTGCCCGCAAGCTCGAAGAGCTGGCCCTCAAAGACAGTTACTTTGTCGAGCGAAGGCTTTACCCGAACGTCGATTTCTACAGTGGGATCCTTCTGCGGGCCATGGGCATTCCCACAAACATGTTCACCGTGTGCTTCGCGATTGGCCGCCTGCCTGGCTGGATTGCCCACTGGAAGGAACAGCATGACGACTCGTCGAGCCGGATTATCCGGCCCCGCCAGGTTTACATGGGCCCCAAGCAGCACGGCTACACGCCGATGAGTGAACGCTGAACAGCCTTGCGGCCCGGAAAAAGGTGACCGTCACCTCTTCTGCCAGGCACCCGACCAACCTTCGGTCGGTGCCCGGCCGCTCCGGCAGAAGGTGGCTGTCACCTTTCTCCTCCTGGATTCACGCAGCCTCATTTGGAAAGCGGACGGCTCTCGTGCTCCGAACGCGGCAGAAATTGGGGAAATACGTGGTGGAGCGGCGTCTCGCCGAGGGGCCGTTCGCCAACGTTTACCGGGCACTCGACACGATTGAGGGCGTTCGAGTGGCGCTCAAGGTGCCCCATCCCCACCTGGTGAACAAGGGACTGCTCGACGCCTTCCGCGAGGAAGTCCGACTCATGGCCCGTCTCAATCACGGGCACATTCTGCCTCTGAAGGATGCCAGTCTGATCGAGGGTCGTTTTGTGATTGTCCTGCCGCTCGGGCAACGGACTCTGGGTGATCGGCTGCAGACGCGTATGGGATTCGAGACCGCCCTGGGATACGCGGAACAGATGCTCGAGGCGGTGGCCTACGCCCACGAAAACCGGGTCATTCACTGCGATCTGAAGCCCGAGAATTTCATCATCTTCGACGAGGACTGGCTTCGCTTGGCCGACTTCGGAATTGCCCGTGTGGCCCGCCGGACCGTGCAGGGGTCCGGATGGGGTACGCTCGGCTATATGGCGCCGGAGCAGGCGATGGGCAAGCCGTCGTTTCGTTCCGACGTGTTCTCGCTCGGACTGATCCTCTACCGGATGTTTTCCGGGCGACTTCCGGATTGGCCCTACGACTGGCCACCCGTGGCCTTCGACCGTGTTCGTCGGCGGGTCCACCCGAAAATGATCGAGGTCCTGCGGCGGTCAATGGAGTTTCACTCGCGGAAACGCTTTGCCGACGCCTGCCAGATGCAGGCGGCCTTCCTCCGGGCCAGGCCCGCAGCCCTGCGGTATAAGTCACGCAAGACCGCAAAGAAGGCCCGCCCCGACACGGATAAACGCGACTGGAAGATAATCCGCTTTCAGCAGTTCCAACGGGAACACGGGAGGGAAATGGCGACCAAACACAAGTGCCATCGCTGCGAAGGTCCCATTGCCGAATCGATGGAATTCTGCTGCTGGTGTGGTACCGAACGGGCCGTTCATCGGGGAGACGCGAGTTTCCCCCTCTCCTGCCCGCGTTGCCGGCGGGGAATGAAAGCCGATTGGCGATTTTGCCCGTGGTGCTACGGTCCCGGATTCGAGGTAACCTCCAATCGGGTCTATAGCGACGTTCGGTATGACGGCCGTTGTGCGAATTCCAGATGCACCCGGAAGCAGCTCATGCCGTTCATGCGTTATTGCCCCTGGTGCCGGACCAAGGTCCGCCGGAAATGGAAAGTTCCCGGATCCCACCAGAAATGTTCCGCCTGTGATTGGGGCGTATTTTCGTCGTACTGGAGCTACTGTCCCTGGTGCGGAAAACGCATCTCGACGGACTGAAAGGACACTCGGGACCGGCTTCTCATTCCGGCTCAATATCCATTCTGCCGCGGGGCTGCGACATGATCCTATTATCCGCGCCAGGCGGCTTTGTAGTTCAATCCGAGCCCGAGGATGCGTTGCAGAAGTGCCTCGTAAGGGATTCCGGCGCGATCGGCGCTTTCGGCAAAGTCCTCGCCGTATTCCAGATTGGGATTCGGGTTTGCCTCCAGCAGATAGACTCGGCCGTCCTCGGCCAGACGCAGGTCCATTCGGGCGTAACCGCTGATCGACAGGGAACGGTAGACTCGCTTGCACAAGCCCGTGATCTCTTTTTCCGCGCCGGGAGGTAGGTTTCGGGCAGCCTGGGTCTTGATGCCGAATTCCTTCTGGGTCTTCGCATCCCACTTCACCCGCCGCGTGGCGATGTGAGCCATTTCCTTGGGCATCTTCGTAAACAGCATTTCCCACACCGGCAAGGCCGTAAGTCGTTGATTCCCGATCAGCCCCACGTAGAGTTCGCGCCCTTCGATGTATTCCTCGGCGAGGGCGTCGGTACCCACGTGCTCGTGGATGTAGGCAACCCGGTCGGCCATCTGGCTTTCATTGCGTACGATCGACTTCTGAGAGATTCCCATCGAGGCTTCCTCGTTGATCGATTTGATCATCAGAGGAAAACTGATCCGCGGGGAACGGCGAACACGCCTGCCTCTTTCGAAGACACTGAATTTGGGAGTTGGGATGCGGTGGTAGGAGAGGATCTTCTTGCAGAGCGCCTTGTCGTGGCAGAGCATGAGCCCCCGCGGGTTGCAGCCGGTGTAGGGCTGCTTGATCAATTCGAGATAGCTCACAACGTGCTGGTCGTAGACCGCTATTCCGTGGAACTCCTCGAGGAGATTGAAGGCGATATGGGGCTTGTGTTGCTGGATCGCGCCGCGGACAAGGCCCAGGTCATCGCTGAGACCGAGTGGATAGACCTCGTGCCCCAGTGCCTCCAGGCCGGCGCAGACGTCGTACTCCGATTTCCAGTCGGCGATCTCCTCGTCGGAGAGTCCCTTGATCGTGTCAGGGGGGACCAAGTCCTCGTGCATCAGAACGAGGATTCGCAGCTTCTTCATGGAAGGAAACCGGGTTCGGGGGCCAGGGTTCAGGATTTCTCTAATTGGGTACGCACTCGAGATCCTGAACCCTCGATCCCGGCCCCTTCACTCGCCGACCTCCTACAGGGCTACGCGGTGATGGCCGGCGTGGAGATAGTTCATGGTCTGAACGGTCAGCATCACCAGCATATCCCGCCGGACAGCGTCTTCGTTGCGATCGACGCGAAGCTTCAGCACGCGGCAGCTCTCGATCATTTCGCCCAGAACCTGATCGATGGTGTATTGGTATTCACCTGTCCAGTTTGCCACCAGCCGGCGAAGCTCTGGGCGGATCTTCCGCAGATAGGTTGCCGCCGACGGAAGGTCGGTCTGCTCGGCATCGCCCGAAAAAACCCGGCGCAGGTCGCGGTCATGGAAGTTGGGATAGTCCAGTCCGTAGCGGGCCCGTTTCTCACGGTAGTGCTCGCCGAGCGTTTTCTTCATCTCGCGGAGGGTGTACACGTGCTGACGGGATGTGTTGACCGGTTTCTGACCCGCCAGTTGCCTCATCGCCTGGTCGACGTACTCCAGTTTCTTCAGGGCCGGCCACCCTCGATACTGGGACCTCCAGCCCGATCGAGGCTTAAGCCAGACGGCGAAGGTCTCGGCAAAATCCTCGGCCGGATGGCTCTGAGCATACCATGAGTCGAGGTGCACGACAAAGCTCTTGCTGTACGGCCGCGGGTTGTAGTAGTCGGGATAGGGTTCCGAGTATTTTCCGAAAACCTCGCGCCAATTTCGGCGGCGGTGCAGGCCGAATGCCGTGTCGACCGCGTGCCCCGCTTCGTGGCGCAGAATTCGCATGCACCAGTCTTCGGTACCGCCTTCGACCTCCAGAACCTGCCGGTATTCGAGGCGAGCCAGACGGGGGTGGGCGAGATAGAACGGAACGGCAATGCCGGGAATGCCATCGGGCGAGAACCACTCGTCGGAGAGCCAGCAATGGGGCCGGAAGGAGATCTCCCGGGCCTCCAGTTCCTGATAGAGCTTCTCGATCCGGCGCTCGAGCGGGGTTCCCTCGACGCGCAGCTTCAGATCGCACATCCGAACCTGCAGCAGCTCGGCATCCGACAATTCGGCCCAATGAGGCATCTGCCCATTCTGGCTGATCGAGTGTTTTGCGATGCGGTATCTCTTCGCCCGACGCGGCATAGCGGACCAGCTCCTTCCCATATCGACTGCCGGATGTCGTTTCCGCTCAAGAGATTGTCGAGAACTCGTAAAAAGGACGGACTTCGTTACTCTCCGGGGCGGGTCGCAGAATGCCCCCATTTCGGCCGAGCAACCTTTCGCGACTTGCCAGTGTCCCCAAGGGAAGTATATCGTGTGATTCGCATTTGTTCCAGGCGATTCTGCGGGCAGGCGCCGGCCGTCGACGATGATATTGGGGTTACTTAACCACACTCCCACAAGGGCTGCGCGCCCCGGGACCATGACCCTTCAAAGGTTTCTTGGTGTTTCGTACGATCGGCAGAGCCCGGCCTGCTACCGCGCAGGATCCAGCACGATCCGCACTGCGGACTGGTGAAAACGGACACCGCAACTGGCAATGGCGGTGGTATCGAGCCGCCCTTCCCATCGTCTCTGCCGCCATCCGGGCGCGGGTCGCCACGGCAGCAACTTCCGTAGCACGAACGTCGCTGGCGATGGCCTCCCTCGCCAACTCATCCATGGGAGTCCTGTTTTTTCCGCCAGATCCCTGCCCAGTTCACTCAATTGAGGTTCCAGATCATCCCCTTTGCAAACCCCGACCCTCGTGTTATGCTTTGGGGATTGGAGTCAGCCCGTGTGTCACCGCGCCTCGGCGGCGAGGCATGCACAACCCGTTGGTTCCGAACGACTTAGGATTTTCGGGCGATTAGCTCAGTTGGTTAGAGCACTAGCTCGACAAGCTAGGGGTCACAGGTTCGAGTCCCGTATCGCCCACTCACGACCCCGAAGAACACAAACTCCTTCGGGGTCGTATCTTGCGCACACCATACCCTCCCCTCAGGGGTACCAGGTTCAAGGGTATTCTCGAAGGTCCAAACAGGCCGACTGTGTGTCCGACTGTCTGTCCGAACCACAACCAGTCACCCTCCGCGCGATGGCCTCAAAACGCTTCTCGGACCTTTCCTCGCCAAATCCATTCTCGAAGGGTCCAATGATCTGCCCTGCCGGATAGTTCGTGCCCCGTGGTCGCTGCTTGAGGTGGAGGTGGATTGCCTGTCCTCCTCTTTGGACTGCTGCCTTGCGAAGTAGGGCGACCCCGTCGCCCTGGCGGCGCGCCTCGGGCCGCCGAGAGCTGGATAGCGGGGGAGGTATACCCAGGTAACTATGGCCGGGGAGTCCCATATTGCTGCCCAGGGATTCGGGGGGCCCCAGTCTGGCAAGAGTATCGCTCGAGATTCCCAAGGGTTCTCATCCCTGCCTGAAGGGGATGGAATATGGCAATGTTTGGGAATGGGCTTCCTTTGCTTTTCCGTTGCGCATGGGATTTCAGACCCCCGAACACTGCCTGTGAAGGTCGCAGCGGAAGAAAAGGGTATTCCTTGGAACGGGAATGGGCACGCAAGCGAGAGAAAGCTAGCCATCGTGCGTCGGCCGATTGTGGGCAACCGGCCTCGAAGCGGACGAGACACGGCCAGATCAACGGAG
>CAYSCH010000253.1:0-14193 GCA_964429355.1 uncultured Planctomycetaceae bacterium | reverse complement strand
CTCCGTCGGCGCGAAATGCAAATCAGCCAGGCGGGTCGTCAGAACTCGATTGATCTCTTCCGGATACGGCGAGAAGCGGTTCCCGGTGCGCAGCCCGGCTTCAACGTGGGCCACCGGAATTTGATGATAGAACGCTGCGAGCGATGCAGCAAGAACTGTGGTTATATCTCCCTGCACAACCACCATATCAGGGCGGTGATTCCCAAGATAAGCGTCGACCCCCTCCAACACTCGGGCGGTCAGGCCGGCCAAGCTCTGTCCTGAGCTCATCAGGTCTAGATCGACGTCCGGCACTACCCCGAACACACCGAGCACCTGATCGAGCATTTCTCGATGTTGCCCCGTCACGCAAACATGGGGCGCAAGTCGCGGATGCTCGCGCAGCGCACAAACCAAAGGGCAGAGCTTGATTGCCTCGGGTCGAGTGCCGAAGACCTTCGCCCGGCTACGATCCTCGTACGATCCGCTGGCCTGACGGTCACGGTCGTCCGTGCCGCACTGGCGCAAGACGCCCGGCTTGTCGATGGAAACACCGAAATGGTTCGGTCTCGATACCGCACTCTCCAGCACGACCTACCCTCCTTGGCCGGTCTCGGAATTTAATCTCATGCCAATCCGTGGGACGACCGCGATGGCCCAGCCTTTCGAAAACTGGACCCTCACGCGAATGAGCCATTCTCGCGGCAATTAGAAAACGAGTCAACGCCGGATTATTCGCATGGAGACAAATGGAATCCCATTGTTGCCCCCACGCCAGAGGGAACAATCTCAAGGACCAGATTCTCCTCTCGTGCCCCAAACTCCCGGCAGTACCAGGCTCTCCCTATCTGCAATTGCCCCCCCTCAGTTCGCACTGCGTACCGGCGCCCGCCCCTCTCAAGGACCAGTCCTGACTCCCAAAGCTCGACGATTCCGCATTCCGGATGCAAGTGAAATCGAGACACAAACGGCACCGCCACGCTCGATTCCACCGTATCCCGAATGGTCAAGACTCCGTCATGCGACCACTGAAACTCACGCCGATGTGTCGGCCGACCCGGCAAACGGCGATATCCGTCGTGCCAGCCCCGCAGGCGGAAGCCTCGCTCGGTCTGCTCAAAATGCACGTCAAGTGCCCGGCCCCGTCGGGCAACTTTGAAGGCATCCCAGAACTCGCATTGGTCCTGGCCATCGATTTCCACCGTGTTGTGCGCCGCCGTCGATCGGCAGTAACCGCGCATCCCGTCCAGACAATAATCGTGCACCCCGCTGTCGACGATCACACGCTCTCCAAACAGCGAGAGTTCAAACGAGAAAATGTCCCCGTGGGCGTGCCCTGGAATGTAATCCGGGCCAACCTTGCCTGCATCGCAAACGATATAGTGACCCTCCCCGGTTCTCGCTCCAAAGTATCCCGCGTCACGCAAGGCGAAGGTCTCATTGGCATTATCGCCACCCCTGCGGGGAAACGTCCCCAGATGGCCGGCGTATCCTGCCAGCTCATTATGCGAAGGATACACTCCCAGCGCGCTGTCATTGAGCAGAGCGATCTCCCCGTCGGGATGAGTCATGATGTGAAGTGCATCCAGCATCTTTGACGCATAACCCGCAAGCCAATCGCGAAGCTCCTCGGACACGATGTTCATCAAGTTCAGCACGAGATGGAGGATCCGCGAATGATACATCGGCGACAACTCGAAATGCACTCCGTCGCTGAGTATCTGTTCGCGCATTTCCGCTCGGAGAATCTGCAATCCGATGCGCAGGCACCGTCTTGCAGCGGGGCCGTCGAAGCATGACCCGATACATACCAGGGCGGCAGCGTTTTCCAGAAGATGATTGCCGAGCAAGTGGTATTCCATGCGGCAGGACAGCCGCGCAGCCTGACCGGCCAAGCTTCTCTGAATCGCCCGCAGAAACTGCCGATCCGTCCGAGTTGATTCCATGTGCTTGCCAAAGAAGTAGCCACACCAATTCAGCAGACGCAACGATGTCGGATACGGATCCCAGCCGATCTGGCCGCGTCCGATTGTGTGCCGATTGATCCAGTCGAGGGCGATTTCCCGTGCCGCGTCGAACTCCAAGGACCAGAGATAGTCGAAGTAGTGGAGATTGTATCGCCACAGCAAAGGGGCGTTGTCGGAATTCCAGTCGATCGGGCACCCCAGGCAGCGTTCCTCGTTTTGGAAACGAAAACGGCCTTGCTCGATAGCCGCCTGCAGATTCTTCTGCTGTTCGGGCATCAGGAAGCTGATGAGAGGCCGCCATCGGCATTCGCCCAGGTCTGCCGCGTGCAGCCGGCGATGCCAGTTGCCCGGGCTCCAGATTGCGTCGGCCACACGATAATACACCCGGCTGACGACCTGCCGTGGCCGCAGATGCCGGACCGTGTGAAAGAGGAGCCTCGGAGACGTCATCATGCACTCCGCAGTCTATCAGCCGAGTGAAGAAACCGTCTCGGAACCGAGTGAGTCATCAGGCACAATCTCACGCCGCCTTCTCGACAGGGCTCTCGGAGGCCAATGGGGCGAGAGATTCACCCGGACGATCAAATGCCTCGGCTATCGGCAACACAATCTCTGGAATCGGGTAGAGTTGCGGCTTGCTCACCAACCGCTCCAGGAGTCGAAAATACTTGTCCGCCAGTACCGTCCGATCGTAGTTCTGCACAACGAAGTCGTGGCCGGCCTGCCCATACTGCCGGCTTCGTTCAGGATCGGATGCCAGGGTACAGACAGCATCGACAAGCTCCTCGGCGTTCTCCGGCTCGATGCAGACGCCTGCTCGTGCGGACTGCAGCAATCTGGCCGCCTGGCCTCGAACACCCAGAATGATCGGCTTCTTCATCGCTGCCATCTCGAAGATCTTCGACGGCATCACTCGAGTAAACAGGTCGGCCTTGCGCAAATGCACGAGACACACGTCGGTTGCAGCCAGTATGTCCGGCATTTCTTCTCGAGGAAGTCGCCCCCCGAAGACCACGTTTTTCAGGCCTTTGTCCTTGGCGATCTGCTCGAGGTTTTCACGTTCGGCACCATCACCGACCAGCAAGAAGGTGATATCGCTTCGGTCGCGATCCTGTAAACGTTCTGCCGCCTCAATGACGATTTCGAGACCTGCGGCCATCCCGATCGTGCCCACGTAGGAACACGTGAAGCGGTTGCGAATCCCGAATCGAGCCAACGCGTCGGTCGCCTCTCGGGGCCAGAAGATCGCCCGATCGACCCCGTTGGGAACAATCGAAATCTTCTCGCGCGGCACACCTTTGTCAACCAGATCCTCTCGGTATCCCTCTCCCACGGTGACCACGTGATCCGCGCCGGCATAAAGCCATCGTTCCAACCGATAGAGTATCCGCAGAATCGGCCGATGCGTGATGGCTCCCACGGCGACAATGCTGTCGGGCCACAGGTCGCGGATTTCCAGCACAAATGGCACTCGCCGCAGCCGCAGTCGTGAGGCCAACAGACCGGCCCAACCGCAGAAGAACTGGGGGGATGTCGCAATGATTACATCCGGTCGCCTGCGAAACCACGAGACGAACACAGCCATGATCATGTAGGACAGAAAATTGAGAATACGCCGCGCCGTCCCCTTATTAGCTGAAAGGTACGTCCATACGCGTGTAACCGCAACGCTCTCGATGATTTCCCTCTGCATCAACCGATTGGCATATCCGTCATAAACAACACCGCTCGGCACATTCGGCGCGCACGTAATCACGTCGACCTCATGCCCCTGGTTTGCCCAGCGTGCACATAGGGCAGACATCCGCGACGCCGGCGCGTTCCCCTCAGGATAGTAGTAGTGCGAGAAGACGAGTATTCTCATCCCTCAGGCTTCCATGCCTTGTGTTCAACGCGTGTAAATCCAACCAGACGCGAGATGGAACGCAGAACGCTTTCCTCAACGGTCCGTTTTCCCTCTCGCCAAAAGTACATCCACGATTCGATTTGCCGCTCGCCCGTCCCAAAGGTCTGGGATTCCCCGGTGGGCGTACTCGCCGCGTTTCACCCTCTCGTACGCTGCCAGTATCGCCTCGCTCCGGGTTCCGACAAGCTGATTCGATCCGACCTCACAGGTGACCGGCCGCTCCGTGTTCTCCCGAATCGTGATACACGGCACGTGCAGAATCGTCGCCTCCTCCTGGAGTCCGCCCGAATCCGTGAGGATCACGCTTGCGTTGGCGTTCAGCTTCAAAAAGTCGAGGTAACCGATCGGATCGACCAGGCGAAGATTCGGCATTCCCTCCACGCGATCCCTCAGTCCCAGCGAGTCCAGGTTCTTGCGGGTCCGAGGATGGATCGGGAAGACGATCGGCAAATCGCGCTGGATGACCGCAACCGCGTCGAGAATACACGAAAACACCTCCCCATTGTCCACGTTGCTGGGACGATGAAGCGTCATCGTCGCATAGCAACCGGGCGTAAGTCGCATTTCCTCCAGCACGCCCGATTTCTCCGCCTTGTCGCGGTTCTTCAGCAGCGTGTCGATCATCACATTGCCCACCAGGTGCACACGATCCTCTGGCACACCCTCCCGGCGAAGGTTCTCGACTCCCGAGCGTTCGGTGCAGAACAGCAAATCGCTGATCGAATCCGTAAGAAGGCGGTTGATTTCCTCCGGCATGGTCCGGTCACCGCTGCGCAGTCCCGCTTCCACATGGATCAAACGAATGCCGAGCTTGACCGCCACAAGCCCGCACGCGATGGTGCTGTTCACATCCCCCACAACAAGGGTGTAGTCCGGCTTGTGTTTCAGACACACCGGCTCAAAGGCCTTCATGATCTCCGCCGTCTGAACCGCATGGCTGCCACTGCCGACTTCGAGGTTGATGTCCGGCGCTGGGATCCCCAACTCGCGAAAGAACAGGTCACTCATTTTCTCGTCATAATGCTGACCGGTGTGGACAAGAAGTGGCTCAATGTCCGGATGCGCACAGAACGCGTCCATGATCGGTGCGATCTTCATGAAGTTGGGGCGTGCACCAGCAATGCAGACTATTTTCATCAGAGCGGCAACCTGAGAATCCGTGAATTGAAACGTGGTGAACGAGATGTTACCATCTGACCTCCCACGGAGAAATAGGAGTTGAAGAACGAGGCTGTCTGCACAAATTGGCCGCGATGTGGTCAATACGGCAAACCAGGCCTCGTTCCCCCAAAGCCTCGGACCGGAAACCGCGATCCACGCTCTGCGCACCATGCCGGACTGGAAGACCATGCTGGTACTCGATTACCTTCGGCCCTCTATCAGTTTTTGGCAATCCATCCTTACCCCATCGGACGCCAGCAATCCTACTTCAGCGTTTTCCACACCGACTCAGCTTCTCAACGGGCGCCCGACCGTGTAAACATAAGGCCTTGCTGGCGGCAGAATGGCACCTACGAAATGCCTTTCCTCGCCTCTTTCAGTCAATCAGGCCCTTTGCCAACCAACCATCGCATGCCCCCTGCCACGCATCTCGAGAACTTGAACACCCTCCTTGGAGGGGAAAGCCCTGCATGGATCCCGTTCTCGCTGGATGTCGGTTCTCAGCCCGGATTCAGTTCGCCGTTTGCACGATTTTTCCACCACAAGACGGGCAGTTACGAACCGGCCGAGTACTTCGACACCGACGTCCGATCTCTCTCACTGACGTGCGAATTTGGAGGCGACGATCCGAGGATACTCCATACCCCCCTTCCAGTCGATGCCACTTTCGACGAATGGGGTAACGCCCATTGGGCTGGCGGTGAGGAGGGTACCACCGACCGGATGGTTCCTGCAGCAGGCCGTGCCAAGACCGTTGCCGATATTGAGCGTCTGCCGTCGCCCCTGATCAACCGTCGCCCTGACATGAGCCGTCTCAAGGCCTGGCACGCAGCCGGGTACCCGGTCTTCGGTTACGCGGGCAGCATTTACGAGTGGTCGTGGTGGCTGCGAGGAATGGAACAGTTCCTCATGGATCTGGTCAGCGATCCGGCCATGGCCGAGGCGATCATCACCAAGATCGCGGGGCACACAATGCGACTGGCATTGGCGTCCGTGCGGCTCGGCATCGACGTTCTCTGCTTCTACGACGATGCGGGCATGCAGACGGGAATGCAAATCTCGCCCCGTTTGTGGCGGCAATTCATCAAGCCCGCCTGGCGCAGAGTTCTCGACGCCGTCCGAGCCGAGACTCCCACCGCCCGTTTCTTTCTACATAGCTGCGGCCAGATCGGACCGATCATTCCCGATATTGTGGAACTCGGTTTCCACATCCTTCATCCCCTGCAGCCGGAGTGCATGGATTTTGAAGGATTCTACCGGGAATTCGGCGACAAGATTGTCCTCACAGCCAGTCTGTCCAGCCAGAAGATCCTCCCCTTCGGGACTCCGGACGACGTTCGACGCGAAGTCCGGCGGTTGGCGGGGATTGTTGGGAACAGCAATCGAACAATTCTCATGCCGTCGAATGTTATTCAGCCGGAAACACCTTGGGAAAATGTCGTTGCCTTTGCCGAGGAAGCACGGGCACTTCGAAATGATGGGTGAGATCTTCAGCTCTTCCCCTGCAATGCGGCCATGACTCGATCGGTAATGGCTTGAATCAGGGCCTCTTGATCGGTTGAACCGCCGGCACCTGTCTGACACTGTTCGGGATGATAGACGGGCGGTTGAAACGCTTTCTGTTCCACCCCAGCTTCCTTCCAACTGTTCCGAAAGACATCGTTGGCGCAAAGCTCGCAGTTCTTCATCTCCGCTCGGGGGTCCTGGAAACCCCATTGGGTCTTCAGGTCGAGCAGCCCCTTGGCCTCGGCCTCGGTGAAGTAGTTCACCTTGCCCAGGCTCCTGGCCAGGATCAGCATGCGGCAGTAAGCGTCGAGAATCTCCGTGGCCCAATACGCTTTTTCTACCGTTTCGCCATAACTGACGGTTCCATGATTGGCCAGAATGATCACGTTCGACTTCTTCACGAACGGCAGGATCGTGTTGGCGAAATCCTGGCTGCCGGGAATATCGTACTTGGCAATCGGCACATCGCCAAGGAAGATCTCAACTTCCGGCAGGACGCACTGCGGAATCGGTTCCCTGGCAATTCCGAAGGCCGTTGCATGAGGCGGATGGCAGTGCACGACCGACTTCACATCCGTTCGTTCCTTCATGATCGCCAGGTGAAGCTTGATTTCGCTCGTCGCCTTCCGCCGTCCCCCAATCTGCTTTCCTGTCATGTCGACCATGCACAGGTCGTCCGGCTTCATGAAGCCCTTGCTGATGCCGGTCGGCGAACAGACAACCTCGTTCTCGCTGATGCGGTAACTGATGTTCCCATCGTTCGCGGCGGCAAACCCCTTCTTGTAGATGCGATCGCCAATCTCGCAGATTTCTTGTCGGATCTTGTGAACGTTCATCATGATTTCGCCTCGCGGGCAACGGATTCGTCTTGTTATGATTTGTGGAGTTTGTAAGGCGGGTTCACTTTCCGCCCCAGGGTGACGTCTTCAAGTCGACGTCGTTCTAGAAACTGTCTTCCCAGCTTTCCCGGTCGATCTCAACTCGATCCAGAATCGCGGCATTGTAGGCGTCGATCGGTTTCACATCCGGGTAAAACGGCATCGCGGCCTCCCGGCCTTCACTCACGGCGATGTGCGAGCCCATACCGGCGCCAAGCTCATCGAAAACGGCGAATTCCTCCGCCGATCGATCGCCCTCACCGACCAAATCCTCCAGGGAAAGGGGCACCACCAATTTGAGCCGTGCGCCCGTAAGGCTCGGGTGAGCCCGGTTCAACGTGACTGTGCCTATCACTTCGGCAATTCTCATGGCGAGTTCCTCAGGCCAATCGCTCCCGCAATTCCTCCGGACATTCCCCCGGACCTTGCCGGCAGAATGCCACCACAACAGGAACCATCGATTCCGGCGCCATGCGGCGCGGTTCCACCACGAGCATGTTGGCCCCCACCGACACGGCATCACCCGCCGTGCGGCTTTCATCGGACGCCAGGACGGCGCGGACTGCCTGGTGCCGGTTCGCCAGACACATGGCGACGGCCCCGTGGTTGCTCAGAAGCACGCCCGCCGTACCGGGATTCTTCAGCTTCGCGGCCATATCGTTCGTAGCCCGGATCAGACAGTCAAATCGCTGGAGATCGACTGCAATCCCAAGCCGCGTCAATTCGCCCACGAGCGACGCTGGATCAATCCGCGATCCCAACACCGCAATCGCGATCCTGCCGGGGCCGGAAGCAGCCACCGCGTGGTCCTCCACGATCAGTGCCACATTCCGACGCCGCAACTCGTCGCGAACGGCAGGCGTCACCACCGCTCGGGGCCGAATCACCAGACGCCGGGCGGACACGAGCCTATCCCCAATGCCGGCGAGAGTAACCACACGGTCGGCGATGACCACATCCCCTGCAGGGCGGCCTGCCGGCACGGTTTGTTCGACCGGTTTAGGGGCCTGCTCGGGTTCCTTCGTTGCCGACGCACTATCTGCCACCGCGCAACCGCAAGCGGCTTGAGGCGCTAACCCCATATCGGCGAGCACCTCGCGTACGACTCGTTCAATGTCGGCGGTTGTTTGCACCATGGAAGAATACGTGGAGTGGAGGATTTCCCTGTCAACTATCCTGAATGCCAATCACTGCCCAGCGGACGGGCGTGGCCATGTGGCCGATCAGCTCCCGGGTGGACTTGCCATCGCTGCTGATGATCACCCGATCTCGCCGCCCCGCACCCAGCCGGTCGACAGCGAGAACCGGTTCGCCGTCCGCCGAACGTCCGTCGGCCGCCAGCGGCTGGACGACCAGCAGCTTCCAGCCTTCCATCGACGGATGCTTCACCGTCGCCGTCGCGTGTCCAATTACCTTGCCCGTCAACATCGTCCACCCAGTCGGCCTTCTGGCTACTTGCCCAACACTCTCAGGTTGTCGATCATCGAGCAGCGTCGTTCTCGCGTGAACGTCAGCGGCGTAGTGATTCCCTCACCCGTGGGACCGGCGATCGAGAAGGAGATGTATCCTTCTCCACCGAGGCCGAGGCCCGCCATGCTCGGCCCGTTCTTCACAAAGATGGTTGTGTCCACGGCCTTACCCATCTTGGTCATGTTGGTCACGTCGTGGGAATGAATGATCGCCGTGTGTCGGAAACCGTGTTCGCTACGGACAGCCATATCGATCGCGTGGTCGACGTTCCTGGCACGCACGAACGGCAGGAAAGGCATCATTTGCTCGACCGGCACGAACGGATTGGACTCGTCCGTTTCGCCGAAAATCACCTCCACGCTGTCGGGAATCTTCTTGCCGATGCCGGCTGCCATTTTCGAGGCGTCCTGACCCAGAAAATCGCGATGGGGGACGTCGTGCCGGTCGGCACCGTCTCCAACCGACGTCATGGCGGCCTTCGTGAAGGCGTCCACTTCCGCAGCATTGAGCCGCACCGAACCGGCCCGCTCCATGGCGGCCATCATTCGGTCGAACACCTGCTCCACGACAAACACCTGTTTCTCGGCAATGCAAAGCAGGTTATTGTCGTACCCGGCTCCCTGAATGATGCAGCGGGCCGCCCGATCCAGGTCGGCCGTCGCATCCACCACGACCGGCGGGTTGCCCGGCCCTGCCACGATCGCTCGCTTGGGCTGGCTCATGGCCGCTCGGGCTACTCCCGGTCCGCCGGTTACCGAGATCAGGTTGATGTCGCGATGCTTGAAGAGAGTGGCCGCAGACTCCAACGTGGGCTCCACGATCACGCAAATCAGGTTGTCGATCCCCAGGTCGCGGTAAATCGCTTCGTTGTAACGCCGGACCCCTTCGGCAGCCACTCGCTTGCCGCTCGGGTGCGGATTGACGACCAGCGTGTTCCCGGCCGCTATCATGCTGACTGCGTTCCCCGTCAGGGTCGGCAGCGAATGCGTTACCGGAGTGACCGCGGCAATCACACCGAACGGGGCGTGTTCGATGACGGCCAGGCCGTGGTCACCGCTGAACACCTCGCTCCGCATGAACTCGACACCCGGCGACCGCTCGCCCAGGGTCTTCAGCTTCTCGATCTTGTGAGCCAACCGGCCGATCTTGGTCTCGTTCATCTCCATCGTGCCCAATTCCACGCACTGGTCGATGGCGATGCGACGAATATGCGAGATGATCCTTTTCCGGTCTTCGACCGTTCGCCGCGAGAGCTGCTCGAAAGCGTCCCGGGCGGCAGCAACCGCCTCGTTGACGTCGGTGAACAGGCCGAATCGGCCCGCATAGCTGCGGCCAACCGGACCGGCGGGCACGCCGTTGCCGAGTCGGTTGATCACTTCCTCCACGACGTTGCGGATCAAGGCCTCATTCACTTGCATGACGAAAGACCCTCTTCTGTATCTTAATTGGTCGTTCTTGACGGATTATTCGTTCTTGGTGGCCGATGGAAATCGACTCACTCCTTCGGTTCGCCGTCCTTGGCATACACGCATGTGTGATCGATGTGCACGCTGTCCACAATGCCGATCACAACCGTGTCGACCGGAAGATTTTTCGTCTCCGGCGTCAGCCGGGCACTCGATCCCTGGCAGATCAGCACGAACTCGCCCTCGCCGGCGCCGACCGTGTCGACGGCCACGAAGGTGCGCCCCGTGGTGACCAGATGATCGCGGGTCTTGCCGTCGAGCCGGTAAGGTTCGACAACGAGCAACCTCTGGCCGACCATCGAGGCAGCCTTCTGCGTTGCGATCATCGATCCGGTGACTTTGGCTACAAACACCCTTGTGGTCCTGTTCTCAAGTGGGATGCGATTTTACCGTATTGCACGCTCTGTACTGCTACCCTCAAAGATCGTGAAGTTTTTCACAAAGATCCGCGACTTGCCGGGAGCAGGCCACTCGAGCCGAGCGGTAGCTCGCTTTGGCTCACCGGCCCTGCCGCCCCCTGGGATACGATTTCAACCTGTCGCAGTATCCCACATCTCTCACCTAACTTCCCAGCAACTCCTTGGCCTGCCGGGCCACGATCAGCTCCTCGTTCGTCGGGATGACCCAGATCTGCGTCCGACTTGATTCCGCATGGATCGGGGCCTCGTTTCGTGCCGCGGCGTTCTTCTCGGCGTCCAGCACGATTCCGAGCTCCTCCAGACCCTCGCAGACCCGAGTCCGAAAGCTGGCGCGGTTCTCGCCAATTCCTCCGGTGAACACGATCGCGTCGGCACCGCCGAGTTCAACCAGATAGGCCCCAAGGTACTGCCGGACAGCGCCGGCAAATACTTCCAGTGCCAACTGGGCTCGCTCGTTGCCCTTCTCGGCCGCTTCACTCACGTCGCGGACATCACCTCCCACGCCGCTGAGCCCGAGCAGGCCGCTTCGGCAGGCCAGATCGTCGAGAACCTCCTCGAGCGATTTGCCCGTGCGTTTCATGATGACCGGCAGCGCAAAGGGATCGAAATCGCCGACTCGGTTGTTATGGGGCAGCCCAGTCTGAGGGCTCATGCCCAGGCTGTTTCCCACGCTTCGCCCGTCGCGGATCGCAGTCAGGGAGCTCGATCCTCCCAGGTGGCACGAGATCACTCGCAAATCCTTCCGTCCCAGCAATTCCGCTGTGCGCACGGCAATGTAGCGATGGCTCGCGCCGTGAAAGCCCCATCGCCGCACAAGGCCCTCGGTGGCCCACTCGTAGGGGATCGCATAGTAGCGATTCCGGGCCGGAATCGTCTGGTGAAAGTCCGTCTCGAACGCCGCCACGAGGGGAATCTCGGGCAACTGCTCGTTGAGCAGCCTCATGGCCTTGATATACGGCGGGTTGTGCGCCGGAGCCACGCCGTTCATCTCCTCCATGGCATCAAGGAGTTCGGAGGTCACCCGCTGAACACCGCTCACGGAGCCGCCGTGTACCGCTTTGAATCCGATCGCCGAAACCTCGCCAGCCGATTTTATGCAGCCGCTCTCAGGATCGGTCAACTGGGCCAGGCAGCGGCGAACCGCTTCTGCGTGATCCGGAACGGGCGCGGTCTCCTCGCGACGGCTGCCGCCAATCTCGACAAAGCAGCGGCTCTCGGCAGCACCAATTCGCTCGATACCGCCGCGGGCAATCTGCCGCTCGCCGTTCATGTCGAACAGCCGATATTTGAAGCTCGTCGAACCGAGATTCGCCACCAGAACCTTCATGGCTTCCTTCTCCTCCTGCAAGGCGCACCGTGCCAGTCCCGTGTCTTCCCGTGCATTAGCCTCCCAGGACAGGTCTGTAACCGGCCTTAAACAGGCCTGGTCTCCTGCCCCACGGATCCCTCGCACGCAGACGCCGGACGTTGCGCCGGACTCACTCCCCGAGTCGTTTCAGTCCAGGTATGCTGCGATCACTCCGTCGGCGGGCCGCGGAATAATGTGGCTCGCCACCAATTCGCCGATCTGGCTGGCCGCATTGGCGCCCGCCTCCACGGCGGCTCGCACGCTTCCCACATCGCCGCGAACGACCGTGGTCACCAGGCCACCACCGATCTGAATCCGCTTGACGATTTGTACATTGGCAGCTTTCGCCATGGCATCGGTCGCCTCGACCAAAGCTACCAAACCCTTCGTTTCGATCAATCCAATCGCGTCTTGCATCGTTGTCTAGTCCTCTAAAAGAAAGCCCGATATGTTTCAAATCTGGTCGCAGATCAAGAACCGCCGATACCGCTCAAGTAGTGGCGTTCTTGCGAGCGCTCTTGGCTCCGGCTACCGGAGGAGGCAGTACGATATCCAGATCTTCGTGGGGACGCGGAATCACTTGCACGCTTACGATCTCGCCAATTCTCGCACCGGCATTGGCACCGGCATCGGTGGCGGCCTTGACCGCGGCAACGTCACCAGTCACGAATGCCGTGACAAGCCCGCTTCCAACCTTGTCCCATCCAAGAAACTCGACGTTGGCCGCTTTCAACATTGCGTCGCTGGCTTCAACCAAGGTCACGAAACCCTTGGCCTCGATCATGCCCAGCGCTTCCAAGTTCTTTGCCATAAATCATTTCTCCCAGTTCGGTGTACCGAAAACTCTTCTCGTCGTTAGGGGGTAACTACTTCCAGCCATGTTCTGCATTGGGCAGATTTGGAGCCTTCAGGCGAAATCCGCCCAAGTCCAATCGCAAAGTCTCACAATCAAGGTTTGAATAGTTCAACGCTCGCCGCGTTTTCCAGGTCCGCCGCATTGCCCTCGTCCGTGTCCAGGTGGACTTCCAGTTTGATCTTGTCCCCCACCCGAACCAGCAAGTTCTCAAAAACCGTCCGACACGGCGAATTCACTCGCAGACTCATCCGGTCGCCGTCCTTGACTCCGTAGAACTTCGCGTCTTCCGGTCCCATGTGTACATGGCGTTCCGCCCGGATGACCCCTTCTTTCAAATCAATAGATCCTGCGGGACCGATCAACGTGCATCCCGGCGTCCCCTTCACGTCGCCGCTCTGGCGAACCGGAATGTCGATTCCCAGAGAAATCCCGTCCGTAAAAGCCAATTCCACTTGAGTTGCTGAACGTGTCGGACCAAGGATCCGCACCGACGGGAGCATCCGCCGGCGCGGTCCCACGATCATCACGGTCTCTTCCGCCGCATAGTAGCCGTCCTGATACAGATCCTTGGCGGGAGTCAGTGTGCGTCCCGGACCAAAGAGTCGCTCACAATCCTCGTCGGTGACGTGGACATGCCGCGCCGAAATGCTTACAACCAGCTCCGGCTTCCCAACGGGACCGCCCAACTGCTTGAGAACAATCTCGCGGACAATCTGTTCGACTGCACTTCGGTCGATGGGCAATGTGGTGCTCATCTTCGCATCGTTCCTCGTGTCCATATCGTTCTAATCGGTCTTCAGCTCAGTGGCGACGGGCGCAATCACCAGATCGAGTTCGGCTGCCATTCGCAACTTCCAGGCCTCGGTGACTTCGTCATCCACAACCAGCCTGTCCGGTGCTCCCAACTCGCAAAGGTGGGCGAGACTCTGGCGACCGAACTTCAAACTGTCGGCCACCACGATCACTTGATCAGCCGCCTTCATCATTGCCCGCTCGGTTTCGACGAGCAGCAGGTTATTGTTGAAAAAACCCTCTTCCGAAATTCCCGCCACACTCAGCACTGTCTTCCCGACACGCAGTCGCGAAATCATATCCTCTGCAATCGGGCCCTGGGCGACGCCACTGCGAGGGCAAATGTTCCCGCCGATCACGACCAGGTCGCTTCCCGCGTCCGAGGCAAACAGGTTCGCAACCGGCAGTGACGTGGTCACCACATGCAGAGGTCGACCGACCAATA
>CAYSCH010000252.1:0-14216 GCA_964429355.1 uncultured Planctomycetaceae bacterium | reverse complement strand
CTTTTTCAGACAGAGTTCTGCCGTGCTGCGGAGTCCGTGCGGTCCCATCGCCGACAGATAGACCGTGGCACGCAACGCCATCAGCCCCTGGTTCGTACAGATGTTGCTCGTAGCCTTCTCCCGCCGAATGTGCTGTTCGCGGGTCTGGAGAGTCAGCACCCAGCAACGCTGATCCCGCCGATCGACCGTTTCCCCCACCAGGCGGCCAGGCATCCGCCGCAGGAACTTCTCACGGCAAGCGAGAATCCCCAGGTAAGGACCTCCGAAGCTCATCGGGGTCCCGAGCGATTGTCCCTCGGCCACCACGATGTCGGCTCCGCACTCGCCGGGCCGCTTGAGGAGGCCCAGGCTGATCGGGTCGGCGACCACGATCAGAGCCGCCCCCTTGGCGTGAGCGATGGCAGCCAGCTTCTCAACGTCCTCGAGGCATCCGAAGAAATTCGGATGCTGAACGACTACACACGCCGTCTGCTCGTCGATCGCCGAATCCACGGCGTCTGGCGTCACCGTCCCGCTCGGGGCATCGACCGTCACAAGTCTTGTTTCCAGATTCTGCAGATAGGTTTGCAGAACCTGCCGATATTCGGGGTGGACCGTCGAGAGGGCCACGACCTTCGCATGGCGACGGGCGACATTGCAGGCCATCAGCACGGCCTCTGCAACGGCACCGGCGCCGTCGTAGAGACTTGCATTGGAGACATCCATCCCCGTCAAACGGGTAATGAGCGTCTGATACTCGAAAAGGGCCTTGAGGGTACCCTGACTGGCTTCCGCCTGGTAGGGTGTGTAGGAAGTGTAGAATTCGCTCCGCGAAGCAACAAAATCGACGACCGTGGGAATGAAGTGATCGTAGCTCCCGGCCCCCAGAAAACAAACCGCCTGCGATGCCGACGTGTTCTTTGCGGCCAATTCCCCCATGTGGACAGCAAGCTCCAGTTCCCCCATCGCCGGTGGGAGATGCAAGGTTCGCCCGAGCTGCAGCTCCGACGGAATCATCTCGAACAATTCGTCGATCGATTTGACCCCGATGGCCTCGAGCATCGCGTGGCGGTCTTCATCGGTATTGGGGATATACGGCATAGACGCAGCCTCTTTCTACTCGTCGGCCATTTCCTGTTCGCACTGCTTCTGGTAAGCGGCATGATCCATCAGTTTGGAGAGCGAGGCTTCGTCGGTCATCCGAATCCTGACAAACCAGCCGTTCACGTACGGATCGTCGGGAAGCTCTTCCAGATGGTCTGCTAGAGTCTCGTTGACCTCCACGATGTCTCCGTCAACGGGACTGTAGATATCGCTCACGGCCTTGACCGATTCGATCTCCGCAAACGGCTCCCCCGCCTTGACCTTTCGGCCAACTTGGGGAAGATCCACAAAAACCAGATCTGTGAGAGCCTCCAAGGCAAACGCCGTGATTCCCACGGTCGCAATCTTGGCTCCCGTTCCATTCGCTTCAACAGCCACCCACTCATGGGTCTTGGAGTAGAGCAATTCTTCGGGCGTCACTTCCAGTTTCCTTTCGCTTCTAGAGGGCCAGGCTGGCGGATGAAGAAACTACCGCTTCTTCTTCCGGTGATAGAAAGGAAGCTCGACCACACGAGCCGGCTCCTTGCGACCGCGGACGTCAATCAGAAGTTCCGTTCCCGGTTGACTCAGTTCGGGCGGTACATACCCCATGGCGATGGGCGTTTTCAACGTTGGCGATACGGTGCCGCTGGTAGTCATTCCGACCGGGTCTTCCCCGGCGTAGATCACACAATGCTCGCGGGCCGGGCGACGACCATGGAGTTGGAGACCGATTCGCGTTCGTCTCAGGGGCTGTTTTTCGATCTCCAGCAGGGCGTCGCGCCCGGGAAAATCGTAACCAACCAAGTGGCAGGCGAAGCCGAGGCCGGCCTCGAAAGGGTTCGTCTTCTCGCATAGTTCGTGACCATAGAGAGGCATCCCCGCCTCCAATCGCAAGGTATCACGAGCCCCAAGTCCCGTGGGCTCTATTCCCATGGGCTTCCCCCTCTCCGCCAGAACTTCCCAGAAGTTGGCCGCAATCGGGGCGCCGAGGGCTAACTCAAAACCGTCTTCGCCCGTATAGCCGGTGCGGCTGATAAGGCCCCCCTGGCGTTCGGCAGCGGGATGAAGCAGGCGAACCTGCGCTCCCCGGTAGTACCTCATCGATCCCAGATCCACATCCACCAGCGGTTGAAGCAGATCGACCGATCGTGGGCCCTGAACAGCAAACATCGCCCAGAGATTGGTGACGTCGGTGAACAAGATCTCTCTTCCCGCAGCCTCCGCCCTCTCGCGGGAAAGATGCTTGTGGACCCAGTCGACGATCTTCTGCCGATTCGAGGCGTTCACAACGACAACGTAGTACGGCTGCCCCTGGGCATTGTGATAGTAGCCCACCAACACGTCATCCATGATGCCACCGGCTTCATTCGTCACCAGCGAGTAACGAATCTGGCCGAGAGTCATATCCGCCACGCGCCGGGTGAGCAACTCCGCCAGAAACAGAGCGGCTCCGGGACCCTCGAATCGAAGTCGTCCCATATGGGAGATGTCGGCGATCCCCCCGCTGCTCCGAATTGCCTCGTGCTCCTGAATGATGGAAGAATACTGCACAGGCATTGCCCAGCCCGCAAAGTCAACCATCCTCGCCCCGTGATCCCTGTGCCACTGGTAAAGCGGCGTTTTCTGGGGGGGCACATCCGAAGCGTCCATCGCTGTCTCCGTGGAGCATGTTGGGGATGAGAGAGTGTGCAGAAAACTAAGATTGTACTGACTCAGCCTCTTGAGAACAGGGGGTACTTGACGGGCTGCGACGTGACCGGCGTCGTAACGGACACAGCGCGCCGTCTTGCAGTTCTGCGGAAAACCTGCCCGCAGGCCAACGCAAATGCAGAAAACCCATCGGCTGGGACGCGGCAAGACGATTCCCGGCTACTACTACCAAAGGGGGTCTCGCCGCAAAAACCCGTCAGATACATCTCCGTACGACGGGATTCGATCCGTCGCGGCGATCCACAAGAAAGATACTAGTAATAAAACGATGACCGGCCAGCAGCACCAAAAAAGGATGAGCGGTGCCGCAAACGAGTGACCGACGAGAGCTAGATGCGGCTTCCTCTTGGGGCAATGGAGACCACAGCTCTCAAAAACACTGGTCGCCCGTCTCTGTTTGGAGCAAACATGCCAAGTATGTGGGCGAAGAGATTTGGCAAGTCCACTCTCGCGAGATGCGGCACCGCTCGACTGGGTACGACGGCAGATTAGATCATTGCGCCGGCACTGTCAAGCACCGCCAATGTCTCAAAATTCCCCCGCCTTGTCTCGGAACCTGTCCACCCAAAACGCCCCATTGCCCCCTGAATTGGCGATTCGCCTTCGGTTGACCACGATGCTGCTGCGATCAACCGAACGCAGAAGCCGTCACTGCAGACGCTCGCGACTGTCACAGGGACCTGTGACAATTTTAGCAGTCATTTCACGGGTCTCGGAGTCACTCCGGTGACTCAACTCAACCATACCCCCCCATCCCGAAAAACAGCTGTTTCTTCAGGGTCCGGTAGATCCAGGAATCCTCTGAAATCTCCTCCCCTGGAAGATGATGGCTGGATCGAGCGGCAGAAGCCCGGAGCTCGGCATAGGCGTCGCGTCCGCTCGTATCGGCCGCGCCGTGACGCGTCAGGAAATCGGCCAACTCTTGCGGATGCTCGAGAATCACGCATCCTCGCGTCCGCTCGTCGACGAAATCCTGAAAACCTCGCAGAAACTGGCTTTCGTTGATCGTTCGAAACAGGTCGCCACCATGATCGCCAACGGACTGGCAGGCGAACGACAGGGGTGGGCAAGGTTCAATCGAGCCGCCCGGCCCAATGTGGAACCCCAGTCCCTTCGCGGCCGGGCACACTGCCTCACCTTGGGCATTCCAATAGGTGTCGATCAGGATGATCGGTTCGCGGCGCCGCAACTGTAACAGCCGCTGCCGCAAGTCGATCATCTGGTCTTTGCTGACACACAATTCGGGCGACGGATCCGCTCCCACCGGTCGGAAGACATAATACCAAAGGTACATTGCTCCACAGTCAATAAATTGACGCACGTAATTGTCGCAAAGGACAACTTCCAGGTTCTGGCCGGTCACCGTCGTGGCCACGCCGAACAGGATCTTCCGCCGCGCCAATCGTGCGACTCCCTCCATAGCTCTCCGGTAGACCCCTTCGCCGCGTCGGGCGTCGTTCTCGCGCTCCGGGCCGTCGATACTCACCAGCACTGTCACGTTGCCGAGTCTGGCGATCCGGTCAACATTCTGATCATCCAGATGTAGGCCGTTGGTAATGATCTGAAAATAGCACTCCGGATGGCTCTCGATGATCCGCCAGATCCCTGGGTAGATCATGGGCTCCCCGCCAAGAAGCGTGTAGAAATGGGCTCTCTGTTTCTTTCCTGCCGCAATGATGGTTTCAACATCGGTCTCCGCGAGACTCCGGCCCCCACCGCTGGAGTCGATCCAGCAACCGTGGCAACGAAGATTGCATGCGTTGGTCAGGGCGAGGAAGAGGAAGGGCGGGAAGAGTTCCCCTCGTCGTAAACGTCGGCGGTGAGCAGCCATTGCTTGACTTCCCTTGTAGACCCAAAGGTAGGCCGCCTTGGCGGCAAGCCGGGGTGAGATTCGCGTTGCAGCACGATAGGCCAGTCGAAAGAGCATGTTTCTTGCCTCGGCGGCAGCCTCAATGTGTGGTTTCCAAGGGGGAATGTGGTGCCAGAACCATCATTATAGCGGGCGGCGCTGTTCAAGCCTCAACGTGCCACCCAACGGCGGGGCGCCGACGATTTGACAGACCCGTCACGGACAGGAATCATAAGAGACGGCGTCAGAACCACGACGACGGATGCGTCCCACGGGCGTGAATGCTCGCGATCCCCGTACGTGCCGAAATCGGCTCGAAGACGCGAGTCTGCATCGATCTCGTCGTTTCCATGGCAATCCCGAATCGTCACATGACACTGAGAACCCAAAATCGCCCACACCAAGGAGAATTCCTGATGAAGACCCGTGCGTGGATTTTGTTGATCGCTTTCGCACTCCTTGCCAATCCCAGCACCGGCATGGCCGGCGAGATTGCCGACTGGCCCCAGTTTCGAGGACCCGACGGCAATGGACTCTGCGAGGAAACCGGCCTCCTCAAGGAGTGGACCGGCCCGGGCCCCGAAATGCTGTGGAAGGTCGAAGGCCTCGGCAAAGGTTACTCGACCGTCTCCATTGCCGACGGGCGGCTGCTGACCATGGGGGATCGATCCGGTTCCGACGGCAAGGAGTCGCAGTATGTCATCGCTCTGGACCTCGAAACGCAGAAGGAGCTCTGGGCCACGCCAGTCGGTCCGCCACACAGCGACGGTCCCCGTTGCACCCCCACAATCGACGGTCCGCGGGCATATGCTCTGGGCACCTCCGGCGATCTGGTATGTCTGTCGACCACCGATGGGAAACTGCTTTGGAGCAAGAGTCTGACGGACGATTTCGGCGGGAAGATGATGTCGATGTGGAAATTCAGCGAATCCCCCCTGGTCGATGGACCACGGTTACTGTGTACCCCCGGCGGCCCCGATGCCACTGTGGTGGCCCTCGACAAGGAAACCGGCAAACTCATCTGGAAATGCGCCATGCCCAAAATTGGCGACCAAGGCAAGGACGGGGCTGGTTACACCACCATCGTCGTGGCCGAGATAGAAGGAGTCCGGCAGTATGTGACGATCGTCGGGCGCGGGGCCATCGGGGTTGAAGCAGAAACCGGGCGATTTCTTTGGGGCTACAACCGCATCGCCAACCGTGTGGCCAACATTCCTTCACCGATTGTCCGCGACAACTTTGTCTTTGTCACCACTAGCTACAAGACCGGTTCAGCCTTGTTGCGAATCACACGAAACGGCAATGACTTCAAAGCCGAAGAGGTCTATTTTCTCGGCCCCGACAAGTTCGAAAACCACCACGGCGGGGTTGTGCTGGTAGGCGACCATGTGTATGGTGGCGACGGCCAGAACAACGGGACACCAGTCTGTCTGGAGTTCAAAACCGGCAAGATCTGCTGGAAGCCCGAATCGCCTGGCCAACGTTCCGCTGCCGTGCTCTACGCCGATGGCCATCTCATTTTTCGCTATGAGAACGACGGCTTGGTTGCCTTGATCGAAGCCAACCCCGAGACCTACCGGCTGAAAGGCACGCTGAAGACCCCCTATGGCAGTGGCCCAGCCTGGGCCCATCCGGTCATCCACCAAGGCAAACTCTACTTGCGAGACCGGGATGTGCTCATGTGCTACGACGTCCGTGAAAAATAGAGCCGGATTTCCAAGTCCTCCATTTCTTCCGAACGCCCCACCTCTCAGGTATTTCAACCGGAAAAGTCCGGCTCCGGAAATGTCTGGATGTCTTCAAATCCCTCCTCCAAGTGCTGCTGAAAACGTCCGATCCGAAAGCCCCGAATGCTCGACCGTCTTCGCCTTGAAAGAGCTTATCAGAAAGCCTGCACGGACCTGATGGCCGAGAGACTTGCCTCCGGTCATTGGGAAGGGCGGCTCTGCAGTTCGGCGCTTTCCACGGCGACCGCGGTGAGCGCCCTCGCTTGCGTCCTGCGGGCCAACCCGCTATTGCCTGGCGCGGAACATGCCCGATCGCTGATCGATCACGGTCTTGGCTACGTCAGTCGCATCCAGAACGCAGATGGAGGTTGGGGCGATACGGATCTCAGCCTCTCGAATATTGCCACGACGATGCTCGTCCGGGCTGCCATCCACTTGGCCGGTCGAACCGCGGAATTCGGGCCAGCTCTCAAGCGTGCCGAGGCCTACCTGACAGCCCACGGCCATATCGCCGGACTGAAGCGGCGCTACGGGCGCGACAAGACCTTTGCCGTTCCGATTCTGACGAACTGCGCCTTGGCTGGCCTGGTACCTTGGCATCAGGTCTCGCCCCTTCCCTTCGAACTGGCATGCTTCCCGCACGGGTTCTACCGTTTCCTTCGCCTGCCGGTCGTCAGCTACGCGGTTCCTGCCCTGGTGGCCATCGGGCAGGCTCGCTACTTCCACAAAAAACCCTGGAATCCACTGGCACGAATCGCGCGCGGGCTCTCGGTAGATCGCAGCCTTCGCGTGGCGCAGCGGATGCAGCCGGAAAGCGGGGGCTTCCTCGAAGCGACTCCGTTGACCAGTTTCGTGGTGATGAGTCTGGCGAGTATCGAACTCGCGGACCACCCCATCGTTCGTCGGGGTGTTCAATTCCTCATGGACTCGGTTCGCGACGATGGTTCCTGGCCCATCGACACGAATCTGGCCACCTGGGTCACCAGCCTTTCCATCAATGCCCTCGACGATCGCTCGGTATCCAACCTCGGCGCCGAATGCCTCGATTGGCTTCTGAGCTGCCAGCACCGGCGGCGCCACCCCTTCACCAATGCTGACCCCGGTGGATGGGGCTGGACCGATCTGAGCGGTGCAGTGCCGGATGCCGATGATACCCCGGGCGCCATGCTCGCCCTGGCGAAACTCAACTCCCAAGCCACAAACGATCAGAGAAACCTGATCGAAGGGGCGGTCAGCTTGGGCGTCGACTGGCTGCTTGGTCTGCAGAATGGCAACGGCGGCTGGCCGACCTTCTGTCGCGGCTGGGGAAAGCTCCCCTTCGATCGCAGTAGCACCGACCTGACCGCCCACGCCCTTCGGGCGCTCCACGTATGGCAGAGAATCCGGCCCGTCCCCATCCGCCAGGCCATCGGGCGAGGTTTCCGATTTCTCCAACGGCAACAACAAGGCGATGGAAGTTGGGCACCTCTCTGGTTTGGCAACCAGCATCGCGACGACGAAGAAAACCCGGTGTATGGGACCGCACGGGTCCTGTTGGCCTATCGTGATCTCGGCCAACTCGGCGACGAACCGGCAAGAAGAGGATTCCGTTTCCTGGCGGCGGCCCAGCGGCAAGACGGTGGGTGGGGGGCAGCGCCGTCTGGCGAGGTGTCCTCGGTGGAGGAAACTGCGGTCACCCTGGAAGCCCTGCTGGCATCGCCAGACGCACATTCGACGCAACCCATTCTCCAGACAGGACTTGAGTGGCTGGTTCGGGCGGTCGAGGAAGATCGCCACCGGGAAACGGCACCAATTGGTTTCTACTTCGCCCGGCTGTGGTATTATGAGAGGTTGTATCCCTTGGTTTTTACAGTCTCCGCCCTGCGCCACGCGGTCGAAGCACACCAACCCCAGTAGCAAGCGAGAGCTGCCACCTGTTGACTCGAAGGGCAAGCGAGGACAGTCATCTTCCTCAGCCGTCCGGAGGTCATACATTCGTCGACACGGCTTGGCCGAGGGCCACATTCATGTCTGTTGTCGTGGCTGACGATCGATTGGCGTTCTCCACGCCCGGCGGACCCATCGGCGTACCGATCCATCGATGACCTGAAGACTCCACGTTCCCCCCGCCTCCTTTCCCCTGGCACAGAACGACCGCAAGCGAGACTGCAACGGTGGCCATCGTTCCTACCCCACCCCAGCCCACTCTTCGCGACGGCACACTCACGGCCGCTGACGCCTACGGGGGAACAGCCCACCTGAAGCAGGTCCCGCAGCCAGTCGAGTTGCGAGAGCGAATCCGAGCGGCTGTTGACAAGAAAGTTGCCGGTCTGGATCGGACTGAGCCCCTCGCTCGCCACCGCATCGACCGCTACGCTCGAGATGTTCTCGCCGACCTCGATCTCCCCGAGAGTTACCTGGGCTGGACGATGGTCATTCTGTCCAGCGTCTATTGGCGCGATCGCATCGAAGCGACACCTTATTCAAGGCGACTGCTCCTGCTTCCTCATTGCATGCGCAATGAGGAAATCTGCCCCGCGGACTACAACGAATTCGGCCTGCTCTGCCAAGACTGCGGAGCGTGTGCACTCAGTCAATGGCGTGCCCTGGCGAGGGACAAAGGCTACCAGGTTCTGATTGCTGAAGGTTCGCCGATTGTTCTGCAGTGTATCCTGCAGGGCAAGGCCGACGCGGTCCTCGGAATCGGCTGCCTTAACTCCCTCGAAAAAGCCTTCGAAAAGATCCTTATGACCGGCCTGCCGGCCATGGCCGTTCCCCTCCATTCGTCCGCGTGCCACAACACGTCGACGGACCAGGCCTGGGCGTTGGAGATGATCGACACGCCTTACCGCCCTGGTGACCGGCCCGCCAAGACTCAAGTTCACCTCCTCCGGGCTGCGGCCGGCATGTTCGAATCGGAGGAACTGAGCCGCTTGTTGCCGAGCGAGCGAGGCAATGGCCAGGCGAAACATGACGTGGCTCTCTCGTCCCTCGACATGCTGCCGCCGATCGCTTCCACCGAAATCCTTGCCCGCGACTTCCTGACCCGGGGTGGCAAGTACTTCCGCCCTTTCATCACCTTGGCGGCGTACGACGCACTGACGGGCGGCCATGGCTGGGGCCCCAACGGAAGCCAGTACGTTGCCGGTCTCTCCGATTCCGTCAAACGCGTGGCCCTGGCGATCGAACTGTTCCACAAGGCCTCGCTCGTCCACGACGACATCGAAGACGACGATCCCTTCCGCTACGGAAAGGAGACGATTCACCGGCAGCACGGTACGGCGACGGCAATCAACGTGGGCGATTACCTGATCGGCCTGGGCTATCGGCTGGTCGCTTCGGAGCGCGACCAGATTGGAGCGGAGGCCGTGGCCGACATTCTGGCTGCCCTGGGATTGGCCCATACCCGGCTGTGCGAAGGTCAAGGGGCTGAGCTCGCATGGCGTGCCGGACGCGACAAGGCACTCGGGCCTCTCGATGCACTCAAGATTTACGCCCTGAAGACAGCCCCCGCGTTCGAAGCAGCGCTCTTCTCCGGAGTCCGGCTTGCCGGTCCGGCCGACACCTACCGTGAGATGGTCGCCCGTTTTTCTCGCCATCTTGGAGTCGCCTTTCAGATCCGCAACGACCTGGACGATTGGACCGCCGACTCCGCCAACAAACACCACCACGGCACCGACGTGATCGGCGGCCGGCCCACCGTGCTCTGGGCGCTGGCACTGGGAGCCGCTGACGAAGCGGACCGGCCCATACTGTTGTCCACAGCCGAGCGCGACTCCCAAGGCGACGAGCGGTTTCTGCGCCGGGTCCACGACATCTATTGCCGAACAGCTGCCTTCGCCAAGGCCCGCCGTCTCGTCCAGAAACACGCCGACCGGGCCCGCGATGTGGCCGGCGCCGTCACACACGGGTCATTCCGGCAGCTCTTGCACTACTTCGTTGATACGATCCTGGGCTACTAAGGCCACGATGAACACCCCTCCCCTGACCATCGTTCACCTCATCGCCGGGGCCGGGGGCATGTACTGTGGGAGCTGCCTGCACGGCAATTCCCTGGCAGTAGCTCTCCTCGAAGCGGGTCACGACGTGATCCTGGTACCGCTCTACACTCCCGTGCGGATTGATCAGCCGTCAGTCCACCAGGAGCGACTGGCGTTCGGCGGTCTGAATGTCTTTCTCCAGCAGAAGTTCTCTCTCTTCCGCAAGACGCCGGCAATCCTGGACCGCTGGTTCGACCGGCCGGGTCTGGTCCGATGGATGAGTCGCTGGGCCGGAAAAACCGACGCCGCCCAGCTTGGAGCCCTCACGGTTTCGATGCTTCGCGGTCGAGCTGGCCACCAACAGAAGGAACTCGAGAAGCTGCTGGAACTGCTGGCAGGTCTTCCCAGAATCGACGTCGTCCATCTCTCCAATGTCTTGCTTGCCGGACTGGCGGGCCCCATCCGGGCCCGATTGAACGTGCCCGTCGTCGCGAGTCTCACCGGCGAGGATATTTTCTTGGAGCGACTCCCCGAGCCATACGCCGGTCAGACTCGACTGGAGCTGCAGCGTTCCGCCGAATTCATCGATGCCTTGATCGCCATGAATCGGTACTTCGCCGATCGAATGGCCGACTATCTTGGTATTCCGGGCCAAGACATCCAGGTCATCCCCCCCGGTATCAAACTGGCCGGCCATGCCGCTGGGTTGGTGACCGAATCACGCCTGGCCGACAGGGCGTCCCTGGAGACCTTCCGAATAGGGTACTTTTCGCGAATCTGCCACGACAAGGGGCTCCATCTGCTGGCCGAAGCCCTGGAGATCCTCGCCCACGAGGCACCGGATCTCAGGTTCGCTCTCGATGCGGCGGGGTACCTCGGCCCCCAGGATCGCAGCTACCTCCGCGACGTGGAACGACGACTGACCAAGCGCGGACTTCACGGCCGGTTCCGCTATTTGGGATCCCCGGACCGAACCGGCAAGATCGCTTTTCTTCAATCCGTCGATGTTGTCTGCCTCCCCTCCGTATTTCCCGAGAGCAAGGGCATCGTCGCCCTCGAAGCCTGGGCCAACGGCAAGCCGGTGATCGCTCCGGATGCAGGAGCCTTCTCGGAACTGGTCGCGGATACGGGTGGCGGACTATTGTTCGAACTGGCCAGTGCCGATTCCCTCGCCCACGCGATCCTGGAACTGGCCCGCACTGGCGATCACGCGGTCGAATTCGGTCGCCGTGGACTCGAGGCGGTCCGTACCCGCTATCACGACCAGTTGATGGCCTCGCGGACGGCCGACCTCTACGCCCGGCTCCTTGGACGCCGACAACAGGTTCCAGGCACCAGCCCCACGGAGACTCACTGATGTCGTATCTTGGGAACCTGACCTTCCGCCTGGCCGGCGGGGCGATGCAACTGCCGGAAGAATTTCGCCAGCGCCACGCCGGTTTCCTGGCAGCGGCGCATCGTAGCGACGGCGGCTTTGCGGGCAGGCAAGGCCAGAGCGACCTTTACTACACGGGATTCGCCCTCCGCGGCCTGACACTCCTGGGAACCCTGACCGAAGATGCGGCCGCGAAGACAGCCGCCTTCCTGCTCGCCAGTCTCCGCCGCGACCTGGCCGCCGTCGACTTCCTCTCCCTCGTCTTCTCGTCGATTCTTCTCGAAGTCACCTACGGGCAGGATGTGTTCACCCAGGCAGGACTCGATCGGCAAACCGTCATCCACCAGACCCTGCAGCCGCTCCGCCGCAGCGACGGCGGCTTCGCCAAGACGCCGGAAAGCGGCCGGAGTTCCACCTACCAGACGTTCCTCTCGATCGCCTGCCTGGAACTGATCGGAGCAAGAATCGACGAGCGCACGCAAATCATGCAAATGGTTCGTTCGCGCCGCCGCGACGATGGCGGCTACGTCGAGCTCGACGTCATCGCCCGCAGCGGGACCAACCCGACCGCGGCGGCTGTGGGACTCCTTCGCCTGCTGGAAAACGGAGGAAGATCGGCCCTGCACGGCAGCCAGGGAGACGAGACTGCCCGATTCCTCGCGGCTATGCAGACCGCCGATGGCGGACTCCGTGCAAATACGCTCATTCCCATGAGCGATCTTCTCAGCACCTGCACGGGCCTGATCGCCCTGGCCGATCTGGACGGTCTCAACGCCGTCAACCTGCCCGGCATCCGCCGTTACGTCGACTCCATGGAAGTTCCAGCCGGTGGCTTTCGTGGTGGTTCCTGGGACTCGGAAATCGATACCGAATACACCTTCTACGGCCTCGCCACCAGGTCCCTTCTTGCCGCTGTGCCAAACCCGTAGCCCAACTCCCCTTGGCGGAAGTCGCCCGACTTCGGATCGCGCGATTTGACCCAGATTCTCAGCCTTGGTTCCTCGAGCATTTCCTGCACGGCTCGGCGCCGTCCCAGCAGTACGTGCAGAGTCTGTCCTTCGGCAACCCGATCGCCTCGACCAGATCCGGGAGCTTCTGGTATTTGAGAGTCGTGACGCCCAGTTGCTGCCGAATCCGTTCGATCATCACGGCATGGCGTTCGGTGCTCGGGTCGGCATACTCGTCCAGATGCGAGTTGGCATCGCCTTCAAGCTCCTGGATAACCGTCCGTGTCGCCAGATCCGTTTCGGACTTGGAACGAGAAAAATTCAGGAACTTGCAGCCAAACACCAGCGGTGGGCAGGCCGGCCGCATGTGCACCTCCCTGGCCCCATCGGCATACAGCCGCTGGATCGTATCTCGGAGCTGGGTGCCTCGTACAATCGAGTCCTCACAGAAAAGTAACCGCCGGTCGCGAATCAGTTCGCTGATCGGGATCAACTTCATCCGGGCGACCAGGTCTCGGATCCGCTGCTCTTGGGGCATGAAGCTTCGCGGCCAGGTGGGCGTGTATTTCACGAACGGACGTTGGTAGGGCAGGCCGGATTGGTTGGCATAGCCGATCGCATGCCCAGTCCCTGAATCCGGAATGCCGGCAACGACGTCGACTTCGACCTGGTCGGCCCGCGCCAAAGCCGCGCCACAGCGATTGCGAACGACTTCGCAGTTGATCCCTTCGTACGTCGAGGCGGGGTAGCCGTAGTAGACCCAAAGGAACGAGCAGATTTGCATCTCGTCACCCGGTGGACGCAGAGTCTCCACTCCATCGGCACAAAAACGCACAATCTCCGCCGGGCCGAGGAAACGGTCAATCTCGTAATCCAGGTTGACCAGGGAGCAGGTCTCCAGCGTGACGCAACGAGCGCCCTCTTTCCGCCCCAACGCCAGCGGCGTCCGTCCCCACCGATCTCGTGCCGCATAGATGCAATCGTCAGTCATCAGCAGGATCGTACAAGATCCCTCGATCGACTCCTGAGCCAGGCGAATTCCCTCTTCATAACTGCTTCCCTGGTTGATCAACGTCGCGACGAGTTCTGTAGGATTTATCTCATCGCCGCTCATCTCCGAGAAATGAGTGGCCTGCTTCTTGAAGGCCTCCTTGGCAAGTTCGTCCAGGTTCTCGATCCGGCCGACCGTCACCAGGGCGTATGTGCCCAGGTGAGAGCCGATGATCAACGGCTGGTCCTCATAGTCGCTGATGACTCCAATCCCGATAGAGCCATGCAACTTGGGCAGGTCGTCTTCGAACTTGCTCCGGAACTGGGTGTTTGTGATATCCTTGATGAATCGGTTGAAACCTTTGCCGTTCCTGACCGCCAAGCCGCCCCGCACAGTGCCCAGATGCGAGTGATAGTCGGTGCCATAGAACAAATCGGAAACGCAGTCGTTCTTCGCAACAACGCCGTAGACCCCACCCATGTGGTCCGTCCTCTCCTCTGAACGAGCCTTTTGATCGCAATTACCGACCGCCTGCTGGCAGTCGCCCGTGCCATAACCTGCAAGCTAGCAGAGACGGCAACGAATGCAAAGCC
>CAYSCH010000251.1:3810-14253 GCA_964429355.1 uncultured Planctomycetaceae bacterium | reverse complement strand
CAAGACCCCCCTGGACTAGTGGATGCCGGGCGGGCTTACGAGGAGAGAAAAGATGCGTAACACATCCCGCGGATTCACGCTGGTCGAATTGCTGGTGGTGATTGCCATCATCGGTATTCTGATTGCCTTGCTGTTACCGGCGGTCCAGTCTGCCCGCGAGGCGGCCCGCCGCATGCAATGCGTCAACAACCTCGCGCAGCTTGGCCTGGCCCTGCAGAGTTACGAAGCGGCCCACGAGGTGTTGCCGCCGGGGGTGGTCGACTCGGCGGGGCCGATTATCAATGGGCCCGAGGGGTACCATATGAGTTGGATCGTGCAGATCCTCCCGTTCATGGAGCAAGGTGTGGCCTACCGGCACATCGACTTTGACTATGGCGCCTATTCGAAGAAGAATCGCCCCGTCGCCGAACTGGAGATTTCGACGCTCATGTGCCCGTCGGTCGCCTCCGGTGGTCCCGGCGGGGTGAACTACGCGGGCTGCCACCACGATGCGGAGAAACAGATTGACGCCGACGACCACGGCGTGTTCTTCCTGAACAGTGGGTTGCGAACGCAAGAGGTGCCGGACGGCGCTTCCCACACGATCTTCCTGGGCGAGAAGATCGACGAGCAGCTTCCCCTCGGTTGGATGTCAGGAACTCGTTCGACGCTCCGCAACACCGGCACACCGATCAACGGCACCCTCGCGGTCACCGAAATGGAAGGATATGAGGTGATCGACTTCTGGGGAGATTCGTCCGAGGAGATCTACGAATATGAGGACCTGTCGGATGCAGAACAAGGTGCGGATGCCGCTGAGGCCGCAAAGACGCCGGAGGAGGAACCCATTCGTTTGACCGACGCCCAGAAGGCAGGCCTGAAATACGTGGGAGGGTTCAATTCGCAGCACCCGTGCACGGCCTGTTTTCTGTTCGGCGACGGCGCCGTGAAAACACTTGCCGATGTCATGGATTTCGATGTCTATCAGCGACTGGGGCATCGAGACGACGGGAAGCTGCTCAAATCGGACAAATTCTAAAAAGGGAAACGCGTCTTGAAGAGATCGCGACGGGCTGGTTTTACGGTTGCCTCGCTCTTGCTGCTCACGGCGGTTGTGGCCATCTACGCCGCGGCGATCATGTCGGCCCGCAACATGGAACCGCCCCTTCAGCCGGAACAGGCGGTGGGCTGCGCGATCGTGGGCTTCCTGTTCGGTTCGATCGCCGGGTTCTTTCTGGGGTTGTTCTCAGGCACGCGGAATCGCGACATCCTGCTCGGCGCGGCGGAAGGGGCGGTATTTGGCCCCCCGACCGTCCTTATGTTGGCGATTCCCGAATCGCTTCCCGTGGTTCTCGTGGGCGGGGTTGTCCTCGTCGCTTTTGCCTTCGTCGTTCGATTTCTCACGCCCCGGAGCAGTTCCACGCACGAAACCGACGAGTTGCCAGGACCACCGGCGTAAGAGGTGATTGTGCGACGAACCGGCGGCCAGCATTTCTTCTCACAACCGAAGTCACCACACATGTTTGGGCTCCGGGCGAGCGAGCCATTGCGAGTGTGGCTTCTGCGGGTTACGCTGAAGGGTCACGCTCTTCGGAAGTGGGACCGGAGGCAACCTGACCTGGGTCTGGAGGGGAACCGGCCCGCCTTCGCCTCAGATTGGAGGCAAAGAGAACCAGAAAGCGTGAGCGATGAAATCGGCGGGTACAGCGCCCGCAGCGGACCGGAACCAGCAAAGGCCGGAGGAGCCAGAGATACCACGGATCGGGGGACCGACTTCGCATCAGTTCAGCAGAACCGCAGAAGGGGCAGCGCATCAGATACCACTCCATGGAAGAACCGTGTTGTCTGTGTTCCATCCCCCCCATGGCCTGTGTGGTCCCCACTTTTACGGGCTAATACAATACGCGTTGAATCCTGCCGGCTCGGCGGAAGGCGGGCATGGCACCCGCCCGGAACAAGGGCACCAGCCAAACCAGGTTGATCGGGCAGGGGCACCGGACCCGCACAATAATCTAACAGGAGCCTATCACGTTTCACAGGAATAGCAACCGGAATCGGGGGCGACCCTGCCACTGAGCCATGTTTTTTTCCGGGCCGCGCCTTACGACCTGAAGCAGGCACTCGCCTGGGGGCCCGGGACTGGGGTGGCAGGTGTGAATATTCTATATTTGCCTGTTTGTGGGTGTGGGGCGTTCGGCAGTGCTTTGCGAGAGAAGTGAAGGATAGTCGGGTCGGCATCGCATGATTGCTCTGGAAGTTGCGGCGGTACAGAAACACTATGGCAACACGGCCGTGCTTTCGGGCGTGAGTTTCGAAGTGCGGCCTGGGGACCGGGTCGGGCTGGTTGGCCCGAACGGAACCGGCAAGACGACCCTCCTGCGGATTCTCGCCGGCGACGAGGAGGCGGACGCCGGTTCCTGCCGCTGGCACGAGTCCGTCCGAGTCGGATACATGCAGCAGCAGCGGATCGACGTCGATGATGTTTCGCTCTGGGACGAGGCGAAATCGGCGCTGCAGCCCCTTCTGACACTCCAGCACGATGCCGAGGAGGCCGCCAGGCAATTGGCCCAGTCTGACGATCCGGTGGAGAGACGCCGCCTGGCGGCTCGGTATGACCACCTTCAACAAGAACTGCACCGCCAGGATGCCTACAACCTCGATCACAAAGTCGAACGGGTTCTGGAAGGGTTGGGATTCCCGAACAGCTCCTTCCAGACTTCGGTCGGTAATCTCAGCGGCGGCGAGCAGAATCGCCTTATGCTTGCCAAACTGTTGCTGGCGGAACCGGACGTGATGCTGCTGGACGAACCGTCCAACCATCTCGACATCGAGGGCACCCAGTGGCTCGAGGAGTTCCTGGCGGGAAGCACCGCCGCGATGGTGATCGTGAGCCATGACCGCTACTTTCTCGACAAGGTGACCAACCAGACGCTGGAGTTGTTTCATGGCACGGTCGAACGCTACACGGGCAACTTCTCCGCATACTGGCGGCAGAAAGCCGAACGGCTGCTCGTGCAGCGAAGGACCTTTGAGAAGCAACAGACCGAGATCGAGAAAATGAAGGAGTTCATCCGCCGGAACTCCTATGGTCAGAAGCATGCGCAGGCCGAGGATCGCCGCAAGAAACTGGAACGCATCGAAGAGGTCGCCCCTCCCCGAGAGATCTCCGCTCCGGTCATGGGATTCCCCGACGGCCAACGGTCCGGCGACCTTGTATTCCGGGTGGAGCAGGTGTCGAAGGCTTACGACCGGCGGCTCTTCTCCGATTTGACCTTCGATGTTCGGCGCACGGAAAGATGGGCCATTCTGGGGCCAAACGGATGCGGCAAGAGCACCTTGCTGAAGTGCCTGCTCGGCGAAACCGAGGTCGATACGGGACGTGTCGTCATCGGCCAGGGGGTTGAGGTGGGGTACTTCGACCAGCAACTCAAACAACTGGATGCCGAACAGGAGGTGGTGGATGCCGTTCGGCCGCGAACGCGCGAGTTGGACCAGCCCAAACGGCGGAATCTGCTCGCCCGGTTCGGGTTGACCGGCGACACGCACCTGCAGAAGGTGGCGAGCTTGAGTGGAGGAGAACAATGCCGAACGGCCCTCGCACGCCTGGCGGGAGAAGAGGCAAACGTGCTCGTACTCGACGAGCCCACCAATCACTTGGATCTCTGGGCGCGCGACTCCCTCGAACGGTCGTTGCAGGCCTTCAAAGGTACCGTGGTTTTTGTCAGCCACGATCGCTATTTCATCGACCAGGTCGCTGACCATCTCCTGGTGATCGAGCCTGAACGATTTCGGGTCATAGACGGCAATTTCTCGACCTTTCAGCAGATGATCCAACTCAAGTTGGCCGGGGCGGCCGAAACGTCGGCGTCAACCGCCAAAGGGGAAGTCGCGGGTGCCGCTCGGCAGAATCGGCGCAAAGAGGGCGAATCGGCAAAACGCAAGCGCCGCTTCCCCTATCGGAAGACCGAGGAAATTGAGGCCGAGATATTCGAGCGGGAGTCGGCCCTGGAAAACTTGCACGCAGCCCTCGCCGATCCAACAACCCATCGTGAAGCCGCCCGGGTGCGGCAGGTCAAGTCGGAGATCAGCGAAAACCAGGAGAAGCTGGCCCTCCTCTACGAACACTGGGAAGAGGCCACCGAACTGAATTGGTGACCAATCCCGAACCGGTACAACCGCTGCAATCGCTTCCATCGGATCGAACCGGCCCGCAACGGAACTGCCTCGCTCAAGAGCGCAGCTTTGCGCCCCGTCGTGACCTACGATTCACATGAATCGACAGGCCAATCGGGATCGGCGATTCGAGAATCGCGGCCAGCGGACCTGGCCCCGAGGGTGCTGCACTGGCCCGGCCGTGGAAGAGCATTCCTGGAGCGAAATCCGTGTTCTGGTTCATCCTCTGTGTTGCCGTGCTGAATGTGGTCGCAGGCTTCGGTCTGGCGGTCATGCTCGCCGGGCAATACGACCCCTGCGACGACTCCCCGGAATGCAGCGATGGGGTGCACGGCACGGGTATTCAGAGCGCGCTTCCCGTCCGATCGGAAGAGGCGAACGTCGAGGAGGTCGCCATGGAAGTCGCGCCCGTCCGCGCTGAGAATCCCGCGGCTGACGAGCAGATGGAATTGGAGGCCGCTCCCCGCGGCCCGGTGGAAAACGGCGACTTCTCAGACAGTTCGGCGATGACCGATCTGGACGCCGCGGTCCTCGCGGCGCTCGGGGAAGGGGCATTGGCCGATCATGGGGAGGTTCTCCAGAACCGTGGCGACGAGGCCCTGCTGGAATTTCAGTCTCGACTTGGGACATTCTGCGAAGAACTGGTCAGCCTCGACGAGCGATTGCGCCGATCGCTTCCTCCGGAGGCCGGGGAACTGAAGAACCATCTTGATGCTCTTGTTGCGTCGAGCAGGAAGCAGGATGAAGCCTGCACCGACGTGGCCCACTCCCTCCGCGAAATGATTGCCAGCGAAGTTATCGATGCGAAACAAGGGGAGGCGATGATCGCCGCTATTCAAGACGAACGTCAGGAAGCTGCGGAGGCCTTTGAATCGTTTGGAGAGCTGGACACCGCGGGCGATGCCGCCAGTCAATGCCAGATGGTTCTCGATCGGACGGCCGTCCTGCTCGAGGCAAACCACGGCATGCGTGACAGCATGTCGGATATGATTCTGGCTGCCGATCTGCCGGGCGAGGCGGTCCAGCGCTCTATCGACCCCTTTACAGAAGTGCTCAGTCGCGCCGGTCTGGACGGCATCCTTGCCGAATTCTGGAGAGACGACCCTGGTCGAGTTCGGGCGGCAGCGTTTACCCTCATCGATCTGGACGAGTTCGCAAAACTCAATCGGAGGCACGGAGCAACCGTCGGCGACCGTGTGCTCCGAGCTGTTGCACAACTGCTCAAGAACGAATCGCCGCCCGGCTGCCGCGTGGGAAGATTCGCCGGACAGCGATTCGCCTTGCTTTCTATCGACCGAGATCTCAAACAGGCAGTCGCAGACGCCGAACACCTGCGCCAGTCGATCGAAGTGACGAACTTCGAACTCGGGACGGAAAGCCTGAAAATCACCGTGAGCTGCGGAGTTGTCGCATTGGCCTCCGACGACACGCAGGAGACGCTTTACGCCCGGGCCGTCGAATTGGTCCAGGAAGCCAAACGCTATGGACGGAATCGATGTGCCATGCGGGAGGGGGAATTTTCCACCCCGGTTGTACCACCGAACCTTGCGCTGAACGAGAAGCATGTCACTCTCTGATCCCAGTGCGAAAACCCCTGTGCTGCCTTCGGCCCACCACACCCATCCCGCGGAGGCCCGCCGAGCGGATCCTCCCGGCACCTCCGATGCCGCACGCCCTGCGATCTCACGGGCCCAGGACGCCGTGCTGGCCTTGGGACGCCGGGCTGTGGCGGCGCCGGACCCGGACGTGCTCGTCAGCGATGCCGCGCGAATGATCGCCGAAATTGCCGGAACCGAATTCGCCTTGATTGCACCCAGCGAAAGCGGCGCCGGGCAGAGGCTCGTTCCTGTGACCGAGGAGGCGGAGAATCCGACCGGCGACTCCGATGCGGAAGGTCCGAGACTCGCAGAATCGGCCTCGAAACGAGCCCATCCCATCGTCGTCCCCGACCTGCTCCACTGCGACGTCTACTCGGACCGATATCTCGCCCAGAACAATATCCGCGGCGCACTGGTCGTGCCTCTGCGACTGCAAAATGCCAGTTTCGGCGCCCTGGGAGCCTGTTCCAGCCAGAGAATCGACTTCGAGGTCGACGCCATCTACGTGGCCGAAACGATTGCCCACCTGGTTGCAACAACACTCGCCCATTATCGTTCCGAGGCCCTGCTCCAGGAGAGCCGCCGTGTCAGCGAAATGCTCTACGATACCGTTGACGCGATCGTTGTGGTGATCGATTCATCCGGGCTGGTGCAGAAGACGAACCGGGGCTGCGCGGAGATCAGCGGCTTCAACCGTGACGATTTCAGGGATCGTCCGGTCTGGTCCGTACTGGCGCCTCCGGAAGAGGTCGGTGCGTATCGCGATGCGATCACGCGGCTGGCGACGGCAGGGCCTCCACTGGCGCTCGAAGCGTCGCTGCTTACCAAACATGCGCAGCGCCGCACCATTGCCTGGCGGTTTGCTGCGTCCCCGGCCGTGAACAACGCGAAACGCTGTTTCCTGCTCACCGGTATCGATATCACGAAGCAACGCCGTGCCGAGGAGCGAGCGGAACGCGCCAGAAAGGCATTGGCGCATCTGAGACCGGCCGACCCAGCCGCTGGGGGCAAAAACGGGCCGGAATGCGAACCGTCGGGCCGTTCCGGTGAATTGGCTTCGGGCCGCCGGCCAACCGAAACCGAGCGGCGCCTCAAGCCGCGACGCCCCTTCCCCTACCGGCAGAATGTAGCCTTCATGACCGGCTTATCCTACCCTCGCGAAGACGAGTTTATCGAGGTCCGCTGTCGGGACATTGCCGCCGGAGGCTTCTCCTTCGTCAGTCCGCAACTCCCCGAAAGCCATCGCCTGGTCGTCGCCCTCGGCAGTCCACGTCACCTGACCTACCTGACCGCTCGCGTGGTCCATGTCACAGAGTTTGTCGAGGACAACACAGCCGGCCATCTGGTGGGCTGCCAGTATACTGGTCGGGCCCCAAGTTAGAGGCTGTCACGCAAAGGGCACTTGGCTCCCAAAACTCGCATCGCCCGCCGTTCGTACGCTCCATGTGGGCTGTCCGGTCCCCCTTTCCAGACGGCCCGCCGGATTTCTGCTCCGGATTGCGGCAGACTTCAAGCTCCCCCCAACGGAAGGAGATTGACGCTCCCCTCGGAGGATCGCCGTTTTTCATGGCAACGGAAATGGCCTCGGATTATAGTGGAATACTGGAAGCGCCAACGAAGCCGTGGTTCCGCCGTTCGTGGGAGATAATATGGTTTTCTTGGCCTATTCAAAACCCCGACGAGATTGTTGACCGGGTGGCTTCGTGCCAGCAAGGCACCTGTGCATTTCGTCAGGAGTCTCCGGAGATGCACGCCGCAACCGGGGGTGCTACTTGCTGAGAGAGTCCATCGCTCATCTTGGGAGAACCGAACGTGTCGAATGCCGACGGCAAGCAACCTGATTTCGACGAATTCAACCTGCCTGGCGACGAGGGGCAGTTTGAGAACCTGGAAGAACTGGATCTGCCGGACGCTTCCGATCCGTTGGCCGGCCTCGAACTTCCCGACGCAAGTGATCCGCTGGCTGGAATCGAAGGGGGCGATGCGGATGGGCCGGGACCCGTTGGCGCTAGCGCGGACGACTCGGAACAAGTCGGTTCGGTGGAGGATGCGGGCCAATCGACTGCCGGCAAGAAGAAACGCAAGGCGAAGTCGCCCGTCGTGAAGGAAAAGAAGGCCAAGAAGGAAAAGAAAAAGAAGGAGAAACCGGAGACGCCGGTGGGCGAGCCCGGCGAAGGGTTCGGTACGGCTGGGCTCGCTGTTTTCGCAGCGTGCGGGATTTCCGTTCTCCTGCTGCTGGTTCTCGACGTCATGGTCTTCATGAAGTGGGGCATTTTGCTTATGCTCTTCATGAACGCCTTCTGGCTGCTGGCGACTGCCATACCGCTGATGATGTGGTTGGGGCGCAAACGGCTGAACTTCTACGAGGTCATGCTGGGAATCGCCCTCGCGGCGATCATCATCGCCGTAGCCTTGTTGCTCGCCGAGTTGGCCAATTACGGAGGCGAGGCCACCCCCAAGGGCGGCACGGCCTCGGCGGCTCAATTGGCATCCGAAAGCACAATCGCCGTGGCTTGACCGGCACGGGTGGCGCTCACCGCAAGAGCCGTTCTCGGGACGCCCTCCAGAGGAGAGTGCCCCACGACGTTCAGTGCGCACTCGGGATCGGGACGCTCGTAGTTCAGCGTCACAGGCACCCTGCCTTCCCGGATGGCGAGGAGACTGGCGAGGAGCTCCGTGGCTCCCGCTGCGGCTCGAAGATTTCCGAAATAGCTCTTCGGCGCGGTCGTCGCAACCGGTCCGAAAACCGTCCGGATGGCGGCGGCTTCCTCCGGATCGTCCTTCTGGGTGCTCACGCCGTGCGCATTCACATGCCCCACGGCGCTTGGCGGGAGTCCCGCGTTGGCCAGGGCTCCCGACATGGCGCGGACGAGGGAATCGCGACTCGGTCGGTGCTTGCCGTTCGCACTGAACACCGTGGCGTGACCGGCGATCCGGGCAATGGGCACCGCCCCGCGGCGCTCGGCGTGTTCCCTCCGTTCCAGCACCAGGATCGTGGCTCCCTCGGAATGCACTTGGCCACTCCGCCGCATGTCGAAAGGCTTCAGAACCTGTTCCGGTGGATCCTGGCTGGGAGAGAGTTGTCCTGCCAGGCACAGCCGCACCCAGTCGAAGGGATTCATCTGAGAACTGGCCCCGCCGGCCAGCATGACGTCGGCGATTCCTCGCTGGATCACCGTGGTGGCTTCGCAGATGGCCTGAAGCGACGAGAGTTCTCCATGGTGGATGGTGTTGTTAGGGCCGCGAGCATCGTGCGCAATCGAAATGTGCGACGCGATCATGTTCGGCAGTACCTTGAGAAAATTCAGCGGAAAGGCCGCTTCCGCTCCTTCCTTGGCCCAGCGCTCGAAGCAGAAAACACCATCCACGATGCACCGGCGATACGAGGGTTCGCTCGCATCCAGCGTACTGCCGATGGAGTCGGCTCCGAGCACGACGCCAAACCGATCGGGGGCGACGGTTCCCGCCGCGATCCCGGCGTCCCGGCATGCGAGGATCGAAGCCGCCACGCCTAGCTCTGAATCTCTCGCCATCACTTTGAGATTCTTGCGCGGCTGAACATACTGCCTCGCGTCGAAGTCCTTCACTTCACCGGCAATCCGGACGGGAAGCCCCGAAGGGTCGAACAAAGTGATTGGGCCGATCCCGCTTCGTGCCGAACGCAACGACTCCTCAACAGCCTGCCGGCCGATTCCCAGGGGGCACAATGTCCCGATTCCGCTGATGATGACTTCCGCTCGCGACACTTGGTTCCCATCCGAAGCGAGGCCCGAAAAATGCCCGTCACGCCTGTCGTATTCTATGCTATTCCCTTCCCCCCGCCCATCCAACCCCATCCCCCGAGATCGCCTTGCGTGATTCCCCGGGAAAATAGTCGTCATGAAGATAGCCGCGTGGGCTTGCCCCGCGCTGGCGTTCCGTCCGTATTTTGCCTGCGAACTCTGTCAGTCCCGGCCCAGCGCGTTCCTCCAGTGCCTTGCCGCAATTTCCTCCGGGAATCCCGCAAGGCTGCTTGGAATCACTCGGGTTGCACCCCGCTGGCAGGCTCGAAACGCATGGCTGGCAAAAAAAGGCAGGCCTGAACGCCTTCGGGTCCAGGCCTGCCGTACTAGTCGAGATCTCCGACGGTTTCTCAGAACGTTACGATCAGGTCGAAGCCGCCCGAAAGTTGGTCGTCCGCTGTCCCGCCGTTGAACGGTGTCACGCCGCCGTTGGCCCAGTCGTAGCGGAGCTCGGGGCGAATATTGAGATTCGAGGTGGGTTTCCAGTTGACGCCGCAGGTCAAGCCGCAGTAATCGCCCACACCGGCCAGGGCACCGGCGGATACGACACGCGTGCCGTCATCGTCTCGGAACCACTCGAAGCGGGTGCCGAGCTTCCAGCAATCGTTGACGGTGTAAAACAGGTAGTTGTTAATGCCGTACCACTGGCCGACACCACCCGTGCTGCTTCCACTCCCGTAATCGGACTGGAACACGTAGTTCAGTCTTTCCGTCAGCGAGAAGTCAGCTACCAGGCTGTGCAAATAGCGGTCCAGACCGGTGACATCGTCCCGTCCGGCGTCGAAGGCATAGGTCAACTTGGCCGCGTCGGTCAGGGGAACACGGATTCCGCCGATCAGGTCCGAGGAGTCCTGGGGGGTGTTGTCGAAGCCGGTGTCCCAGCCTTGTACCCAGCCACCCCAGACCGTGAC
>CAYSCH010000251.1:0-3800 GCA_964429355.1 uncultured Planctomycetaceae bacterium | reverse complement strand
CAGCAGGGCGTACTCGGCCATGACGCCCGTATGGGTGAACGGTTCGCCGAAGTACATCGTATAGGAATGGCTGGTGAAGAAGTTGCCCGTGGCGGGAACGACTTCATAGCCAAGGATGGTGTAGAAGTGGCCCATCTTCACCTTCAGGTCGTTGACCGCGACTTCCGCGTAAAGCTGGGGCAGGGCCGAACCGTACTGGGCGGAGGTGTCCCAAGGGTTGTCCCATGCGTCGGGATTGCTGCCGAATGCCTGGGTATCCTGGCCGTCAACACCGAACACGAAATCTGCACGAAAACCCCAGTCCCAGCCGCAGCCGCCGGTATTGGTGGTTCTCTCGAAGTAACCCCACAACTGGTTCACTGTGAACTCGTTGCCAACATTGCGCATCCCGATGGGACCGTTGTCGGGCTCGCCATGGGCGTTGCCATAAGCTCCAACCGCCAGCCAGCCGCCGTAGTGGTAGCAGGAGCTGTCGCCGGTCAGGAGGCTCTGGAGTGTCCAGGGATCATCATGGCAGCAGCAGGGGAAGAAAGTAAGGCATCGGCAGGGCGAACAGCAGTCGCAGCTTCCACAACTAGCCGCTTCACACGCGGCCGGCGCGGCATCATCGGACGACAGGTAGCCGCAAGCAGCTACTTCCGGCTCGGGTGCCGAGAACACGGAGGGCTGATACAGCCCGTCGGCGCCCAGTGCCGCCGAGCAGCAGAACGCAAGGATCGCTGCCGGAGAACAAAAGGATTTCAGTAAACGCATCGTGACCCCCATGGGAAAGGTGAGTGATTCCAGAATGACTGGTGGATGGAGAGTGGACTTCCTCCGGTTTACGGTTCGCACGAACGTGTCACGGTGTCTCCGTCGAGTTCCCCATCATTGCCGTCTGCCGCTTCTATGCCTCTTTGGGCCCACGATTCCCCAACGCATCATGCAGTGATCCCGTGCCACTGCGGGCAGACGCGATGTCATTGTGACTCTCGTTCGCGGACACGGAGTGAAATCGGCGAGTCCAATCCTTGAATGCGGTGAAATCGGAAAAGACCGCAATGCAACGAACGCGGGAGATCTTCCGGTGCGCGAAGAACTGACGGTTGGCAAAAGTCGCCCTGCCGTCGTGGGTGATCGGCACTTCACCCGCTGAGACGTGGTCCCGCCAACCCCGGCCAGCCCCCCTGCCGAGGTCGCATAGAGGCCCAAAACGGAGGCAGGCTCCCAAATATTGCCAGTGGAGCCTGCGGCCTGAACAGAACGAAATGCGATGGCGCCCGTTCTCGGGATTGCTTGTCAGAAGTCGTACCAGATGCCGAATCCCAGCTTGTCTTCGAATTGGTCGAAGAACTCCCACTGGTCGCTCATACCCTGAAAGTAGTGGATTCCGATACGAAACAGGTGGCCTGAGTACCCTCGCCATTGCCAGCCGGTCTGAACAACGATGTTTCCGCCAAAGTCGAATTCCTGGCGAAGGTGTCCGTTGATGGCAAAGAAAGGCGAACCTCGCTGCCCGCTGAATTCTGCGGGGGAGTAGTCGATCCCAAGCTGGAACTCCCACGGCTCACTTCCACCGTCGCAGGCAAAGGCCCAGCCGGCCTCTCCGTAGAGCCGGATATCTGGCGTCAGGAACAGGGAATGGCCCCAGACCAATACGTCCCGTGAGTAGTTGCGCCGCTCGAGGGTGCTGTACCGCACCATATATTCATCACCGAGATGGGAACTCAGATGATAATAAGCGGTCTTCATCTGGTAGGTTCCTCGCCCGTAGGTCAGCGGGATCCCGAAGCGAAAGTCGGACGCGATCAGGTCGCGGCTGTCGTGCTCGAGATCCAGACGGGGCATTCCGGCCCCCTCCAGGTCGAGTTGCCATCCTTCCGGCTGCACGCTGCTCGTCGTTCCATAACGGAGAATTCCCACCCGTCCGCCGAGCGTGATATCCCACATCCATCCCAGGTCGACATCGTGGACCCACTGTCCGGCAAACCGGGACTCTTTCACGCCGGCCAGATAGGAGCGGTAAATCAGTCCGTCCGGCAACACCTGATGGGTCCAGGCTTCCTCCGCAGCCGGGCCTGCCTCCCCGAAAGGATGCAGCCAGTCGCCATCAAAGTAACCGGCCGGCTTGACTGCGGGGTCGGAGAACGTCTCGTGAAGCATACCATAGCGGGGTAGCGAGTTGCTCGACGGTGCCGCGAACAGTTCATTGCTGAGTGTGGACTCGGGCGGCAGTCGCCACACGTTCTGCGACGCAACCGGTTCGGCAGAGAGCCACGGCTTCGGGCACATCTCTTCAGCCCTCGCCACGGTGCCGATGGCCAGAAGGCTCAAGACTCGCAATAGCTTACGGAGTCGGTTCGTGCGGGAAGCGGGGCCCGCAGCCTGACGGCGTTTCGCCAGATGTCTCATGTCGCCCCTCCTGGGCGTATCGGCCGGACTTTCGCCATCATCCAACGCCGGAGCTCGGTCCGAATTCTTGCCTGGGACAGCAAGAAAGTTGGGTCTCGGCCGAGCCTCGTTGGCGTGATCGCGATCCGTTGCTTCTGGGTCCGTACAATCGCGCAGAATCGGATTACCGCGCCTATCCAAAACATCGGCACAATCCGCATATTTGATGAGTCTTGCAGTTCGGCACTATGGTCCCCCCCTTTCCGGCGATCGATCGCCAATCTTGAACATGCCGCGAGAATGGCCTACAATTTCCCCCTCTTCAGGAGCCATCGGCCGTGCCAGCGGCGGCTGCGATCCAGGATGTTACTTCTCCGGGGGGGATCGTGATTCCGGCGATTGGGTTTGGCTGCAAGAAAAGTGAATGGAGATCCACCATGCTTGAGAGATCGCTCGTGTTGCTGAAGCCCGATTGTGTTCAGCGGCGATTGTTGGGACGTGTGATTTCGCGGTTCGAGGATAAAGGGCTGACCATCGTCGCCATGAAGCTCATGGTCATTACCCCCGACCTGGCCCGTCGCCATTATGCGGAGCACGTGGAGAAGGCCTTCTATCCCGGGCTCGAGGCCTATATTACCAGCGCACCCGTGGTTGCCATGGTCGTCGAGGGGCCTGAGGCAATTCAGGTCATTCGCAAGTTGGTGGGGCCCACCAACGGGCTGGAGGCGCCTGCAGGCACCATTCGCGGGGATTTCAGCACAAGCAACCAAATGAATCTGGTTCACGCTTCAGACGGCCCATCCTCCGCCGCCCGAGAGATCGCAATCTTCTTCGCCGATTCGGAACTCTGTGCCGGATAGAATGTCTCCGCAAAACTCACCCAGGCCGGACAACAGCTCGTGAACTGCGGGAGAGCCGGTTTCGACGAGTCCTTGCCGTCCAGCCGCTGCATGAGCTCGTTGGCTTCCTCCACCACGGTCATGTCGGCGGCAAACGTCGTGTCCAGCACCTGGTGAAACCCGATCCGCCGCAGGGCGACCATCTTCCTTTCGCAATCGGCGCCCGGTTCCAGACCAAACGATTCTCCCAGGGCGACGCGAACCGCTGGCGACGTCGACGCGATCTAGTCGCACCGGCTTGGCAACGACCACCCGCCACCCGCTAGATCTCTTGCTTCCCTCCGCCACCTCCCCCTGCCAGCGGGGTGGCCAAAATAATACTGTACAAATGTCTTCAAATCGTGTATACTGACCCTCGACGTCTGGGTATCCCACGAGCCCGACCCCGCGGCCTCCCGCCGCTCCGTCGCGTATCCCAAGGGCCCGCCGCCGGAACACAAATTCCCGCGACGGGCCCGTTTTTCGTCCCCTGACGTCCCCCGACTCCCAACAACTGGCCACTGACAAATGACAAATGACCCTGACTCCCGA
>CAYSCH010000250.1:3558-14282 GCA_964429355.1 uncultured Planctomycetaceae bacterium | reverse complement strand
GGATCGACGGGGAGCTGTGGATCATTCCCGGTCGCAAGCCGGCTCCGAACAAGACCGTCCAGTTGCGACTTATGGTCGAGGGACAAAAGTGGACCGCCCAGTTTCGCGAGGACCTCAAGGGCGAGTTCCAGACAACCGCCGAAGGCGAACTCCCACCTCCCGGCGACGATGCGATCAGCCTCCAGTGTTACAACGGCCCGGCCGACGGCGAACATTGGATCCGGTTCGATGATTTTCGGATTGTGGAATTGGGGAAGTAACGCGCACTGGGTACCGCGGTGGCGATTCGCTTGAGTCCTGTTTCGGTGAGAGGAACCAAGCGCGGGGCAAGCCCACGCGGCTATCACGTGTGGTGGCGTGTCCGTGGTGAGGAGAATTAAGTGCGAGGCAAGCCCACGCGGCTATCTTCAGGACAACTGCCCTTCTGCGAATCGCGCCAGGCCATTGAGGGTTACTCGAGGAGTCGCTTGGCGAAGCAAAACGTTGTGTCCGCGCGTTGACTGTATTCGGCACTTGCCGGATCGAAGCTCGAATACCGCACGACCGGTCGAACGGATTCGATGAAGCGACCATCGCCCAGATAGAGGGCCGTGTGGGAGATTTTTCCGTACTGGCTGAGGAAGTAGAGGGTATCGCCGCGGCGGAGTCCATCGCGGTGCCAACGGGTGGCGACGAGCCGGCCGGCGAGGGCCTGTTGACTGGCGTCGCGGGCGAGCGTGATCCCCTCGGTGGCAAAGGCCGTCTGGACCAGGCCGGAGCAGTCGATTCCCTCGCTGGTGTTCCCGCCCCAGACGTAGGGCGTGCCGAGCATTCTCTCCGCTGCCGCGATGATGCGCTGGATCCGCCCGGCCTGCTCGCCGTCGTCAACACGGCAGGAATCGGCGGGAATGGTTGCCTCGCCGCCATCGGGCAGAGCGACGAGGACCTGGTCCTGCTGACGTTTGAGATGTTTCAAACGGGCGCCCATGGGGAGGACAAGACCGCTCTCGGAGGACTGGTTGTGCAGCAGGCGGACGTGAGGACCCGACTGGTGCCGGGTGAACTCTGCCGCATCCAGGCGGCGGAGATCTTGCCCATGGACGTACCCGACGTAGCCCTCCATGGCATGGCAGAGGAAGTATCCGTCGGCAGCCTCCTTGAGCAGATACACAGGCGTGCCCAGAAGACAATCGGTGACGACTTCCCGGTTTCCCGCCGGCTGGTCGTAGCTGAAGCTGTGTGTCACGCGAATCAAGCCGAACCGCTTGTCGCCAAGCTGCGGTGACGGGAGCACTTCGATCCGGTTATCGACCTTGTCGAATCCAAGGTATTCGAACAGCTTCTGTGCGGCCGCCCGGTTCTCATCGAACCCGACGAAGCCAGCCAGTGCGATGGTGCCGCCGGTGCCACTGGCCGCCTCGATGCGGCAGGGAAAGAGCCGGAGGTCATTGATGTATTCCCTCTGGAAGAGCCGGAGATAGACGGCGAGATGGTCGGGAGACCCGGCAAGACTGGGTTCCACCGTACGGATGGCCTTTTCGAACTGGGTCCGTTCGGCCGATGCTGCGGGGGCTGCCGGCCGGGCCTCTTCGGCGCCGCTGGCCACCACGGTGAGCAGGCAAACGAGACCGATGATCGTCAGGCAGGTTCGAGGAGGTTCATGCAGACAGGTTGACATTAAGAAGTCCTCACAGAACGTACGAGTTTCCCACAGGCATCGATATGCACAGCCGGTGGTTCTGTTAGCGGTTCTAAACACACTCCCCGGCGAGGTAGCCGGTGCTGAAGGCGCCCTGAAGATTGTAGCCGCCGATGAGCCCGTCCAGATCGAGCACCTCGCCGGCGATGAATAGTCCGGGTACGCGTTTACTCTCCATGGTGCGGGAATCGACTTCGTCCAAGGCAACTCCCCCGGCGGTGACTTCGGCCTTGGCAAAACCGAGGGTGCCGGCGGTGGGAATCAACATTCGCTTGACGGCCTGCACAAGCCGCGCTCGTTCGGGCCGCGTCAGTTCCGACAATCGCCGGTCGGCTGGGATTTGAGCCTGGACGACGAGGGCTTCCGCCAGGCGGTGAGGAAGCCACGGTTCCAGCAAGGCAGCCGCCAGGCGTCGCCCGGATTGGCCGGTGGCGTCGGCCAGGATCTCTGCAAGTTGGGGTTCTTTAACATCGGGCAGGAAGTCGCACTCGAGATCCGGAAACTTGCCTTGCGAGCCCGTGCCGACGGCGCGACTCACGTCGAGGGCAACCGGCCCGGTCAGGCCGAAATGGGCGAACAGCAGCGATCCTCGGCCTTCGGCCAACGGTTTGCGTCGACCGGGCTTGGGGGTGTTGTGGCCAGCCCGATCGGCCGGTTCCAGCACGCGCAGCAGGACATCAGGAATCGTAATCCCTTTGAGTTGCCTGACCCAGTCGGCCTCCGTGACGATCGGCACGAGCGCGGGCCGGGGCGGAACGATCGCATGGCCCAGCGCGGCGGCCCAACGGTAGCCGTCGCCGGTAGTGCCACATTTGGGATAGGAGCAACCGCCGGTGGCCAGTACGACCTTCCTTGCCGCGATCGTCCGTTGGGACGTGACCAGTCGAAAGCCCGTCGGGTCTGTCAGAAGGTCGTCCAGCGGTTCTTCGGTGGCCACGACGGCGCCGCTTTGTCGGACGCGGCGTGTGAGGGCGGCGAGCACATCGGTGGCTCGGCCGCTGGCCGGCAGGATCTTGCCGCTCGGCAGAACGGTCGTGGGAACGCCTTGCGACTCCATGAGTTCGACCAGTTGTTGGGGGCTGAATACCGCCAGCGCCGAGTGGAGGAACCGTCCCTGGACGCCGAAGGACTTGACGATCCCGCGGGCGTCGGTGGCATGGGTGAGGTTGCAGTGGCCGCCGCCGGAAATGAGGATCTTGACGCCGGCCTTGCGGTTCTTTTCCAGAACGAGGGTAGAAAGCCCCCGCGTCGCCGCGCGCCAGGCCGCCATCAGCCCGGCAGGGCCTCCCCCGATGATGGCCACATCCCACTGGTCCATGAATCGATTCCCAGAGGCACTGGTCAGTGGGTCTCCGGCGCCGCACAGGACCCCGACTGCCTCGCGACGCACCAACTCAGAGTCCGATCCGGCAACGAGGAACCCACCATCAGCCGTTGGCCTTCTTGTAGGGGTACGGATGCTTGTAGGGCGCGCGGTACTCGCGTTTGAGCAGGGCGGCTGCTTCCGGGTTGCCGACGATCTCTGCAGCGGTTTGGTCCCATTGGACGACCGACTGGGTTTCGTAGGCGATCATGGCCAGTTGGACCATGGCGGTGGACCGGGCAGCCTCTTCGATCGGGCAGTCGATCTTGGCGCCGGTTCGGACGGCGTCGAGGAAATTGGCCATGTGAAGGGCACCCAGATCGGCCGGCGTTTCGTGCTGCTGGCGCTCGCTATTCTTGCCCTTCGGGATAACGGTCCAGGTACGATCCGATGCAAATACGGTGGCTTCATCGCCATAGAAGAAGATGCCATTGTCGGTCTCGGGGGCATACTCGGCCGCACCCCAAAGCCGATGGCGCCAGACGACAGGCAGATCGTCGAATTCGAAATGGGCGGTCAGGGTGTCGGGCGTGGTGATCTTGCCCTTGAGGTAGTAGAGGCCGCCATCGGCAGTCACTCGTTTCGGCATGGGCAGATCCAGGACCATCCGCGTGGCGTCGATCAGGTGGATGCCCCAGTCAACCAGGTGCCCGTGCCCGGTCGTCTTTTCCAGACGCCAGCTTTTGTGGCCGATCTGCGGACAATAAGGCAGGAGCGGTGCCGGGCCGGTCCACTGCTCCCAGTCGAGGGACGGGGGCGGATCCTGGGGCGTGGTGTCGCCCGTGCCGGCCTGGTAGTGGATCTGGGCGTCGACCTGAACGAGCTTTCCGATTCCGCCCTTCTTGATGAAGTCACTCACCTCCTTGAGGGCCAGACTCTGCCGCCGCTGGAAGCCGAACTCGACGATCGACTTGCTCGTCTTGGCTGCATCGACCATGGCCCGGCCTTCGCAGATATCGTAGGCAACCGGCTTTTCGCAGTAGACGTGGAGCCCCTTCTCGACGGCCGCGATGAACGGCAACGCGTGCCATTGGGGGGGCGTGGCGATAATCACTGCATTGAGCCCAGGCAGTTCGAGCAATTCCTGGTAGTCTTTGATCTGCCTCGGACGGGATCGTTGAAGCTTCTCGATCTCGTCTGCTGCCGATTTCAGATGCTCGCTGTCGACGTCGCACACGGCAACGATTTCAACGCCTCCGACCCCCAACGCGGCCTTGGCGTCGACCATGCCGTACCAGCCGACCCCGATCACGCCGAGCTTCAGCGGTCCGTCGCTCAGTCCGTACGACCGTCTTGGCAGAACCAGGGCACCGGCCGCAGTCCCGGCCGCGGCAAGAAAAGCTCGTCGTGTCGTCTTCATCGCGTCTGTCCTTTCACGGTTTGCGCAATTCCGAAGGCGGGTTTTTCGAAATTTCCGTCTCCGGCAAGGGAGACCCTGTCGCCTTGTTCATCCACAGGCTGAAGGCGGCTGAAGGCCGGACTCCAGCGGCGCGGATTCCACCGACAGGCTGAAGCCTGGACTCCAGCTTTCAGCGGCCGGGCCGGTCGCTGGTGATTACTTGGGAGCGGTCACTCCGGGCCACTCGTCCGTGCGGAAGGGGGAGGCCGGGAGGCCTTCCTTGCTGAAAAGGTTGCAGATCGGGTTATCGCCCCAAGCATAGCGAACCGCGACAGGCTCGGCCACAACTGGGCTGCTGACAACGACTTTGTCGCCATCGATCTTGGCATCGGCCCAAACGAACTTCTTATCCTCACCGGCGATGGAGAACCCCTTGAGCGGCTCGCCGCCCTTGGCCATCAGCCCGCCGCCGACATGATCGAAGCTGAGGACGATCTTGTTGCCGACCTTCTCCATGCTCTTATACATGGGGCTGCTGTAAACCAGATCCTGGCCGTAGTCTTTTGCCAGCGCCCAGAGCGCCAGCCGCTTGCCCACGTCCTGTTTGTTTCGCGGGTGGATGTCGTCGGCTTCCCCGATGTCGATGATCACCGCTTGGCCGGTGTTGGGCAGCGAGAGGGTCATGGACTGGGCTTCACGCAGTTCAGCCCAGGCGCTGTCGCCCGGTTCGGGGCGAACCTGCATGAAGTTGGCCAGTTGCACGAAGTAGAAGGGAAAGTCGCCCTGCTTCCAGTCCTGCCGCCAGTTATTGATCATCTTGGGGAACAGGTGGCGGTATTCGTAGGCCCGCCCGGCATTGCTTTCGCCCTGGTACCAGATGGCACCGCGAATCGCGTAGGGGAGGATCGGCAAGATCATGCCGTTGTAGAGGTTCGCCGGACGGTGTTGTCCTGTTCGAGGATCCTGGGGAGCCCGGGGGGCCGGTGGAGCCGGCTGGCCGTCGGCCTTGGCCTTCTCCGCGCGGACCTTCCAGGCTGCACGTTGTTCTTCAAAAGCGGCCTTGGCGGCCTCGGGATCAAACTCGGCGCATCGCTTATCGAAATCGGCCAGGAGCGAAGTATAGGCAGGGTCGGCTTCAAGCACGTCGCGGCGGACCCAGGCCTCGCAGGACGAACCGCCCCAGGAGGTGTTGATCAGGCCGACGGGCACCTTGATATTGTTGTAGATCTCGCGCCTGGCCGAGTCACCGACGGCCGTGAAATTGGCGACCGTTTCGGGGCTGCAGACAACCCACTTGCCGTTGCAGTCATACTGGGGCTCCTGGGTTCCCAGGAGGGGCACCGAGAACAGGCGGATTTCGGGATAATTGGCCGACGCGATTTCTTTCTCGGCGTCGATGGCGCTCTTCACGGTGAAGCCCATGTTCGACTGACCGGAGCAGACCCAGACCTCGCCGATGAGGATGTTCTCGAGGGTGATCGTATTCTTGCCACGGACGGTCATGCTGACCGGGCCGCCTTCCTGCATGGAATCAAGCCGCACCATCCACTTGCCGTCATTATCGGCGGTAGCGGACTTCGACTGGGCACCGAGTGTGACAGTCACCTCTTCGCCCGGATCGGCCCATCCCCAGACCGGCACGTCGATTGCTCGTTGGAGAGCCATGTTGTCGCCGATGATCGCAGGCAGTCTGACGTCGGCCCGTGCGATTGGGCCGATCGCAGCCAGAGCGATCAAGAAGAAGATGGTGAGAGACAAGGGGAGTCGGATCTTGGGGCCAGACATGGTTCTTCCTCACAGAAGCGATTTCAGAAGGCAGTCTTCGACTGCCGAAAGGGGGGCTTTGCCGATATTGTAGCAGGGCGGCCAGGCCGATACAGCCCCCGGAGCCGATGGCGGCAAGGCCGTGTCGCCTTGCGTGATTTCGGGAAGAAATTGCCGCAAAGCGCTGGAGGAAGGCGGAAAAAACTCACCCGCAAGATCCGGGCGCAGCCGAAAAGCGCAGGGCAGATACGGGGGGAGGGCGGACAGATGGCCGAAGCCTGTACTCCAACCAGCGCGGGGCGAACCCACGCGGCTGTCAACGAGCGAGGGGAAGGACGGAGACCGGCTGAAGCCGGTACTCCAGCGCGGCGACCGATACGTCGACATCGTGTTGACTCCGGACTCGGAGCAGCTCTCTCCGCTGACGACGATGCTAGGCGAACGGGGCTCCTTTCGGTAGACTTCTTGGTACCTACCAGGGCTTCCCTCGAGTCTGTTTCCACGACGCCATGCCTGCCAATCTCACTCCGCAATATCTCAAGGCGGAACAGGAGTACCGCCAAGCGAGCACCCCTGAAGAAGAGCTCGCCTGTCTCCAGGCGATGCTTCGTGAGATTCCCAAACACAAAGGCACCGACCACCTTCAGGCCCAACTCAAACAAAAGATTGCCAAAGCCAGGAAAGAGACCGACGCCTCTGGTAAGGCGGGCAAGAAGGGTCGCGGAGTGCGGATCCCTCGACAGGGGGCAGGGACGGCCGTGGTTATTGGCGGTCCGAACGCCGGAAAGAGCCAGCTCCTGGCCAGTTTGACTCGGGCTACTCCCGAGGTGGCGTCCTATCCCTTCACGACCCATCAGCCCCTGCCCGGGATGATGCCCTGGCAGGACGTGACGGTCCAACTGGTCGACACGCCCCCGATCACGTCCGACTATCTTGAATCGTACATGTATGGGCTCATCCGCGGGGCGGAGCTGGTGCTGCTGATGGTCGATCTGGGCGCCGATTCGGGGATCGAGCAATGCCAGGATGTTCTCGATCGCCTTGGAGACACCAAGACGCGGCTTGGCACACAGACCTGCCTGAGCGAAGAGGACGTGGGCCTTTCCTACACGCGAACGTATCTCGTGCCCAACAAGATCGACCTGGCCGAGGCCAAGGATCGACTCGAGCTCTTTCACGAGCTCTGCCCACTGGAGTTCGAAGAGTTCGTGATCTCGGCTCAGGAGGGAACGGGGCTGGAGCCGTTGCGTGATGCGATTTATCAGGCCATGGATGTGGTGCGAGTTTACACGAAACTGCCGTCGGCCAAGGAGGCCGACCGCGACCGACCGTTCACGATCCGCCGCGGCAGTTGCCTGACCGACCTGGCCGGCCAGGTCCACAAGGACTACGTCGAGGGACTCAAGTTTGCGCGGGTCTGGGGATCGGCCGTTCACGACGGTACCGTCGTCAAGGGAGATTATGTCCTTCACGATCAGGACGTGGTTGAGTTGCACATGTAGATGAGAACGGAGGCGGGAATGACCAACGCCGAGATTGCCGCACGGCTGGAACAGGTGGCCGACTTGCTGGAGTTCCAGGGCGCCAATCCGTTTCGGATTCGGGCTTATCGAAACGGTGCCCGGGCGATCAACGATCTGGCCGAACCGGTTGAGTCCCTCCTGAGCGGCTCCGGTCGTGAGTTGACGGATATTCAGGGGATCGGCAAGGATCTGGCCCAGAAGGTGGCCGACCTGGTGAAGACCGGATCGATGGCGGTCCTGGACGAATTGCTCGAGGAGATTCCGGAGAGCGTACTGGCCTTGCTGCGTGTGCCGGGGTTGGGGCCGAAGAAAGCGGCGGCTCTCTACCGTGAGCTGGGGATCCACACACTCGACCAGCTTCGGGTGGCCTGCGAGACAGGTCAGGTCCGGGCATTGAAGGGTTTTGCGGAGAAGACGGAAAGGGCGATTCTCGAGAACCTCGACATCGCCAGCGAGGCGGAGAAGCGAACTTACTGGGCCGTTGCCGACAAAATCGTTCAGGAACTGCTGGCCCACTTTCGAGTGTGCCCGGCGGTGGAGCGGATCGAAGCAGCCGGGAGCTATCGGCGAGGGAAGGAGACCGTCGGCGACCTGGATTTCCTGGCCCTGGGCGGCGATGCGGCGGCCGTAATGGACCATTTTGGCACCTTCCCTGGGATCGCCAAGACCCTGCTCCGCGGCGACACGAAGATGTCGGTGCGGTTGGAGGCGGGCATTCAGGTGGACTTGCGGGTCGTGCCTGGCGAGTCATTCGGGGCGGCCATGCAGTACTTTACGGGCTCCCAGGCGCACAACGTGGTTCTCCGCGGGATGGCGAAGGGCCGAGGACTCAAGATCAACGAATACGGCGTATTTCGAGGTGAAGAGCGGATTGCCGGCGAGGACGAGGCCGGCGTCTATGCGGCCCTGGATCTACCGCATTTTCCTCCGGAATTGCGGGAGGCCCGCCAGGAGTTCGACTGGGCGGCCAAGGGGGAACTTCCCGAGTTGATCCGGCTGGAGGACCTTCGAGGCGACCTCCATTGCCACACAACCTGGTCGGACGGAATGGCCACGATCGAGGAAATGGCCCATGCGGCCAAGGCGCTCGGTCATTCGTATCTGGCGATCACGGATCACTCCAAGCGGGTGGCGATGGCCGGGGGACTGGCCGAAGATGAATTGCTCCGCCAGTGGGAAGAAATCGATCGGATCAACGAAACGCTCAAGGGATTCCGGCTGCTGAAGGGGGTTGAGGTCGACATCCTGGAAGGCGGCGGCCTGGACCTGGACGACGGAGTTCTGGCCCAGGGAGATTGGATTGTGGCAAGTGTCCACTACGGGCAAAATCAGTCGCGGGAGCGAATCACCCAGCGAGTCGTGGAAGCCCTGGAGAACCCGCACGTGTGTGCCATCGGGCATCCCACCGGGCGGCTCATCAACCGCCGCAAGCCTTACGAGATCGACATGGAAGCCGTATTCCAGGCGGCTGCCGACCATGGCAAGATGCTCGAACTGAACGCCCACCCCAAACGACTCGACCTGGACGACGTGGCCTGCGCGGCGGCCAAACTCCACGGCGTTCCTGTTGTCATCTCGACCGACGCGCATATCATGAACGGATTTAGTGCGCTTCGATACGGCGTATTGCAGGCGAGAAGGGGCGGGCTGACGAAAGACGACGTGGCGAACACCCGGACCTGGACGCAATTGAAGACGATGATCGGGACTCAATGAAGATCCACGAATACCAGGCAAAGAAGATCTTTCAGGAGTCGGGCGTCAAGGTGCCGCGGGGGATCGTTGCCGACACTCCGCGGGCCGCCGCGAACGCATTCTCCGAACTTGGCAGCCGAGTGGCCATCGTCAAAGCCCAGATACATGCCGGGGGACGGGGCAAAGGCACAATCCAGGAGCATCCGGAGCAGCACGGCGTACAGGTGGTCCGCTCGACACAGGAAGCAGCCGACGCAGCCGGCAACCTGCTGGGCCACACGCTGGTCACGGTGCAGACCGGCCCCGGCGGTCAGGTGGTTCGGCGGGTGCTCGTGGAGGAAGGCTGCGACATAGCCCGTGAGCTCTACCTGGGAATCGTTGTCGACCGGGGCGCGGCTCGCCCGGTGCTGATGGCATCGAGCCAGGGGGGGATGGATATCGAGAAGGTGGCGGCCGAAGCTCCCCACCTGATCTTTCATGAATCGTTTGAGCCGAGCGTGGGATTGATGCCGTATCAGGCCCGCAAGCTGGCACAAAAACTGCAGCTACCCGGAGCGAGCGTCCGTGCTGCCGATCGCTTCATGCGGTCCCTGTGCCGGGTGTTCGTCGACAACGACTGCAGCCTGGTTGAGGTCAATCCGCTGGTCGTAACGGGCAGTGGCGACCTGGTGGCGCTCGACGCCAAGATGAACTTCGACGACAACGCCCTGTTTCGGCATGGAGAGCTTGCCGCGCTGCGGGATCTATCGGAAGAACAGCCGGCGGAGGTGCGAGCAGGCGAAGAAGGGCTGAGCTATGTGAAGCTCGACGGCAACATCGGTTGCCTCGTCAACGGCGCCGGACTGGCCATGAGCACCATGGACCTGATCAAGCTTCACGGCGGCCAGCCGGCCAATTTTCTCGACGTCGGCGGAGGGGCAAACGTCCACCAGGTGACTGAGGCCTTCCGCATCCTGTTGTCGGACGGCAACGTGAAGGCGGTGCTGGTCAATATCTTCGGCGGTATCATGCGTTGCACCACGATCGCCGAAGCGATCCTTGCCGCGTACAAATCGGTTGGTTTCAACGTGCCGCTGGTGGTCCGGCTGGAGGGCACGGAGGTTCAGGACGGCCGCCGCATTCTTGCCGAGAGCAATGTCGACATCATCAACGCCGAAGGCCTCACCGATGCCGCCAAGAAGGTCGTGGCTGCGGCAATGGCGTAGGGGCTGAAAAAGACCGGAAACCACGATGAGCATTCTAGTCAGCCGAGAGACTCGCGTTCTGTGCCAGGGGATAACCGGCAACGCGGGCCATTTTCACACCAGGCACTGCCTCCAGTACGGCACGCAGATTGTCGGCGGCGTCACCCCCGGCAAGGGC
>CAYSCH010000250.1:0-3548 GCA_964429355.1 uncultured Planctomycetaceae bacterium | reverse complement strand
AGGGTATTCCCGTTTTCGATACGGTATCGGAGGCCGTCGAGAAGACCGGTGCCGACGCAACGATGATCTTCGTTCCACCGGCCTTCACGGCCGACGCCATTCTCGAAGCGGCCGACAGCGGTATCAGCACGATCGTGGCGATCACGGAAGGCGTGCCGGTTCTCGACATGGTCCGTGTGGCCGCCGTTCTGGCCACCAGCCAATCGCGACTGATCGGTCCGAACTGCCCAGGAGTGATCACTCCCGAGGCGTGCAAGATCGGCATCATGCCGGGCTACATCCACAAGAGTGGCCCGATCGGGGTCATCAGCCGCTCGGGAACGCTCACCTACGAAGCCGTCTGGCAGTTGACCAGCCTGGGGCTGGGCCAATCGACGTGCGTCGGATTGGGGGGTGATCCGATCGTGGGAAGTTCCTTCATCGACCTGCTGGAGCTTTTTGGAGGCGATCCGGCCACGGAAGGCGTGCTGATGATGGGCGAGATCGGCGGAACGGCGGAAGAGGAGGCTGCTGCCTACATAGCCGAGCACTTCAGCAAGCCCGTGGCTGCCTTCATTGCCGGGCGGACAGCGCCCCCAGGCAAGCGAATGGGACACGCCGGGGCGATCATCTCGGGTGGGAAGGGAACCGCGGCCGACAAAGTTGCGGCCCTCGAGGCGGCGGGGATTGTCGTGGCCGAAAGCCCGGCGGACATGGGTACGGCGATGCAGAGGGCACTCGCCCGCCGATAGCCGCCCTTCGTTCCGGGCATGGGCTTTCTTCGCTCTGCGATTAGACTCAAGGATTCGGTTGGCGCGTCCCAAAGCTCCCGGGTGGGGACGTGGCAGAGGTCTTGATCGCTCTCCATTCACACGCCACTGGAGCCCAAGCACGTAAGGATCCAGCTTGCCTTTCGAGATTGCCAAGGTGTAGGATCATGATGTGAGATGACTTCCGATGGGTGCCGGGAGGCACAAGAACCATGCTTTACGATTGTATCATCGTACCGGCCGTCCGAGCTATTCGATTTGCCAGCGTCGCGGACGATTGCCTGTCATGGCTAATCGGTGCAGAGGGGTGAATCAGGTACAACCACGACTTGACGGTAAATGAACGACTGTCGGTTTGTCGCAACATGAAACGACTGTTCCAATATTGTGTCAGGTTGTTTGAGTCGGACCCGCGGTGGTGGATGAGAGTCGGGGGTGCTTTCGGGTGCGGCTTTGTCATAGCCTTCAGTGTGCTCTGGGAAGCTGGAGCCAAGATGTCGGCACCCGAAATGATTGCCACCCTCGTCGGGGTGCCGGCGATCATGACTTTGGCCGGCTTGTTGCTTGCCACGGCGGACACGATCCGCCAGCAGGTGAAGGCTGGCCAACCCGTCGGCATTGTCCCTCGCGTGCTGTTCGGCGCGGGTATATGGTCATTGCTCTTTTGGGTGATTGCCACGCTGCTCGCCGGCTTTCCGTTGGCGATCTGGTTGGGCAATATGACGTGGGAGCGCGCCGCTGGATGATGCGCCGTTGTCTTTTGTCTTTCGGTCGGGCCTGCCGGCTGACGTCCTGCAGGACTGCCGTCACCCTCAATACACCGCTCCCACCCGTACCATGAAGGTATCCTCCGGCTCATATTCGATATCGCTTGAATCGTAGAGAAACCGCCGGTTGAAGACGTAGCCGAGTTCGAAGCGGTAGTCGAGTCGCCCGATCGCCTTGTGCTCCAGCCCAAGGAGGAGCCGCCAATCGCGGTAGTCCATGCGGTCGGTGCTGTCATCGGCGCGGCGGATGGCCCAGGTACTGCCACCGAACTCGCCGGCCAGGTAGAGCCAGTCCTGGTCCTCTTCTGTGTTGACACCGAACCATCGGATGCGATGAGCCAGCTTGGGCTGGGGAAAGACCATCTCGTACTTGATGTCTTCATTCGGCTTCCAGATCAGGCCGCCGATCGGGAGGATGTCGTTTTCGAGCCGGTCGAGATAGGCGCATCCGAGGAGAGCTTGCCACTGGGGTGTCCACGTCCACAGAACGGCACCGTGACCAGGCAGGCGGATGGCTTCGTCGGAACCCTGCTGGAAGTCGCTGTAAACACCGGGCGTAATCGCGAAGTCCGTCGCCAGGACGGGATTCCAGCGGCACATCCAGCGGAACTGGACGTAGGCATCGTAGAGCTGGGAGGGGAGATCGGGAGAGTGCTGCCAGTTCAGAAAGTAGGTTCCGAAGCCGGGAGTGATCAACAGCGGGGCTTTTCGCGAGGGGATCGGCAGCGCGAGAATCGTACGGAGGTCCATCTCGGTGATGCCCAGCCCGTGGGAATCACCGGAGTCGAGATAGGCGGACGTGAAGATCAGCTTTTGAAAACAGCCGTTGCGGGCATCCGGCGGCAGATCAGGATTCTTCTGAGGAGCCAGCAACTGGGAGCCCTCAGGGTCACTGAGGCTCGATTCGGAAATCGCCTCATTCGGCAGGATCGATTGGTGAAGGGGGCGGTAGCGTTGCCCGAACTGGGGCGATTCGAAAAAGGGCTGAGGCAACTCGGACGTGCTGTCGGGGTGGGAAACCACGCGGCCGGGAAATCTGTCAAACGTGGAACTGACCGGAGGCAGCGGAACGACATCGGTCTGCGCGGCTGCATGGCCGAGAAGTGACAGCCATGCTCCAAGAATCACCGGCAACCAGGGAGCCAAACGCCCTATCGCCCCCCCGCCTCTGGATGACATTGCTTGATGATCCGACACTGCGGGTTTGGGACCTTCGTACTTCGGGATTGGAGTTTGTCTGGAATTTCGGATGTCGGATTTCAGGTTTGATTTTTTCGGGTCCGGTAGAACAGAACTGAATCCTCAATAGGCCAGTCCGGCACCGACAAAAACCGTAGCGTTCGGCTTCATCTGGACCTCGCCGAGCTGATAGATCTCGCGCTCGAAGGCGCAGCCGACCTCCCAGTGCCCCTTCCAGCGGCTGTGATCGTCGAATTCCAGGCCGACGGCAACGCGGAAGTCGTTATAGTCTGTTTCAATCACGTCAGCTCCCTCGCTGATCGTCCACGAATCACCGCCGTATTCACCACGACCGTAGAACCACCAATCCACGTTGCCCACCTGCCGGAGACGCCACGAGAGCTTTGGGTCGGGAAACAAGATGTCGAAACGGGTATTGGAGTTCGGTGTCCAGATCACACCACCGGCGGGCAGAAGCTTGATCTTCTTCCGGTCGAGGTATTGGGCTCCCGCCTTGATCTTGATGGCAGGGGAAAGAGAGATGATCGCGTAGCCTTTGCCCATGTAGCGAATGCTCTCATTCACGACACGGTTGAAGTCGGAATAGATACCGATGCGGAATGCGAGCTCGCCGCCGAACTCCGGCGTCGGTTGCGGGTTCCAGGCGGTGTCGAGAAAGGCTTCATAGAGTCGCGGAGGGAACTCGGGATTGGGGGGATGCGGGGGCGAAGGGCCGTTCCACCAGTTCGTAGCGAACCCGGGCGTCACCAGCAGCGGCGACGGGGAACCGAAGAATGGGATGGCGAAGCTGGCGGTCAATTCGGCGTCATGGATGCCAAGTTCCTCGGGCCCG
>CAYSCH010000249.1:14010-14301 GCA_964429355.1 uncultured Planctomycetaceae bacterium | reverse complement strand
ATCGGTACTCAGATAGAGTCTGGTACGGGTTGCAAAGAGGATGTTTCCATTCTTGAGGATGGAGCTGAAGGTGATGTTGTCGACGTCCGGGAAGGCGGCCTGGTGAGGCCAAGTGCGGCCGTTGTCTTCGGACAGGAAGACGGTGCCGTCGGCGAACCCAAAGGCCTTGTTGTCGCGTTGGGAGTCGATATAAGGCCCCGGTGGTTGAAGCCGATACCAGAAGTGGTCGGTGGAAGGGCAATCCTTGAGGTCTGCGGTTTCAGGGGCCTGCGGCCAAGCGGCCCTGGGTGC
>CAYSCH010000249.1:9069-14000 GCA_964429355.1 uncultured Planctomycetaceae bacterium | reverse complement strand
CCGGGCTGGGCGCAAGGATGCCGGCGGTGAGAGCTGCCGCGGTTCCCAGGAAGCCACGGCGCGTCATTGCTGGTCGTGAAGTCATCCGGCGGCTACCGGAAAGACACCGAGAATCTGAATCGGGAACGAGTGACATGGTTGTACCCCGTGAAAGCGGTGATCGGAGAGATTGGGATAGTTCAACTGTCTGATTGTCCTCCCCGGCCAATTACCGAGGGTGGCGTTCGAATACGACGGCGTCGCGCAGGCTGACTTCAGGTCTTGATGTGGCTGCGACCGTCGTGGGTGACACCCGGCGGGTGTCACCCACGAGTCCCCCAGGGTTCAATCCCGAATCTCAAACGGCGGCATCGCCAGGATCACGCCTTCCTTCTCCATCAAGCTCAGCCGCTGGAACGCCGCTCCAATCGTCCGGACGCGCTCCGGATCCAGCCCTTCCAGGTAAGGCATGGCGGCATGAAACAACGACACCGCTTTCGGGCCCCAGGCCGACGAGAGCGATAACCTGCCGCTCTCTTCGTCTTCTTCCGTCCCCAGGTCGGCCAGCAACATGTCGAGGAACGTCTTGGGCTTGGGCAGCACGCGGATCTCGTAGTCGTCGACCTTCGCCTCCTTGGCGATATGGGCAATGGCGTCATCCAGACCGCCGATCTTGTCCACCAGGCCCAACTCCAGGGCCTGCTTGCCGGTGAACACCCGGCCTCCAGCCAGCTCGTCGATGCCCTTCTTCAGACGTTCGCCGCGGATGGCGACAACATGGCCCTTGAAGTCGCCGTAGATCTCGTCCATCAGGGCCCGCATCTGCTTGCGCTCGGCGTCGGAAAAAACCGCACGGGAGCTGAACAATCCCGAGTTGGCCCCACGATCGTACGTATGCCAGGCGATGCCGATCTTGTTCCACATCTCGGTCGTGGCAAACTTCCCGCTGACCACGCCGATCGAGGCAGTGATCGTGGCCGTATCGGCAAAGATCGTGTCTGCGGCACAGGCTACATAGTATCCGCCACTCCCCGCCACATTGCCCATCGACACGACCAGGGGCTTCTTCGCCTTCACGCGTCGCGTCGCGTCGAGGATGATCTCGCTGGCCGTGGCCGAACCGCCGGGGGAATCCACGCGGAGGATGACGGCCTTGATCGAGTCGTCCGCAGCGGCCTCGTCGAGGGCCTTGCGGATCGGTTCGCTATAGGCAATGCCGCCGGAGCCGAACGGACTCGGTTCCGGCTTGCCGGGAAGGATCGCTCCCTCCACATAGACGATCGCCACGGCGGTCTTCGTCGATTTCTTCTTCGATGGGCCCTGCAGGATCTCGGCCCAAAGTTTGAAGACACCCAACGGCGACGAAAGATCGACCTCGTCGCGTTTCTTCTTGCCGTACTTGCGATCGAACTCGATGTCCTTGCCGTACCTGGCCTTCAGATCACTCACAAAGTCCTGGCGAAACTGGACCGTATCGATAATCCCGGCCTCTTTCGCTCTGGCGGCCGTGTAGAGGCCCTCGTCGATCCACTGGCGGGCTTTCTCGGGGGAGACCTTCCGGCCTTCGGCGATCAAGTTGACGGCCGTCTCGAACAGACTATCGAGCAACCAGTTGTCCATTTCTTCGGCCTGCTTGCTCGGTCCCTTGAGCATGAACATCTCGCCGGCGCTCTTGTAGTCGCCACAGGTCATGAAATCGGGGGTGACGCCGATCAGGTCGAGCAGGCCGCGAACGTAGGGGGCCTCGCCGCGGAGACCGTAAACCATCAGGATGCCTTCGGGCACCACGCTGATCGAGTCGGCGCCGGAAACAAGCACGTAGTCTCTCATCGAGAGCGAGTCTGCATGCACGTGGATCGGCTTGCCCGCCTTTTGCAGCCCGGCCATGACCTGGCGCAGCTCCTCGACCTGGGCATAGCCGAGGCCAGACTCGCCGGGCAGGACCACGACCGCCTTGACCTGGTCGTCTTCGCCTGCCTTCTTCATGCGAGTGACGAGGTCCTTGAAGGTTTCGTTGCCCACCGAACCGAACAGGAGGTCCTCACCTGCCGGAGCTTCGGTGACCGGCCGATCGAGCGAGAAGACCGCAATCGTTGCGGCATTCTTCTTCTCGGCGGCAAATGTCGGCACCGCCGCTGTCAGCGGCAGAACAAGAATCAGTAATACGCAAAGTCGACGCATCGCAATTCCTCCCAGGTTCCTGGAGTGACTAGACAGTGTTTCCACACGCTTCGGAGGGAAATTCGCGGAAATCTCGATCCGCCCCGCCGAGAATGCACGCTCCGCCACCACACGGAACGTGAAGTGGAGTACCTCAGTTGAACCCAAACCGGTCCGCAAAGGCAAGTAGTTTCGCCCCGAAAGGGCCAAATAGCGACCCCTCTCGTTGGTGGGGCGGTTTTGCCAGCTCACGACCCGGGCGCGTGGTACCGAACCGGTATTCGCCGCATTCCGGCGAGTCTTGGAGGAAATGTGGGGATCGCAGGCCATGGCCCCAGAATGCAGCAGGGGACCTGCCCAAGTGAGGCGGTCCCCAGGAGGAATCGTGGCATCCTGCCGCAAACGGCAGGCGAAAGCCACCTTCCTATCCAGAAATGCACTGTCAGTCCATCATCAGTTGCGCGACGGTTGGCCGAATTTCCAAGTCACGCCGCCACCGATGAACCACACCTTGAGCGCTGCGGTGGTGTGTGTGCCGAACTCGGCAGACTCGGGCAGCATGACGCCCGCAAACAAATCGACCGACACGTGGGGGATCACGTCGTCGATCCCGATCCCGCCCGTCAGGCGATGCTGCGAAATCACGCCGGCCTGGGTGGCCTGGTAGTACTCGACAATGGGGACCCCGAGGGGCACACCGTTGATTGTTGCTCCGGGTTCCCGATCGATGGGGCTGTCGGAGAAGGCGTAGCCCAGGCGATATTTCCAGCGGCCGCGAGTCAGTTGGGTTCCGAGCGAGAAGACCCACTGGTCCTCATACAGGTCACGCCAGTAAGCGCCGTTGTCCCACGACTTGTAGATCACGTCCAGTGCCAGCAGGAGATCTCCGTCCATGAGACTCGTGTTGGCGATCCCAAAACCGATATTGTCCGGTTGCTCCATTTCCACGTCCAGGAAGGTGCCACCGTACAACAGAAGATTGTCGTATCGATAGGGCATCTTGGTTTGGTAGTAGGTGGCAAGGGTCGTGTTCGACGTGAGATCGAAGTCGAGCCCGAAAGTGCCTCGCAACCCATAGTCATGGGTCACCACGCTGTTGTGGACGAAGCCCCCGCCGGCGTAACCGTCACCCAGAGTCAAAGAAGCGCCGAAGGCCAGGCGTTCGGTCAGGTCGAGCCCAGCACCTAGGGTGAACCCGAGGATAAGGAACTCGGTGTGGGTGCCCAGGCTTCCTGGCTCGCCGGTGAGTTGTTCGGACACACCGCTCAAGGTCGTCAGCCCCGCGCCGATCGATCCGGGTATCCCCAGGCTCGACAGATCCTGGGTCACGCCGATGGTGGGCAACAGGCAACCCTGGGCCGACGACTTGCCCGAGTAGGGTCCGCCGCCGAGTGCGCCGGTGACAGAGCCATCGTGGGTCACGTCAAAGGTTGGCTCGGACCACGCTCCGCCGATCGAGAACTGGCTGCCGCGAAACTGGGCCAGGGTCGACGGATTCCCGAAAATGGCCGACTGCACGTCCTGCGGGCGAGCCGAGCTCGTCCCTGCCATCCCGCCGGCTGCCGGGTTGATGGTATTGTGGATATCCACCCCAAAGCTCTGGGCGTGTATCCTTTGTTCATCAGATGCGAAGAATACCAGTGCGACGGCCAGAACGGCCGAAACTGCCCGTTTCATCGGTCCCCCCCCGAGCTATGCTGACGACAGCACAATGCTGTTGAGAAATGCCCCTCAAGAGCTATCGGCTCACACTGCTGTCAGTCTCGATAGGATAAAAGCACGACTGGGGTTTTTTAGCATACTCTGACTCTGCGACACCCCAGGGCACAAGAATGGGGGCTCTATCTGGAAAACCGTGCGCGTTGGAGGGTCGGCGCAATTGGCACAATGCCGGTAAAGACTGCCGCCTTTGAGGCTGCTCCTGTCTGGCGCAGAAAGGCAATTTCGTCCGGCAGGGAAGACTTTGCGGGCGGCGGTGCGACCTACTACGGTGCCGCGGGCCCGACTGCTGCAAGCCGGTCATACAGTTCCTTGTCGTATTCCATCAACCCGAACACGCCATTGAGCTGGCTGGTAGCCACCCAGGGAAGCCAGAACTGGTGCCGACCGGTGCCGCGCGGCGGGGCAATCGAATAGTGTTCCTGTTGCCAGCCCGGCCCGCGCAGCCCGCAAAGGCGGTCGGGCAGGGCCACCATGGCCTTGGTATTGTGCAGCAGGATGCACGCCACTTCGAGGTAGTGGTCGTCGCCCGTCAGGCGGTAGAGCCGGGCGTATTCGTCGGCATCGAAGGCCATATAGGCGTCGACCAGAGTGTGGCCCGAGGCAATGAGCTGAAGCCCGGTCGTGGGCACACCTCGCTTCCAATGGAGTTGACCGTCGTCGGCGTCGGCGGGCATGGGGATGTCCCAGATGTCCAGGTCTCCGCGATGTCGGCGGCAACCTTCGCCCGGTCGAGCCAGTTGGGATCCTTGGTGGCTTCGTAGAGCGCCAGGTACGCCTCGACGGAGAGTGTGGCAGCTTCTTCGTCGAGCACGTCGGGATTGTCGATCGTTCCGCCGACGAACTGCCCCTCGGCCTGGCCGTTGCCCCAGCAGAAGTCGCCGGCACGGATCGCCGCATCCAAGTACTTGCGGTCCCCCGAGTGCCGGTTCATCTGCACGAGCAGCGGGATGGCGTTGAAGCTGGAGTTGGGTGAATCCGAAAACACTTCTCCCGTCTTCGGCAACCACGCCCGGGGGAATCCGCCGGCCGGTTGCTGTTGCGTCAGCAGCCAGTCGGAGAATTGGCGGCAC
>CAYSCH010000249.1:0-9059 GCA_964429355.1 uncultured Planctomycetaceae bacterium | reverse complement strand
ATGGGCCCGTCCATGCTGCTCCTCTCGCTCGTAGGCTCGGACGAGCGCTTTCAGGTCGTCGCCGAAACACCGCAGATAGATGGGCCGGTCGTGGTTCGTGGCCGGCTCGCCGGTCTGGAGGTGGAAACCCACGTCTTCCGGCGGGTCCATCTTGAACGGCAGGAACGAGTCGATGATCTTCTCCGCCTTGCGGCGGAGTTCCCTGCCACGCCGGGTCTCATCCAGATAGGACTCGGCGAGCATGAACTCGGCACTCTCCAACGCCTTGCCGATGAAGCCTAGAACGGCCTTGGGAGCCGACGGCTTGGGGCCGTCCGGCAAGGCATACAGCGCCACGGGAATCCCCGCGCGGTTGTCGACTTCCATGAAATTGTCGGCCAGAACGTCGACTATCGCCTGACGTAACGCATCCAGGTCCTGCGGATTCACCTGCGGCCGGAGGTTTTCCCAGGCCCACCGCCAGGTTTCCGTGTAACAATCCGCCGGGCCCTCGGTTCGGCCGAACCGGAATGCCACCTCGTAGCTCTGCTCGAATCCCGACTTGATGGGATGAAACCGCCGGCGCCACTGGTGGTGCGTGATGCAGCCCTTGCCCGTCTTGTTCGCGTAGGTCTGTTCGCCCTCCGAACCGGGGAACCAGTAGCCCATCGTAATCCGATCCCTGGATTCCTCCGCGCCGATCGCCCCGAAACCAAAGCGTGCGTCGATCATCGTATCCAGCGAGACGCTCATGCACTCGGCGGCAATCGAGTCGGCCTTGGGGACGGGGTTGAGAACCGCCAGAGTGCTGCCGTCGGAGAAACGTCCCGCCATGACCGGCGCCGGCATCCGTTCCTCGCGAATCCGAACCGTGTAATCGCCGGGCTTGTAGTAGCCGCGCCCGCCGATCGCATTTTCCGACAGGTGGTCGAAGCCGCCGTAGATCATGCCCGGCACGAACCAGTTGATCTGAGTCCATGTCTGGGGCGTGGTCGCCTGAAGTGCCGCCCCCGTCATGAAACCGCCCGCCCCGTTGCCGCGAACGGTCACCGTGCGTTTCAGGCGGAGCTGCTCCGCGTCCAGACGCCATCGATCCTGGAAATCGAAGGCAACATCGTCTTTCCAGGCCACGCGACCGCTGCCGATCCAGCCGCCCTCCTGCTCAACAAGAGACGCGTAGCCGCCGCTCAACTTCTCCACGGAATCGCCGGAGTCGCTTCCGATTTCCACTTGAAGAGGCCTCGCCTGCCGGGCGGAGGCCAGCCCCGCGTCCAGAACGGCAATGCCCCACGTTCCGTCGTCGTTCTGCCGGCGGATGAACCGCGGCGCTGCGACCAGCGTGGTAGCGACACGGAGATGCTCCCTGTTCCGCATCACGTTCGGGGCGATTCCCCTCCAGTCGTCGAGATTTCCGTCGACGACGATTTCGTGTTGCGGGAGATCGCAGGGCGGAGCCGCGACACCCGGGCCGCAGGTGCAGGTCACGGCGGCCGCCAAGGCGATTGCTGTTTAGATCTTCATGACGTTCCCTCCGGCTGCGGAATGAAGCCTGTTCACGGCGGCGTCCGCGTCCATCGCGATTCTCCCCTATGCGGCTCTTTCCCGGACGATACGGTCCACGATCAACTGGCGGAACTCGGGAGAAAGGCTGGCGAAATACGCGGTGAATCCGGTAACGCGAACGACCAGGTCGGGGAACTTCGAGGGGTCCTTGTGCGCCGCGAGCACCTGGTCGGCGTCGACCACGTTGATGTTAAAGAGTGTTCCCCCCAAGGCGAAGTGCGTTTGAATGAGGCTGCACACATTGCGCACGGCATCGTCGCCCTGCCCCACGCCCGGATCGATTTCCAGTTGGATGGGAGCGGTATTGCCGTAGCCGGGCTGAATGGTCGCCACGGCCTTCACCATGGCGGTGGCGGCGCCGTCGGCGCGAAAGCCCGGCCTGGGGTTCGCGCCGTGCGAGATCGGTTCGCCGGCGCGGCGCCCATCCGGGGTGGCGACGATCTGCTTGCCCAATCGAATCGTGTCGGCCCACGAGAACCACCCCGGGATCATGTTGCGCCCGCCGGGCGTGGGCCGGGCTTTGACCAGGCGAGTGAACATCTGGGAGATTTCGACGGCCCACCTGTCGCCCAGCGATCCCCCCTCGCCGTAATGCGGGCTGGCCTGCATCATCAGCCGCACGCGGGCGCCGTCGACGCCCCGGTAGTCGCCGGCCAGGTGCGCGGCGATCTCCGTCCAGGAGATCTCGTGCTGCATCTCGACGCGATACTCCAGGGCGGCAAACGAATCGGCCACGGTGGCCAGGCCGGCTCCGTCGATGCACATGTTGTACAGGTCCAGGCCCCCGTTGGTCACGTTCAAGCCCCGCTCGATCGGCCCGTGACTGAGCAGGTTCAGGATCAGTTCGGGCTCGTTGAGGTGCTGGTAGTCCAGTTGCACGTCGATTCCGCGGGCCGTGCAGAGAACGGCCTGCTCCAGGTGCTGCTCGAATCGCTGCCGGAGTTCGCCGATGCAAGGCTCGCCGCCGGCCCGGATCATCTCGTCGAAGGCCACGGTGAAGACCTTGGCCACGTTGATCTTCACCGTGTCGTTCATGGTGTATTCCAATCCGGGGAGCGCCATCCAGTTGCAGCCCACGGCAATCCGACGGCGGGCGAGCTCGGCGGGATAGCCGTTCCGCATGAATCCCTCGACGAGGGCCTTGTCGCCCGAGAACCGGGGCCAGGCCTTGCGGTCGGCCAGCAGGTATTCGACGCCTCGCTGGAGCAGAAGCGGGTCGAGACCGTCGTGCACGCGGATCGTCAGGTTGCAGGTCGACTTCAGCCGGTGAGCCGCTTCCAGTATCAGGAAGGAAATGTGGCTGGTCTGATCGCGGCCTTGGGCGTCGGGCCCGCCGAGTTGATAGTAGTGGGGATCGTTCAGCAGGAGACAGGCCAGCAGGAAGACGGTCCCTTCCTCGTCGATGCGGCCCTCGCGCACGTCGCGTTCGTAGTAGGGGCGCAGCAACTCGTCGAGCTGCCCGCCCGCGCCGTCGCGATTGTAGGTCCGCGAAACCATGTTGAACCAGGCGATCCACTGGCACGCCTCGCGCAAGGTCCGGGGCGGGCCGTCAACAACCCCGCGGTTCGCTTCCGCCATCTGCCGCAGGTTCTCCCGCAACTCGGGATCGGTCTCGGCGGCCTCGGCCTTTTCGACGGCCGCCACCGTGCGGCGAATCCAACCTTGGATGGCCAGAATCACGTCCTCTTCCGCCTGGAAGAAAGCCGCTTTCTCCGGACCGTGCTGCCGGCGGCAGCGGCGGACCTTCGCCAGCAATCCGCCCCAGCCCAGTTCCAGGCCGATCTGGTAATCGGGGGCGAAATGAGCGTCGTTGCCGATACCGTGAATGATGCCGTACTTCGCCTGGTCGGCCTCGAGATGGGAGTAACTGTATTCCGGGGGCCAGATCGGAGTCCGCATCCGTTTCAGCAGGAACATGTACCGCCCGGCCAGGGCGTCCATGGGGTCGACGTAGACCGGATGGTTCTCCATCAGGCTGCAGAAGTTCCGCGACCAGCCGTCCAGCCCGTAGAACGAACCGTTGGGATGGTTGGACATGGGCTTCCACTGGAAATCTTCGGGCGGCAGGACCTGGCCGTAGTCGTCTTCGTCCATGAAGCCGGCCTTGCGGAGCTTGGCCTGGGTTTGGGCCTGCTTCCTCTCACGAAGATGTTCCAAACGTGCCGCGTAGTCGAGTCTATCCATCATGGGAGTCTGCATTCTGAATGAACGGATCGTGAAACCGTTGTCTCGAAGAAGCCGGATCGCGTGGTCGGCCCTCATCGTGGTTTGCGGAGACCGCCGGCACGCCGGCCGCCTTGACCACCAGGTTCGGACGGCTGGCCCGTGCCACCAGGTCGCGCAGGTGTTCGTGGGAAGGGCTGCAATAGTCCTCGGGTGGTCCGGCCAGCCCCAAGGCCTCGTACTTGCCCGTACCCAGCGGATGGTAAGGCAGCAATTCATACTGCCGTACGCCGGTCAATTCGGCAAGCCAGTCGGCGATGCTCTCGATCTGCTCAGGCCGATCGTTGAGCCCGGCAATCAACGGCGTGCGCACGATCGACGGTTTGCCTTGCCTATCCAGGCGGCGCAGGTTCTCCAGGATCGGCCGGTTGGAAACGCCCGTCAACTCCCGGTGTTGACCGTCGTCCATCACCTTGATGTCCACCATGAACAGATCCGTCACGTCGGCCAGCGATTCGACGACAGACCAGGGCCAGGCCAGGTTCGTTTCGATCGCCGTATGGATTACGGCTTGCTTGCAGAGCTTCAGGATGGCGTAGGTGAAACGGGACTGTGCCAGCGGTTCGCCTCCGGAAATCGTCACGCCTCCGCCCGACGATTCGTAGAACTCCCGGTCGGCCAGAACCTCGTCAACGACCTCCTGCGCCGTCCGCGTCTGGCCCACCAGAACCATTGCCCGGGCATAACAGCTCTGAGCACAACGCCCGCAGGCTATGCACCGTTCCCGGTGGAAGACATGTTGCTGCCTGACAAACTCGTGCCCCCCTTGCTCGCACTGCCCGACGCAGTATCGGCAGCCGATACAGCGATCGGCAAAGGCCTGGATTTCCGGGTGGGGATTGCGGCTCTCGGGATTGTGGCACCAAGGGCAACCCATCTGGCAGCCCTTGAGAAACACCGTGGTTCGGATGCCGGGGCCGTCGTGTACGGAGAATCGCTGAATGTGCGTAATGATTCCGCGGGTCACCAGGATCACTCCTCACCGGTCAAGCCGGGCCGCCGGCCGGATCCACCGGCAGGGCCACCACGCTGCCTTGCCTGGCCGAACGTTTCGCCGCCTCCAGCACCTCCTGGGTATTGCGGCAGGTCGTGGGCCGGCAGAGCGGATGGAAGTCGTTGCCGGTGCTCAACGCCCAAAGGAAATGGGCCACGCCACTGGCCATATGCGGCTCGGGCTGCTGCGGCGATACCTCCACGTTATCTTGGGTTTCCGTGGTGCTCCAGATCCGCCCACCCTTGCAAGGACCAAACGTCACCGAACCTCGCGTGCCCCAGATCGTGGCCAGATAACCCGTCGTCGGATGGCCGACTTGCCCCCAGACGCCCTCCGAGGTGGCAATCGCCTTGGGGTAGGTCATCACGACGATGGCGTTGTCCTCGACCGGAATGTCTTTTTCGCGCAGCAGCCCGACAACGGCGCTGACCCGTTGGGGCTGTCCCAGCAGATGGCACGCCACGTTGATCCCATAGCCGGACATGTCGACCAGGGCTCCCGCTCCGCTTCGCTGGGGATCGAGGATCCACTCGCGAAAATAGGGCGAGCATTCCACCTGGGGACCGCCGTGTCCCGTGCGGTAGGTGATCTGCCAGATGTCGCCGAATTCGGGTTTCGTGGCTATGGCCAGCGCCGCCTGCACCTGCGGGCGCCAGACGATCGGCCAGTTGATCATCAAACGCACGTTCGCCTTCCGGGCGGCTGCCAGCATCTGCTCCGCCCCCGCCAGCGTGGCGGCCATTGGTTTCTCGACCATCACGTGCAGGCCCCGCCCGGCCGCCCACACCGTCAGCTCGGTCCCCTGGGCCTTGTCGCAGAACACGAACGCCGCGTCCAGGTCTTCCCCGTCCGCCATAACCTTGTAGTCGGTGTAGCACGGGCAGTCGAACTTCTCCCGGGCCTTGTCCAGAAGCGGCTGGTGAGGATCGGCCACCGCGGCCAGGCAGCCGTCTTCCCGATCCATGAGACTCTCGAGCACGGTCCACACGTGGTCGTGGGTCAGGCCCAACACGCCGATGCGATACTTCTTGCTCATGAAAACCTCCGAAATCGCTTGGGTTGGCGTCCTGCCGCCTTGTCACAGGACGGAGTAATGCTCGTCGAGCGGCTGCTGGTAGTCGCGAAGCCGGCCGGACAGGACTTCCTCCACGTCGACTCGCCGCCCGGCCTGGGCCGATTCGAGCACGGCAAACGCGCAGGCCAAGCTGGTTAGCGCGTCGCGCCCGCTGGTTTCCGGCGGGTGCCGCTGCCGCACGGCCTCGAGCCAGTCGTAATGGGTCAGGGCAAAGGCGTTCCGGATCCCGAGCGGGAAATCCTTCTCCTTGCGTGCCGGGTCGCACTCTCTCTCGTACAGTTCGGCCAGGTCGGCGGTCGATCCGTCGGCGAAGGTGACTTCGTTGCCCGACACTCGCCCGCCCGTCCCGTAGAAGACGTCCCCGGCCCCGAGGAACGTCGGGCCGCCGCAGCCGGCCCAACTGACCAGGAGGTTGCCGACCGTCCCACGGTCCGTATCGAAGGCGGCGAACATCGTGTCATCCGCATCGCACTCCACCCGGCGAACCACGTTGCCGTCGGCATCGCGAGTGAATCGTTCCGGCTCGATCGTCGCCGTGTTGGCCTGGATGGTTGCGATCTCACCTGCCAGATAGCGGATCATATCGAAGCGGTGGACTCCTACGTCGAGGGCGACTCCGCCCGCTTCGCCGCGCCGATGCCGCCAGGGCGTGTCGGCCACGATCGCATCGGGCGCCCAACGTGCCGCGATGCTGCCTACCATGGCCATCTGCAGCCGGCCGCAACGGTTCGTCTCGAAAAGCCAATGGAGATGACGCGTCCGAGGCATAAACCGCCCGCTCTGGAACACTCCCAGCACGAGGTCTCGTGCCTCGGCTGCTTCGCACATCTGCCGGGCGGCCCGCACGCTGACCGCCATCGGTTTCTCCGTCAGCAGGTCCTTTCCGCTTTCCAACGCCGCCGCGGCCACCTGGTGGTGCAAGGCGAGGTTCGTGAAGTCGTTCACCGCGTTGATCGGGGCCTCGGCGATCATCTTCCGAAAGTCGTCGTAGAGTTGCACGTCGACGTCGTCCTGGAAGTCGGAGACGTACTCGTCGGCCACGGCCAGCGGATCGTCGGCAAAACTGCTCACCGCGGCTCGCTGCGGGGGACCTTCACCGCGGCGGGCATACATCTGCGCCTCTTCGAGCGGCACGGAACAGAGCGCCGTGATGCGGAAATCATCCACGCCCGCCTCGCGCAGCAATCGGTAGCCGCGCAAATGCGCCGCCATGATCCGCCCGCAGCCCACAATCCCGATCTGAATCATCGGTCCGTCCTTCCTGTCGTTTGGTGCGTGTCACTCCTCGAAGAATACCACGAACGCGATCGCGCACAGAGCCAACACGGCACAGGGTATGGCGAAGATTGCCCGCCAGCGATAGCCCGTATCCTTGCGCAGCCTGTCGAGCACCCAACCGGTGAACTGGGTCCCCACGAACAGTCCCAGGCCCAACGTCACGGCGGCGTAGAGCGATTGGGCCGATCCGCGCAGTTGCTCCGGAGTGATGCGGTTGACGTAGATCACCGCCGCATCGAGAAAGAAGGCGAAAGCGAATCCGTGCAGTCCCATGGAAGCCACCACGAGCCAGCGCGGACGCCCGATCAGGTAAACCGCATAGAGCAGCACCCAGAGTACGACCCCGATGGTCAACGTGGCCTGGTAGCCCAGCTTGGGCAGGACGAAGGGGAGCACCTGGGCCATCGCCACGATCTCGGCCAACTGGGCAACCGTCATGATGGCGGGAATGGAAGCCGTACGGAAGCCGATCTCCTCCAGGAACCGCGAGGTGCCCATGTAATAAAACTGAAGCTGCGTGGCGACGACGAAGGAGATGATCAGGAAGGTCAACACCTTCGGATCCTTGAGGATCTCCAAGCCCGTGGTCCACGGCGGGCGCCCCGGCGAGGGGGGCGTGTGCGGCAGGCAAACGGCGCAGAAGACGGCCATCCCCAGCGAGAGAACTCCGGCCAGCAGCAGGGCGTCGCTGATCCGCTGCGACTGGCGTCCCCAACGCCGCCAGCCGGCCAGGATCCAGCCGGCCAGCACCCAACCGATCGATCCCCACACGCGCACCCAGAAGAACTCCGATTCCGGCTTGGTCAGGTGGGAGAAAGCGAGCGAATTGACCAGGGCCACCGTGGGAGCGAAACACAGCGCGTGCACCGCCATGGTCGCCAGCAACTGCGGGAAACGGCTCAGCCAGGCGGCCAGGATCAAAGCCGCGCCGCTCACCAGATGTGCGCCGGCCAACACCCATTGCGTGGGCAGCCAGCGATCGACAATCGGCCCGACAACCAGGGGGGCCACGATCGTCGCCAGCGGAACCAGGCCGTAGATCCAGCCGACCTGTTTCCCGCTCATGCCGAGGGGACCCAACAGACGCGCTGAAAGTACCGGCGCCCAGGTTCCCCGCACGGCGAACTCGAGGAACATCATCATGCTCAGGGCGAAGTAGATTTCCCAACTCACGTGAATCTCCCTACCTGGCCAGGCGGTTCGGGGAAGCGGCACTCAGGAGGTCAAGAACAGGGACCGGAGATACTTCAGATTGTCGCGGTGGCAGTCGACCACGGGGCGGCCTTCCACGGTGGCCGTTTCAATCACCAGCCAGCCGCGATAGCCTGCCAATTCGGCGCTCCGCTGATAGGCGCTACCCGGCTAGGCAACTTCGCTGAGTCTCACCTCGGCACGCCCAAGTGTCAACGCACGCCTTTGCGCAGAAAATATAAGAATTTGCGACAACGGCTCCCTCTCAAATGCCGTCCGATGCTGCCCGTCCGCTGAGACGCTTGATCAGTCGGGTCTCTTCGGGATCGAACGGTGTACCGTCGGGCCGGAAGACGTCGTGGAACCAGACCTCCGGCTCAGGCGAGCCCTTCTTGCTGCCCCAGGGGAATTGGGTGTTCATCTTGCCCACCACCAGGCCGAAGCTGATCGCTCCGATCCGTTCGCGGTGCAAGATGGGAAGGATGGCCTGGAACGTGCTGCCGCGCGGCCGGGCCATGTACTCCGTGCAGATGAGGGGCCGCCCGTACACCTTCAAACGCCCGATGAATTCCATGATGGCCTCCGGTCCGCCATAGCTGTGGAAGGTGATCACGTCGCAGTTCTCCTCGAGGAACTGGGTCATGTCCTCCTTGGTTCGCGTTTCGAGAACCGCACTCAACGGTTGCGACGGACTCACCGCCCGGCCCCACTCGAACGTCTTGCGCAACAAGGGCAGGCTCTGGCATCCCTTCTTGG
>CAYSCH010000248.1:0-14343 GCA_964429355.1 uncultured Planctomycetaceae bacterium | reverse complement strand
AGCCGATCCCAAAACTGCTGCCGCTCCTACCGTTTTCCGCCCGTGGGAGACCTTTTTTTGTGGTTTTGGGATAGGTCCTTAAGACTGGAACAGCGAACAAACCTCTCGCAACCGCCGCCCAACAGATCATGAACATGAACAACCACGACAATCCTCCGCCAGCCAGTCACTCCACCTCGCGCCGCCAGTTCCTCAAAGCAACCTCGGCCGCCCTCTCGGCCGCCGGGGTCATTCCCCTGCCGATCAGCCGTGCGGCCCAACCGGCAGGGAGCGATATCCTCCGGGTCGGCCTCGTCGGTTGCGGCGGCCGCGGGTCCGGTGCGGCCGTCAATGCCATGAATGCTGATCCGAATGCCCGTCTGGTCGCCATGGCCGATGTGTTCCCGTGGCGGATTGCCGAGAGTCTCAAGGGGATCCAGGCTATCAAACCGGATCAGGTCCTGGTCGATCAGGATCACCAGTTTGCAGGCCTGGACGGTTATCGCCAATTGCTGGATTGCGGGGTCGATGTGGTCCTCATTACCGTTCCTTCGCACTTCACGCCCATCTACCTCAAGGCGGCCGTCGAGGCGGGCAAACACGTTTTCTGCGAAAAGACCCACGCCGTCGACGCCCCGGGCGTGAAGATGGTACTCGAAGCCGGCGAGCTCGCCCGTCAGAAGGGCCTCTCCGTGGTCTCAGGCCTTGCCTGGCGCTACGACACGGGCGTGCTCGAAACCATGAAACGCGTCCACGACGGTGCCATTGGCCAGATCCACACGATCCAGGAAATCTGCAACACCGGCTCACTCCGCAGCCTCGCCCGGCGTCCTGGAATGACTGAAATGGAGTATCAGCTCTACAACTGGTACGACTTCAACTGGCTCTCGGCCGATCTGCCGGGACTCAACCTGGTCCACAACGTCGACAAGGGGGCCTGGGCTCTCCACGACCAGCCGCCCCAGAAGGCCTGGGGCATGGGCGGGCGGGAGGTCCGCAAAGGCCCTACCTTCGGCGATGTGTTCGACCATCACTCGACCGTGTTTGAATATGGGGGCGGCGTGCGGATGTATGCCTGGTGCCGCCAGATCAACGGCACCGTGGCGGAAGTCTCCGATAAGTTCGTCGGCACCAAGGGGCACTGCGACCTCCTGAACAACACGATCGAAGGCGAGACCAACTGGCGCTACGAGGGACCGCCGAGCAACCGCTTTGACCTCGAGCACGTGGCCCTGTTCTCCGCCATTCGCTCCGGCAATCCGGTCAACAACAGCACCTACATGGCCCGCAGCAGCCTGCTGGCCCTGATGGCCACCTGGTGCTCTCACACCGGTCAGGAGATCACCTGGGAACAGGCCATGAACTCCAAGAAGCAGGTCAATCCCGATCGCTATGCCCTCGATGCCACTCCCCCCACCGTGCCCGATGCCGACGGCAACTACCCCATCGCCGTGCCCGGACTGACCAGGTTCGAATAGGCCGAGGGGCAGGTGACAATCGCCATTTTCCGCAGAACTACGGGCGTCTCGACGGTATTGCCTTTTGCCCCCGCCGATCGAAGGATTACCGCGTGCCCCCTCAACCCTCCCAGAGCCCGGGGGGAGCAGGATGGTGCCGGACAGGCCAGGAGGGAGTTGATTGTCAAACCCCATCGAAGACTACGCGTTGATCGGCAACTGCCGGACCGCGGCCCTGGTCGGCAAAGACGGTTCGATCGACTGGTTGTGCTTCCCCCGGTTCGATTCCGGTGCCTGCTTCGCCGCCTTGTTGGGAACGCCCGAACACGGCCGTTGGATCATCGCCCCCAAAGGGCCGCCAGTCCGAGTGCGCCGCCGTTACCGTGGTGGTACGCTGGTGCTGGAAACGGAAATGGCAACCGAGTCGGGGGTCGTCCGGCTGGTCGATTTCATGCCCCCGCAGGCGCCGGCACACGAAGTGATTCGGCTGGTCGAAGGCGTCGAGGGACGAGTTGATCTGGCGATGGATCTTACGATCCGCTTCGACTACGGCTCGATCGTGCCCTGGGTCCGCCGGGTCGAAGGAGGGCTGCGGGCGACGGCCGGACCGGAAACCGTCTATTGCCGCAGCGACGTCGACCTCTGGGGTGAGGGCCTGCATACCCGCGCGGAATTCACGGTCGCCGCGGGACAATCAATCGGCTTCCAGCTCCTGTGGACTCCCACGCAGGAGCCCGAACCGCCGGCAGCCCGCCTCGCGGCAAAGCTGGCAGAGACCGAACGATGGTGGCAGGCCTGGTCGGACCAGTGCCGCTACGACGGGCCCTGGCGCGATGAGGTCTTGAGGTCCCTGATCACCCTGAAATCGCTCACCTACGCGCCTACCGGCGGGATCGTGGCCGCGGCGACAACTTCGCTCCCCGAGCAGATCGGCGGGGTCCGCAACTGGGACTACCGTTACTGCTGGCTGCGCGACGCCACCTTCACGCTCTACGCACTCATGGTCGGCGGCTACCTGGACGAAGCCAGGGCCTGGCGTCAGTGGCTCGTGAACGCGGTGGCCGGCACCCCGTCGCAACTGCAGATCATGTACGGCGTGGGCGGGGAACGGCGGCTGACGGAGATCACGCTCGACTGGCTGCCCGGCTACGAAGGCTCCCGGCCCGTGCGGGTGGGAAACGCAGCCTACCGCCAGCATCAACTGGACGTCTACGGCGAGATCATGGACGCGCTGCATGTGGCCCGCGTGCGTGGCCTGCCGCTCGACAAGGATGCCTGGCAGATCCAGCTCGCCATGATCGATTTCGTCACCAGGGACTGGCAACAGCCTGACGAAGGCATCTGGGAGATTCGCGGGCCGCGCCGCCACTTCACCCATTCGAAAGTCATGGCCTGGGTCGCCATCGATCGGGCGATCAAGGAGGTCGAGCAGTTCGGCCTCGAAGGCGACGTCTCGCGGTGGAAGCAGCTCCGCGACCGTATCCATCTCGAAATCTGCCACCACGGCTTCGACCGCGGGTCGAACTCCTTCGTCCAGTATTACGGTGCCACCCACGTCGATGCCAGCCTGCTCATGTTGCCGCTGCTCGGCTTCGTCCCTGCCGACGATCCGCGCATGCAGGGTACGGTCGCGCGCATCGAGCGGGAACTGTTCCGCGATGGCTTTGTGGCTCGCTACCTCACCGAGAGCGACGTCGACGGACTGCCCGGCGGCGAGGGCGCGTTTCTGCTCTGCAGCTTCTGGCTGGTCGACAACCTGGCCCTCCAGGGCCGCTACGATGAGGCCGCGGCACACTTCGAGCGGCTCCTCGCCCTGCGCAACGACGTGGGGCTGCTGGCCGAAGAGTACGATCTGCACGCCGGGCGAATGCTGGGAAATTTCCCCCAGGCCTTCTCGCATCTCGGACTGATCAACTCCGCCCGTAACCTCGCCCGGCCCGGCGGACCCGCCGAAGACCGTCCGGTCACCTGATTCACCCGGCACTGCTGTCGGCAATCGTTTCCGATGCCTTCGTCGCCTGCGGAATCTCCGCGGCCAGGACCGGCGAATGAAACAATGCCACCGACACCGGTTGAAGTTGATAGGAACTGGCCTTGATCTCCTCCCCATCTTCCAGTTCAGCATCTTCCAGTTCAACCGCCGTATCGAACAGGCGATGCCAGTACTCGCCGCTCTCGACCGGCGGCAGGGAGAAGGAGATCGTGCTGGCGTGATCGGCGTTGAACATCATCAGGATATGGTCGGCAATGATCGGTTCACCATATTCGTCCACATCAATTCGTCCGCCGACCAGGTGAACTCCCAGGCAGCGGACGTGCGGCGTGTTCCAGGCCTCGTCCGACATTTCCTTGCCGCTCGGGTCCAGCCATTGGATCTCCGGCGAGTCGTGGCGGAGCGACTTGCCATGGTAGAACCGCCGCCGCTGAAAGACGGGCTGCTGGTGAAGAATGGTGATCACGTGTCGCGTGAAACGGAGCAGTTTCTCCCTGTCAGGTGTCATTTCCCACTGGATCCAGGCCGTTTCGTTGTCCTGGCAGTAGGCGTTGTTATTGCCGTTCTGCGTGTGGCCGATCTCGTCGCCGGCACCAAGCATCAGAACTCCCTGCGAGAGAATCATCGTGGCCAGGAACGCCCGCTGCTTCTTGGCCCGCAGTTCGTTGATGGCCACGTCGTCCGTGGGCCCCTCGGCGCCGCAGTTCCAACTGTCGTTGTCGTTGGTGCCGTCGCGGTTGCCCTCACCGTTGGCTTCGTTGTGCTTGTGGTCGTAAGATACCAGATCGCGAAGGGTAAAACCGTCATGGCAGGTGATGAAGTTGATGCTCGCGTGGGGCCGGCGTCCGCTCCACTCGTACAGATCGCTGGAGCCGCTGATTCGCGTGGCAAACTCCGAGGTCAGGCCGCCGTCGCCTTTCCAGAAGCGCCGCACGCAGTCGCGGTATCGCCCGTTCCACTCCGACCACAACACCGGGAAATTGCCCACCTGGTAGCCCCCTTCGCCAAGATCCCAGGGCTCGGCAATCAGCTTCACCTGCGAGAGAACCGGATCCTGGTGGACGATGTCGAAGAAGGCGCCCAGCTTGTCCACCTCGTGCAGTTCCCGGGCGAGCGTGCTGGCCAGATCGAAGCGGAAACCGTCGACGTGCATGTTCAGCACCCAGTAGCGCAGGCTGTCCATGATGAACTGCAGCACGCGCGGGTTGCGCATGTTGAGCGTGTTCCCGCAGCCGGTGTAGTCCATGTAATACCGCCGGTCCTTCTCCACCACCCGGTAATAGCTGGCATTGTCGATTCCCCGGAAAGAGAAGGTGGGGCCCATATGGTTCCCTTCGGCCGTGTGATTGTAGACCACGTCCAGGAGAACTTCGATTCCCGCATCGTGCAGATTGCGGACCATCGTCTTGAACTCGCGCACCACGTCCTGCGGGTTGTCCGACTGGGCATAGCGGGGGTCCGGCGCAAAGAACCCCATCGTGTTGTAGCCCCAGTAATTCACCAGCCCCCGTTCCTCCAGGTATCGGTCGTTGGAATGGACATGGATCGGGAGAAGTTCGACCGCCGTGATACCAAGCTCGCGAAGGTGCCGCAGAGCGGCCTCGGAGCCGAGGCCCGCGTAGGTGCCCCGCTCCTTCTCGGGCACATCGGGATGAAGCTTCGTGAATCCCTTCACGTGCAGTTCGTAAATCAGTGTCTTGTGGGTCAGCGTTCTCGGTGGCCGGTCATCACCCCACGTAAAGGCCTCGTCGATCACCATGCCCAAAGGGGCGTCCGCTGCATTGTCGACCGGGCTGAAAGAAAGATCCGCCCTCGCATCCCCCACGACATAACCGTGCATGGCGTCGGTCCACCGCGGCAATCGGCCGATGGCTTTGGCGTAAGGATCGAGCAGGAGCTTGTTGGGATTGAACCGGTGCCCGTGCCCCGGCTCGTAGGGGCCGTAGACGCGATACCCGTAGACCTGCCCGGGCCTTGCATCGGGCAGATAGGCATGCCAGATCATGTCGGTGGGATCGGTCAGCGGGATGCGAATCGCCTCGCGAGTATCGTCCGCCGAGTCGAACAGGCAAAGTTCGACCTTCTCGCAGTGTTCGCTGTACAGGGCGAAGTTGACCCCTCGGCCGTCCCACGTGGCGCCGAGCGGATAGGGTTTTCCTGGCCATACTCGCATCATCTTGCTCCCATTCTTGCGATTCGTTTCGGTTATCCCCTCGACCCCGTTTCACGGCATCGACGTCAGCAGGCCCACTGGCAGAGGCGCGAGGAACCGTCCGGCCGCCATGCGCCAACTGCCCTCCAGGTTCGGCTCCGTATCGATCGTCTGCCCCGAAAATGCGTCCTTCCATCGGCGCGGGGCCTCCGGCGGCAATTCGATCATCGTATCCTGCCAGTCGATTGCCGCCAGACCCCCGGCGGCCCCCAGTCGCTCTGTCTTCCGCAAGAGCGTCTGCACATGGAGCGGCACGGCAGCCACAACCCACCGGTCGCCGCACCTCCGTGCCAGCGCAACGGCATGGCTGGCACGTGCTCCGGAAACCGGCAAGGGAAGGTAACTGCCCCGCTGAAATACGTCGGCAAATTCAGCCCTGGCCTGCAGCGTCCGCCACACGACCAGCAGCTTGATTCGGGGATCGGGCCATACCCGGAGCAGTTCCTGCAGCAAACCGAGCGGGTCCACCCCATGCCGGCGTTGAAGCTGGTCGAGCCATTGCCGTCGCTGGGTATAGTCGACCGGGCGACGGTTGTCTGGATCCACCAGGTTGAAGTCCCAAAGCTCGGTTCCCTGGTAAAAGTCGGGAACTCCGGGCACGGCACTCTTGAGAACCACCTGGGCCAATCCGTTGATGAACCCGGCGTCGGCAATACCCTCCACAAACTCCTGCAGTTCTTCGAGAAAAGGCGACGATCGCGCCGGATCGAGCACGTTTCGCACGAAGCCCAGCGCCGCCTCCTCATAGTCGTCAGACGGATGATTCCACGACGTGTGCATCTTTCCTTCGCGAAGGGCCTTCTGCATGTAGGCGACGATGCGGTTCACATACTCGATCCGCTGCGAGTCGTTCATCGGTGCCAGGGGCCACGTTGCCACGAGTGTCTGATAGAGCAGGTACTCCTCGTTGCGATCCGGAATGGACTCGCCCCCCGAGCAACACTCCAGCGGACGATTCAACCCTTGCCAGCGCCTGGCAACCTCCAGCCAGTCACCGGCCACTTCCGAGAGCACGTGCAATCGCGCACGGGCATCCTCGCCTCGCTTCGTGTCGTGCGTCGCCGTGGCCGAGAGCGAGTGGGGCCAGTCGCTTCCACGGTGCTGCATTCGCCGGTGGAACTGTTCGACCGACAACGGTTCGGCCTGAAGCTCGCCTCCAACTTCGTTGAGCGAGGCCAGTGGGCAGTACCGATAGAACGCCGTATCCTCAATTCCCTTGGCCGTGACCGGACCGGTCACCTGCTGAAACTTCAATACGAACTGGCGGAACTCTTCCCGTTCCGACCCTTCCGTTCCTGCCGGGAATTCGAGGAGCAGAACGCTGGCGAGAAAATCCAGGGCATTCCATTCCATGGTTGGGTTGCGGCGTTTGGCCAGGCGGACGGCCGTCCTGATTCGGCCGTAGTCGGCCTCGTCGACTTCCCACCTGCGGGAAGTCACGTAGGTACGGTAGACCGGAAAACAGGCAACGAGCTCCCGCAGCGCACGCAGCAGCGTCAGGAACGTGAAATCCCGCGACATCCGATGCCTCTGCGTCAGACGATGCAACTGCCCGGCGAGCACGTGGAGCTCGCTCGACATCGTATCGTCCAGAATCCGTTTCTTACTCTCATACACGACCTCCGCAGGCGACTGCTCCATTCCCGTAACCGAGGCATAGTCGCGGCGAAGCCGTTGGACCCCAGCACGATCGACCAGCAGACGGCTCAGATCCCCCAGCAGTTCGTAACCGGTCGTGCCGCACACCGGCCAATCGGCCGGCAACGGCTCCTCTCCGGAGAGAATCTTCTCGACCACCACGTACAGCCGATCCGCGGAAGGCTCTTCCGCCGTATTCGGCCGGTTTCGACGGTAGAGCTTCTGCAGGCTCTCGAAATACAGGGGCGGGTCGAGCAGACCATCGGGATGGTCGATGCGAACCCCCGTGATCTCGCCCTTCGCAAGCAGCCGTTCCACCAGGGCGTGGACGGCCTGAAAGACTTCGGGCAATTCCACCCGTATGGCCGCGAGATCGTTGACGTCGAAGAACCGCCGATAATTGATCTCGTCGGCCGCCACCCGCCAATAGGCCAGGCGATACCATTGCTCGTCGAGCAGACACTCGAGTGTGTCGAAACTGGACGGATCGCCCGCCAGTCCATTGATCTGGCCAATCGCTGCTTCCAGTGCCGTCCGCACACGGCTGGAGCTATCGACCAGCCGCTCAAGTCGCCCAGATGCGACCCCTTGCTCCCGATAGCGCTCCCGCGATGCAGATCTGCTTCGGTCCGTTTTCGGCGGCAGGTTCAGAAGCTGGCTGATGATACTTTCCAGCTCTATCTGCTCAGGATCGGCCGGCGATTCGCACCCATCACCGCCAGTCGCCGCGCAATACGCCAACAGAGCCGGTCGCAGGATCGCCGGCCAGGAATGAGGTGTGAGCGGAAACCGGCTCTGCTGGTATCCGAGTTGAAATCTTCCCGCTCGGTAGGAGAGCTGCAGCTCGCCTCGCTCCAAAACTCGCCCAAAATGGTCGCCGAGCACGGGCAAGAGGATCTTGTGACGCATGTTCGCCGCAAGTCGGTGCCAGTCGATGTCGAAATAGTCGGCGTAGCGCGACACTTCGCCGTTCTCCAGCACATCGCTCCACCAGCGGTTGCCGGGGTCGTGGATTCCCATGTGGTTCGGAACGACGTCCAGCAGGATCCCCATCCCACAGGTTCGCACCTGTTCCGCCATGGCGCTGAAATCCGAGGGCTCACCGAATTCCCGCTCCATGGCCGCGTGGTCGACGACATCGTAGCCGTGAGAGCTGTCTTTCCGCGACCGGAACAGCGGCGAAAGGTACAAATCGCTGATCCCCAGATGCTCGTAATACTCCACGAGCCGGCCCACCTCTCGAAAACCAAAATCCCCGCGCAACTGCAACCGGTAAGTCGCACGGGGAATGCGGCTCATCGAATGTGCCTTCGGTTTGGCAGCGATAGACTGGACTTGCGCCATGGGCAAACAGGAAACGGTCGGACGCCTCGGACAGTCAGCTCGGCATTGGTCTTCGCATCGGCTCCAAAAGGTCTTGAGAATTGTAACCGATCGAAAGAGACCGGAAACGGCGCGGGCGTTCTGATCCCGCTCTATCTCGTCGATCGCTCCCCGACCGGGTGGACCGAGTCGTTCCCTTTCGATCGCGCAAAGGCTGATAGGGTATGATGATTCGCCGCAGGCTCTGCCTCGTATCGATTCACCTGGCTCCCCGGCATGGCCTGCGCTTGGTCGGGGTCGTTTCCTCATTGACAACCCCCTGGAATAGCGTTTCGACGCGGAGTTGCGGCGGTGCCCCGAACTGATAATAAGCAACGTTCCGCTTAATTACTGGTTTCGTGGAGGCTGGCGGCCCGTATTCTCGCAAGAAATGCCGTATTTCCCGAGGCAAATGGTCGTTGGCGTAATTCCAGGCCGACGCTCGCACAAGAAAACCAATAATTAAGCGGAACGTTGATAATAAGGGGTGTCTCATCGGGGCGGACTGATCGCCGTTATCTCACAATCCGCTCCACCTCGATCTTCCCACGCTTCACCTCAACAAACGGGTTCCCCTCACGCACACCCACCGTTCCGAAACCGCCGGCTGTGCTCAGAAACGCCCGGAAATCGCCCTCGATGGCCGGGTCGAGATAGAGAACCTTCTCAACGGCGTCGTAACGCGCGCCCGTCAGACCCTGCAACAGTCCGTAGCTGGCCATTGCTCTGGCATAGTAATGCCCGCACTCGATCTCGCTGAAGGGATTCCGCACGCGCCCGTCGTAGCGGTCGCGGCAGGCCCGAACGATGTCCAAGGCTTCGTCCACGTGACGGATGAGCATCAAGTGGCTGGCGACCTGGTACTCGATGCCGGTCCAGACCTCGTTGCTATAGACAAAGGGCAGCAACAGCTCGCCCCCCTTTGGCCAGGAACAGAGCAAGAGGCCCCCCTCGTGGTTGAGCCCGTAGGCCGGCCGCTGGGGGTTGGCATAGTGCGACAGGTCGGCAAGGAAGTTGTACCGATGGACCGCCAGCAGGTGGCTCCGCAATTTCGCCTCGTCCAGGATCACGCCCAGCCCGCAGACTTCGGCAATCCAGGCGCCGAGAACCCCGTCCGACAGGCAACCTGAACCGTACTGGTATTTGGGTCCCTCCTGTTTCAGGAGCTCGACGGCCTCGGGCGAATAGTTCATGTTGATCCCCTTCATCGTCGTCGGATCGCTTGCCCGCAGCCCTTGAAGTTGGATCTTCTGAATGAAGTACTCGCCGTCGAACAGGTCGTCCTCGAGGGCCTTCCGGCTCGCGGCCGCCAGTTTCTCGAATGGCGACACGTCGTCGCCGGCCGTCCTGCCCATCCGCACGGCGGCCTCCAGGGCACCGAGATACATGGTGGTGCACATGCCGTCGGGTCCCCAGAACTCGATGTCGTAGGTGTTGTGGTGCGGCTCCCGCAGCGTGCCCTGCCGATCCGGGTCCCACGTGCTGATACAGTATTCGAGGCTTTGCTTCACCTGCGGCCAGACTCCCACCATCCAGTCGGTGTCGCCGCTGATCCGCCACTCGCGATAGACTCGCATCACGTTGCCGAGCTGCCCATCGGCCGCGGCGTGAAAGTCGTGCCTGGCCGGCCCGATCGGCAGGGGCGTGCGGAAGGTCTGATGCCCCTCTTCGTTCTGGCACTTCAGCAGCGTGGCCTCGCGCATCGAACGCTCCAGGCTGGGGAACAGGTGGGGCAAGGCCTGGGCGTAGTTCCACACGTGGCTGCAACTTCCCGCACAGCAGCCGCCGATATCGTGGCAACCTTCCCAGCCCCAGAACTTCCCGTCATGCTGACGCAGGCAGGTGGGACTCTTCAGGATCGAAAGGTTCGCCGCCACCGCCTCGACCACCTCCGGCGGAAGCGTCGCATCGAAGAAACAGTCGCGGAATGCGGCCGACTCGTCCCGCAGCCGCTCGACGTTCGCAGTCCAGTAGTCGCGTACTTCGTCGACGTTGGCAAAACGTGTCGCGTACCAGGGCACGTACTCGGTGGGCTCGGGCTTTTCCGGACAGCATCCGCCCTCGGGGCAACACTGCTCGCTCTTCTTTTCACCATCCGCCGGTTCGGCATGGGCGCCGGTGCGGATGCCGCTGGAAGGAACGTACCACGTCAGCAGCAGGCGAACGGTCTTCGACTCGCCGGCCGCAAGCTGGAAGGGAACGTAGAGGCTGGCCCCCTGGCTGGGCGCTCCCTCCCGGTGTGAACCGCGGCTGACGACCTGGCCCGTCGAAACGGCCTTCCAGATCATCGTCAGCGGGTCGAACCAGCCGCCTCGGAACCAGGCACAATCGACCGTGGTCGCCGGATCGTCGCAGGAGACGCAAAAGGCGCCTTCGTGCCAGGGCTCCTTCTCGACGGGCGCCTGGTAGAGTATGAAGCCTCCGCGAACCGGACGCACCTCCGCGCCCGGCTTTCCTGCCACCTGCATGAAGTTCTCCGAGTGAAACGAAAACACGCCTTCCACCGGACCCGTCGATCGATTGGTCAGCGAGTATTCCAGCGCCGCAACCGGCAGCGAACTGTCGTCCGCCAATGGCGGCGTGAAGGGGCTCCAGCCGGTCAACTCGGCTCCCACGGGAACGGTCGGATCCGACAGGCTGAGCGTCGTGAACGGAAACCGGGCCAACATCGACGTGTCGCGAAACCGGGGCAGTCCATAGGTCGTCCCCCCCGCCCCATTGCCGCTGCCGTTGAAGTCGGACCCCCGCGTCCGCAGCACCTTGTAGCCTGGCACCGGGCCCTCGAGCACACGGGCAACCTGCTGATCCCCGGCCTTTACAAACACGGCGGCAAAGGCCATCGGCTCCTTGAAAACCTCGGGCTTGTGCCGAACCGAAACCTGGGCCAGGCATCCGGATCCTTCCAGGCACACCATGCCCGCCCCGATTCCCCCCAAGGGAAAGGCCACATGGTCGAGGTAGGGACCTACGTATGGGCCGTTGTAGGGCCGACTCTGCTGCGACACATAGCGGGCGTCTGAAGATTCCGCGGCCGTTCCCACAGATACGGTGGTTGCCACACAAAAAATCAGGACAAAGGTTCTTCCGATCGACATGGTTGTACCCTGTTTGCGGCCACGGTTCGTCCGGTCACGGCCTCCTGTATACGCCGAAGGACCGGGCCACGCAAGCGATCGGACAGGCCAACCTGCTTCCACCCCCATCGACCGGCCCCCCCGGCGTCTGCTCCGTTGACCCTGGCCCGCTCCCGGCATACACTTCGATTGAGGGAGTCTGTATGCCGTCACGTGTTCTGTTTGCCATCCTGATCTTCACAAACCCCATCTGCTGCCAGATGGTGGCCCGCACCGTTAGCGTGCATGCGGAGGAACCTGCGGCCGAGTGCGACGGGTGCGGCTCCTCGTGCAGGGTTTGCCCGCCACTTGAGTTGCCGGAACGTCCGGCCCAAGTGCCGCACCCGCCCTGCGAGTGCCCCGGCTGTGAACTCTGCCAGTGTATTTGCGCCGGTGCCGTTGTCGCCGACGACGTTATGCTTCCAGCCCCTGACAGCGGGGCGGTGATCGATTCGATCGTCGATTCTCCCGGCGAAACACGGACTCTCTTCGATCTTCCCGGCGACTCGTGCGACACTCCCATGGCGTGCGGCCAGGCCAACGTGGGGAGAACTGCGCGCATACTCCACGCATCGCTGCTCTGCTAGCGTCTCCTCGGGCTCGTATCCGCTTCTTCGGACGAGCCGGCTTTCGAGCCCTGTCCGGCAACCACGAGAGTTCCGTTGCCGAGTGCCGTGCGCGATCACTCCAGTCCATGTGAGATTCAGCCTTGTCCTGGTTCCGCCTCCTCCCCTGGGAATACGCCATCCGGAATCTGTTTCGCCGGCCCTTGAGAACTGCCCTCACGCTGGCCGGCCTGACCATCGTCGTATTGCTGGTTCTGGTCGTCGTCGGCTTCATTCGAGGGATGGAAAAGAGTCTGAACGTCAGCGGCGACCGGCAGGTTGCCCTGGTCTTCTCCCTCGGCATGGGCAAGAACCTGGAGTATTCCTCGATTCCGCAGGGGACCGGGGATCTCCTTTCCGCCAGCGTGGACGGCATCCAGCGGCGCTACGATCACCCTTGCGTTTCGCCAGAACTGTACCTGGCAACCGACATCCGGCTCGCCGCCGGCCACCCGCCGGCAATGGGACTGGTGCGCGGTGTGACGCCTGCCGTGCTGCTCGTTCGCCGGCAGGTCGAAATCGATGAAGGCGACTGGCCCGGACCGGGAGAAGCCCTCGTCGGCCGTATGGCCGCCGCCAAGATGGGAGCGTCTGCTGCGGAAGTGGCCGTAGGAAAGACTCTCACCCTCGAAGGCAAATCCTGGCGGATCAGCGGGCTGTTTTCGGCCGGTGGTGCCGTTCTGGAATCGGAAGTCTGGTGCCGGCTCGATGAACTCCAGCAGGCGATGAAACGCCAGGACCTGAGCCTCGTGGCCGTGACGCTTGCCCCCGGGAGCCCGCTGGCCAGTCTCGACATGTTCTGCAAGGAACGCCTCGACCTGGAACTTCAGGCCATTGGTGAACCGGAGTACTTTGCGGAACTTCAGCAGGACTATCGACCGGTGCGCATGCTGGCATGGTTCCTGGTCCTGTTGATCGGCGGAGCGGGCGTGCTGGCCGGATTGAACACGATGCACGGGGCGATCGTGGGCCGCACGGCCGAGTTGTCCATGCTCCAGACCGTTGGATTCTCCCGGCGAGCCGTGCTCATCGGCCTGGTCGAGGAAGGCATCTTCCTGGCCGCCGCGGCGAGCCTGATCGCCAGTGCCCTGGCCATCCTGCTGGTCAACGGTATGGCGGTCCGATTCACCATGGGCGCCTTTGCCTTGGAGGTCGACTCGACCGCCATCTTGATCGGCTGCATCACCGGACTCGTTCTCGGAATCCTCGGCTCGCTTCCCCCCGCCCTCCGTGCCCTTCGCATGCCGATCGTGGAGGCACTTAAAGCAGTCTAGAGATTTGGAAAAAGAAAGCACTCGAAAAAAAGGGAGAACCTCATGCAACGCCTTACGCTATTGCTCACAATCGTCGCCCTGTTTGCCTTCTTCGCCGGCTGCAGTCAGCGGCAGCAGACTTCCGATCCGTCACCCTCGGCTACACCATCAAGCGGAACCCAATATCTCCAGACCGAGGAACCACAAAACGCCAAAGACGTGATTGCCGTTCGCGAGGCCGCTCAGGATGGGGATCCGGTGGTGGTTGTCGGCCGGATCGGCGGCAGCGAAGACCCTTGGGTCGAGGGCGCGGCGGCGTTTTCGATCGTGGACTTGTCACTCGAGGCCTGCAGCGACATGGAGGGCGACAACTGCAAGACGCCCTGGGACTATTGCTGCCAGACCGACCTCCTTCCCAAGGCTACGGTGCTCGTCAAATTGGCCGACAACTCGGGCAACCTGGTCAACACGGATTCTCGCGAACTATTGAGAGTTGAGGAACTCGACACCGTTGTCGTCAACGGCACCGCCAAACGCGACGACGCCGGAAACCTGACCGTATTGGCAAACAAGATCTACGTGAGGCCCTGATGAACAAACGAACCCGCCCAAGCCTGGCCGTCATCCGCTGGAGTGTCGATGACCTACGGCGACATGATTTGAATCGACAGACGACTCTGTTCTACTAACCTCAAAGATCGTGAAGTTTTTCACAAAGACTCGCGACCATC
>CAYSCH010000247.1:0-14545 GCA_964429355.1 uncultured Planctomycetaceae bacterium | reverse complement strand
TGATAGTTTTGGCACGCATGCTTATGTGATCCGAAAGTAGACTTGGGCGAGGGGGCAGGGTGTAAGTCATCTGGTAATATCTGGTTAGGAAGTTGTGCCGAAGCGCAAGTGTTTGCCACCCTTTTTGGGTAGACGCCAAAACCTCGGGATGATGTGAATATAGCAAGGAGCAGGGAGCGGGGAGCATCGGAGATGGGAGATGGGCGCAGGGGGCAAGGGGACGGGAGACAGGAGTCGGGAGACAGGGAGCAGGGGACGGGGTGAGTTGGTCAACGGATGCGAGGTTCTGCCAAATTCGCGCGGGAGGCGATGGGGTTCTGGGATTGGGCTATTCACGTCAAGGGAGCTGGTTGACGCCGGTTGCGAAGATAGGAGAACTGGAAAGGCGGCAGGGGGCAACTTTGCACAAGATTTGAAGTTTTCTGACACTTTTACCTCGGAAGTGGCTCCCCGGACTCGGGGAGTGGCTTGTGTATTTTTCCGGCGGCAGGGGAGGTGGATTCTGCGAGGGTGCGAGGTGGATGGCCGGGGGCGGCCTGGCGAGCGGGGGAGCGGAGATCGGAGATAGAAGATCGGAGATAGAAGATCGGAGGGGACGGGGGACAGAGGGACAGGGGCACGGGGCGACCGGTGGGAGCTATCGCTCCGCTGAAGTGCGTTGCTCCGGGCAAGTCGCTGATTGTGAGAAGAGGCTTTCCATCGAATGGTATGCATGGCTGGAGGCAGGGGTCAGGAGTCAGGAGTCAGAGGCTGTGAATCTTTCGGAGGGCAAAGAAACTTCTTCGTCCGTTCGAGGTTTAATGGTTTGTACGGCTGGGTTGGCCGGGCAACTCGGAGGACGGACATGGATTCGGGAATGTTGTTTGACCGGGGACCGCAGGCGGAAGCCGGTGGCTGGCTGACGAGGAAGTAGCCGTCCAGACGTTCTGCCAGCGAGGCAAGTCGTTGTAGTTGATCCCGTGCTGGAAGAGGAGTTCGTTCTTCTCGGCCGTCGTGAGCCCCTTGACCGCTGCCGTGGCCTCGGCCACGTTCTTGCCGTCCTTGCGGAGGCACCAGTAGCAGTGGGAGTTCAAGGCATTGCGGTGGGCGTCCTCGCTGCGCCAGCGGAAGTAGTCGATCACCAGATCGAGACTGGGAAGCTGGGAGACCCGGCAGTCGAAGCAGGCCACGTCGCCCAACAGGAGAGAGAACTTGGCACTGGCTTCCCCGGCCAGGATCGAGATCAGTTTGCGCAATTTGCGGTTGTAGCGATCCTCGGACAGGGAGAGCAGGAGGGAGATTTCATCGCTCTCTGTGTAGCCGTAGATGACCTTGAAGCCGCAGTCCATGAGGTGCTCGGTGGTGTCGAGCATCATGTCCCGGAACCTCGGATCGAACGGGGCCTCGAACTGGTGGACCTCCTTGGTCAGCCGGGTGAAGCCCCGGCCGTCCAATCGAGCGACCATCCAAAGCCCCGGCAGGACGCAGAGATCGTGCGCCGTCTCGAACACCCGCATCCGGTCATCCAACTCGTTAAACTTCATCCGACCACCTCTCGATCACGAACCCGCCGTCTTCGGCGATCCGCACGTAGTAAAGCTCATCAAAGCCTTCGCTCAGGCTTGGCAATTCCAGCCGCTTGTACGTGCCCAGCAGTCCCACGAGCGGAATCTGCTGGTTTTCGCAACGGCCTTCGTTCCGGGCCTTGCACTCGTCGACGCTCGACTGGAGATAGTATCCGACAACTCGGAACTTTGCCGCCTTGGCCGGTTCGATGTACCGCCTTCGCTCCTCCTTGGTGGGATTGGTATTGTCGATCACAAACGGCTGCTGCGTCTCCAGGCAAACCTGCATGAAACGCATCTCCCGATGGCGGGTCTTCAGTAAATCAAGGCTGATCCTGACGTGCGTGCTGAAGAACCGCTCCCGATAGAACGTCGTCTTGCCCGAGGCTTGCACGCCGATGAAGATCACTGCTTCCATTCCAGGTGCTCCATCAACTTCCGCAGACCGGCATCTGCTGCTTTCGTAGGCGCAGACGCACCAAGAGATCGTGCAAAGCCTTTGCACCCCGAGGGCTTTCGGGGAGACAACTTGTCTCGAACGCCTCTTGCAGTTTTCCACGCAGCCGTTCGTATTCTCGATGATGGAAGGCGAGGTCCACCTCATTCAGGCGTTCCTTCTCCGAGCCTAACTGTTTGCGGTTGATCAACTCGGGAATGTACGGCAGTTTGGCCTGTTCGTTGAGCCGCACGAGGTTCGCCTCGACGGTGCCTGTCCGCATGAGGTGGATGCCGGTCAAGAGCACCCGGTAGACGTAGAGCAAGGGCTTGACCCTGGGCGGGTTCTCCTTCGCAAAGAGCTTCCACTGGGTCTCGGCGAATCCCAGATAGTGGTGGGCGTGGTGCCGGGTCAGGCAGTCGGCCGCAATCGCCTTGAGTTCTTCATGCTCTGGCGTCGTGTGAAGGACGAGGGGAGATAGCACCTGTTCCATCACGTAGCCGTTCTTCTTGAGCATAAGGCCGAAGAACTTCCTGGCGTCGTGCGTCACCAGATCGATCTCCAGCCCATCGTGGATGCCCGACTTCTGGATCGTCTCTTGGCCGATCTTGAGACCGACGACCTGTTCGAGGGGCAGGAGATGCACGCCCCGCAGATCGAAATCGGAGTCTGGCGAGGCGAAGCCGTAGAGGTGCGCCCCGCTGATCGTGACGAACACGAGCGGAAACGGGTGGCCGTCCACATGCTTTTGCAGGCGTGGATCGATCTTCATGAGGGGTCTGCCTCCGCTGTCCATCGTCGGACCTTGATCAGAAACCGGTTAGCCTTCTCGTAGTCGGGGCGATCCGGCAGCGAGGTATGCCGGAACGCCTCGTCGAACTCCTCGTGCAGGCTGCGCCGCCACTCGTCCACCTCGTCCCAAGGCGTCTCGCCTCGCTTGATCGCCAGGAGTCGTTCCCGATGTTCTTCGACTCTCACCGGCACGAAGCCCTCCCGCAGCACAGTCGTGCCGGAGATCAGAAGCCGGATCAGGTGCATCACGTGCTTCCACTTCATCTCGCCGTGGTTGCGGATGTGGGCCTGCATTCGCTTGAACTGCGACATCACGTAGCCGTTGTAGGTCTGATAGACGATGCGGGAGAGGAAGGCCGTCCGCATGGCGAGCAGTTCCTCGGCCAGCGGCGTGACCAGTTCCACCAGCGGCGTGAAGAGGCACTCCAGCACGTTGGGGTTCGCCTTCAGGGCCAGGACGAGGAATTTTTGGATTTCCCAGTAAACCTCCTGCGTGTGGTCGTTTTCCAGTTGCTCGGGGACGCCGTAGAGCGACCAGTGCAGATCGGCAGGCGGCACATAGATGCCCCGCCGATCCGTGTCGGACTCGGAGTGGTCCAGCCCATAGGCCCTGGAACCGATCACGCAGCGGTAGATCACCCGCTCGTACAAGTTGCTTTGCTTCGAGGCAAGTTCGGTGTCGCCGATCTGGCCTTCCTTGTACCTGGCCAAGGACACGATATCCTTCTTGGCGAGCGTATCTTCCACGCCATCGAGAAAGCGGACCCGATAGGGACCCTCGGGATCGCTCGGCGAGCGCACGACGACCCCAACTGCACCATTGGGGTGCAGAATTCTGCCTCCATCCGCCGTCACATCTCGTAACGCCACGACCTGCGTGCCGACTGAGAAGATCAGACGTTCGTGAAAATGGACTCGATCAGCCACGTTCAAATACTCCCATTTGCGTCGGCGGGCCGAGGCTCGCATCCTCCGGCCCCACGGGCAGGAAACGTACTTGGTAGCCGTGTATCTCGGCAATGCGGCAAGCCCAACCTGTCGTACCAGCCTCGCCCAGCGAGATTGGTATGCTCGAAGGTTTCGCTGAACAGGAAATTCCTTGCGGTCGAGGACCTGGCCGTTAGGCTGGGCGTGCTCGCATGTCGCACAATCGCAGCCGCCGACCTAAAGTATCGCCGGTTTCCAGTCGGTCAACACGCCCGTTTGGTGCGTCCGCTGCCACTCTTGCCACTGGTCGGGCGTGCGGACGCCGCCTTCGATGACCGCTCGATAGAGATCGACCGAAAGAAACATGGGCAGTTCGCCGGCCGCTCGCGATTCCTTCAATGTGAGGATCGCCATGCGAGTTTCCTGCGTCAAGGCGGCCTTCATCGGCCCGACAAAGTGCTCGCCTCGCGGCAGCGCGTAATCCTCGGGAGCCGACCACATGTCGACCTTCCAGTCGATGCCGGCCTCGTCGCAATAGTGCACCTGCCAGTACAGCGCCTTGTCCGGCGTGTTCAAGGCGTTGACGAACTGGACCGATGTGACTCGCGGGTTCATGACGCACTGGGAAATCACCTGAAACCCGTGCTCGATCTTCAAATCGGGACAGTAGATTTCCATGTCGATGTCCGGCGCGACGGCTACGTCGATCGCCAGCGCCCCGACCAGCACCGGGCGGCCAAATCGCCGCCATCGGTTCATCAGGTCGAGATCGCGTAGAATTGCCTCGGCCTTGTTCCGTTGCCGTTCCGCTCGTTGAAGTACGTCTGCCGATGTCATTGTTGCTCCAGGACGGCTTGGTGGCAAATGCTGATCGCATCGACGCCCGAGGTCACGCCGATGATCGAACAGCATCCTGTCTCTCATTTTCTCATTTGCTTCTTCACCGATTTCACGAAGCGTCCGAACGCTCTGTCCTTTTGCCGCTTCTCGGCATAGGAAAGATCGTAGAAGGCGGTCTCGTGCGTGAGCTTGAGGTAGTTCTGGTATCGCTCCTCGCTCAACTCGCCACTCTTGACCGCTTTCAGAACGGCACAACCAGGCTCGTTCGTGTGCGTGCAATCCGAGAAACGGCAGTTCATGGCGAAGTCTTCGATTTCCGAGAAGGTCGCGCTGACTACGTCGCCTGCCCCAAGAAGACCCAGTTCACGCATTCCCGGCGTGTCGATCAAGAGGGCTCCGTTGCCGAGAACCAGCAGATGACGCCGAGTCGTGGTATGCACTCCTTCGCCCGTCCCGCTGACAGGCTTCGTGTCCAGCGCATCTCGTCCGATGAGCCGGTTGATAAGCGTGGTCTTTCCTACTCCCGAGGAACCGAGCAGGCAATAGGTCTTGCCTGGTAGAAGAAGTCCCCGAAACTCCTGCAATCCAACGCTCGTCATGTTGCTGATGGCAAGAACGCGAGTGGAGCCCGGAGTGTGTCTCACCTGCTCGATGGTCTTTTCCAACTCTTCGGACGAAATCAGGTCCGCTTTGCTCAGCACAATGCACGGTTCAATACGGCCTTCCCTGGCCATGATCAGGTAGCGATCGAGCCTCGCTGGGTTGAAATCAAACCCGCATCCTTGGACAATGAAGGCCATGTCGATGTTGGCCGCAATCATCTGGAAATCGACGGCCTTGCCCGGGCATTTGCGTCGCAAGAGGCTTCTTCTCGGCAGAACCGCCTGGACAATAGCCGGGCCGCCCGAGGCATGTCGCTCGACACATACCCAGTCACCAACACACGGCAAGTCGACGGCCGATTCTGTCGCAAAACGCACCTTGCCTGCAAGTTCTGCAACAGCCTCGCCTTGCCCATCTCTGACAAGGAACGCCTCCCGATCGACGGCCGTAACACGGGCAATGCTCTGCCGCGGTTGTTGAATGTTGCCTATGCGGTCCTCAAACCACTTGTCGAATCCCAGTCTGGCCAAGTCCATGTTGCCTTCACGTAATGGGCGTTCATCTCCAGTCGCGGCTCTTTCCAAGGTCATGTTGCGGCATCCCCGAAGAACATTTCTGTCTGCTTGCCCCTGCGCAGGTAAACCGCCACGTTCATCCCTCCAAGGGCCGTTTGCCGAGCCACTGAAATCCCAGATGCCTCGTTGCCGTTCATGGTGACGACCTGAATGTCCGATGCGGCAATGTCTTCCCAGTCGCCAAGCAGCGAGGCGATCCACTGGCGGCTGCGGTGGAGAACGGCCACGCCCTGAGACACCTCGAATACGCCGGAGGTTCGGTATTGCCCCTCGTCTTCATCATTCCGCGCGACAGTACAAAACGACCATTCCCTTCTACAAACGTCTCCGGTTGGCTATCATACCGCGAGACCTTCCTGGAGAAAACCGCATGATTGTAACCGCTCGAATGCGATTGCTGCCGGCGACCGTCGCCTTGGCGCGGGCTGAACTGACGGACCGCGCCGAATTTGCACGGCTGCTGCGGGCAACCGTGCCCGATGCGTGGCCGCCCGAGATTCTGGCAGATGCCCTACCGGTCTTTCTGGAATGGATCGAAGCCGCACCGGATCAGGTCGGCTGGTACGTCTGGTACGCGATGTTGCGAGCGTCGCACGAGGCATCGGGCATGCTGCCGGGCGATGTCGGCGACCTCCTGATCGCCAGCGCCGGCTTCAAGGGACCGCCGCAGGACGGCACGGTTGAAATCGGCTACTCGGTTCTGGCTAGCTTCCAAGGCCAGGGATATGCCACCGAGATGGTCCGTGCCTTGATCGACTGGGCGTTCGCTCAGCCAGACGTGGCGCAGATCATTGCCGAGACAACCGAAGACAACGCGCCCTCGATGCGGCTATTGAAACGACAGGGCTTCACAGATGCCGGGCCGGCCGTCGAGCCGGGCCACATTCGACTCGTACTCAACGGTCGCGCCGGTGCTGATAAGGATTCTCAGAGCTGCTAGCCTGGCTTTGATTGAAGTGCGTTTTGTGTGAGAATGATGGCATCGTTCCCGGGATTGCACAGAACTTCAGGAGTTGACGTATGAACAGAAAGTATTCCCTGGTGGCAAGCCTGGCCATGGTCCTGCTAGCCTCGCCGGTCACGGCTCAAGAGGGGCCGGTCCAGGCCGATCTCCCCGCCACGATCGACGCGAAACCAGCGGCAACGGCGACTGAGCAGCCGGAATCGTCTGCCGATCTGGCGGCGATCCTCGCCACGTCCGAGGCGTTTGTCGAAGCGTTCAACAAGGGGGACGCCCAAGCGGCAGCCTCGCTCTGGACCGAGGATGGCGATTACATCGACGATTCCGGCCGCGCCTTCGCCGGCCGGGAGACGATCGAAAAAGCCTATGCCGAGTACTTCGCCGCCAATCCCGGGGCCCGAATCCGTATTGCCATCGACTCCCTCCGTCTTCTGAGCGGCAGCAAGGCGATCGAGGACGGGCGAACCATGGTTGACCCGCCTCCTGCCGGCTCGCCGGCAATCGGCAAGTACACGGTGATCCATGTCAAGGTCGATGGCCGGTGGTTGATGTCGACCGTCCGGGATAGCCGGGTCGAGACGCCTTCGACCTACGCAAAGGTCGCCGATCTGGAATTTCTCATCGGCGTTTGGACGGCGGAAGAAAACGGTGTCAAAAGTGAATCGGTCTGCCGGTGGGTGGCCAACAAGAGCTTCGTCCAGCGAACCTACACCGTGACCCACTTGGACGGAACGATCGTTTCCGGTGCGCAGATGATCGGCTGGAATGCGGGGGAGGGGCATGTTCAGTCGTGGGATTTCAGCCCGGACGGCGGGCACGCGGTGGGGATCTGGTCGCCGAGAGATGGCGGCTGGGCGGCCGAGGTCCGCGGAGTCACCGGCGACGGTGTTCCCACCGCGGCCATCAACCTGTTGACTCGTCTGGATGACAGCGCCTATGTCTGGCAATCGGTCGACCGAACCCTGGGGGGCAAGGCGTTGCCCGATACGGACGAGGTCGTGCTTAAACGCCGTCCGGCGGGCAAGTGAGCCGGGGTCTTGACACTTCTGAACAACAACTGCGGAGATACGATCATGAGTGCGCGAAGATTCCACTTGACAGCGGCGATCAGCTCGAGCCTGGTGCTCAGCCTGCTTCTGGCCACGAGCTGGGGGCGAGGATTTGGAGGCGGCGGGGGCCATGGGCCAGTTGGCGGCGGGGGATTCGGTGGTCCAGGGCACGGTCCTGGAGCTGGAGGATTTGGCAGTGGAGGTTTCGGGGGCGGTGGGTTTGGAGGAGCGGGAGCCGGAGGTCTTGGCGGCACAGGTCGCGGGCCCGGTGGAGGCGGTTTCGGCCAGGGCGTGGGAGGGCCATCTCCGGGCGGTGTGAACTCCGGGAGATTGGGAGGGCTCGGTGGCGACCGATTCAATGGCGGGCTTGGGGGCGAAGCGGGGGCTGGAATCAATCGTCCGGGTGGTGGAGGTGAGGGAACCCGTGGCGGCCTCAGCCGGGGCACCGGGGCGGGATCGCTGGGAGGTAATCTCTCCCGCGACAGTTTTGGCGACCGTTTCTCCGGTTCGCCCCCGAGTGCCAGCCAACTGAACAACTTTCTCGGGCTGCCTTCGGACCAGGGGCTGCACAACCTGAGCTCCTCGGGGGGGAGCGGTCTCAACCGGGCAGACGTCAGCAAGGAGTCGCTTCAGGACGAGTTTGATGTCAACCGGGGCTCGATCGAAGGACCTCGGGGCGGTCATGCGGCCGGCGCCACCGTGACTGGCCCACAGGGCAATACGGTTGGCGGCGCTGTGGCTGCGGGGCCCAACGGCGGAGTCGCGGGGGTGCGGGGTTTCGAAGGATCGGGCGGCGCCGCGGGCATCCGAGGTGCCGCCGTGGGGCCGGAAGGCCGAGTCGCGGCCGGCGGGGCCGTCGTAGGACCTAACGGCGGAGTGGCCGCCCGCGGTGCAATTGCCGGGCCGCACGGCGCAGCGGCCGGTTTCGTCCGGGTTTCGCCGTCGGGCCGTTACTCGTGCGCCGTGGCCGTTCGCGGCAGCTACAGTCACTGGGAGATTTATGGTGCGGGCTGGTACTCCTCCCATCCGGCGGCCTGGCGCCCGGTCGCCTGGACTGCCGCCGTGGCGTGGACCGCGGCCACGTGGAACTCGGTCGGGGCGTGGATGAGTTACTATCCCGCCCAGCCCGTCTACTACGATTATGGCAGCACCGTCATATACCAGGACAACAGCGTGACGGTGAACGGCCAGGATGCCGGCACCGGCGAGGAGTATTACCAGCAGGCCGTGGATCTGGCCGCGACAGGGGCACAGGCCGATGCCCCGCCGGACGACCAGTGGCTGCCTCTTGGTGTTTTCGCGCTAGTAAAGGCCGAACAGCAAAACTCCGACGTGACGATCCAGTTGGCCGTCAACAAGCAGGGCGTCATACGAGGCAACTACACGGACACGGCAACCAACGAGACCCAACTGATCCAGGGCTCGGTCGACAAGCAGACGCAGCGCGTGGCTTTCACGGTCGGCGACAACACCACCGATGTGGTCGAAACGGGACTCTACAACCTGACCAAAGACGAAGCCCCGTGCCTGCTCCACTTCGGCAAGGACCGGACCGAGCAGTGGCTGCTGGTTCGCCTGGAGCAGCCCAGCGGCGACAATGGGAAGAGCACCAACGCGGGAACCTAGGATGTCGCTATCCCGATTCCAGCGGCACGAGATGCCTGTGGAGAATGACCAGTCCCACCAGCCGCAGCCGGCCGGGCGGATACCCCTCCGGCGCCGCGTGGCTCTGAGCGCGGCGGCCGTGGTTGTCGTGTACCTGGTTGTGGCCTACGTCCTGATGCCGCTGTATTGGACGCGTTACGCGAAGCGTCACCCCTGGCTCGACGTCATGCCGGGGGTGACGCACACCAAGGACGGGATTCCCGGCGACCCGCTCAACGTGGCGCTGGTTGGCGACGAGGAGGAAGTCCGGAAGATCATGCTCGCGGCGCATTGGTATCCGGCGGACGCATTGTCGCTGCGAAGCGATCTGCGGATCGCTGCCGATACGGTCCTCAAACGCCAGTACGACGACGCGCCGGTCAGCAATCTCTACCTGTTCGGCCGCAAGGAGGACCTGGCCTTCGAACAGCCCGTGGGGCCCGACCCCAGGCAGCGGCATCACGTCCGCTTCTGGAAATCGGACCGGACGGAGGCGGATGGCCGTCCCGTGTGGATGGGAGCGGTGACCTTCGACGAGCGCGTGGGCCTCAGCCACACGACGGGCGAGATTACCCATCACATCTCCCCCGATGTGGACGTGGAGCGAGACCGGTTGTTCGAGGGACTGGAAGCAACCAGGCAGTTGGCCGCCGTCGATCGCGAGGAGGATTTCCACAAGGTCCGCCAGGGGCGCAACGGCGGCGGTGATCGGTGGCACACCGATGGGGCGCTGGTGGTAGGCGTCATCGGCCAGCCCTGAGGACGATCGGATCGGACGGCCCATCGGGTCCGCGCCGCCCGCGCACAGCCGGTCGGCCAGGTCAACTCGTCACCAGCCGTCTATCGGCAATCATGACAAGCGGTGCCGGATAATTGCCCCTTGATCGGCAGACTCCGCCAGGCGGGCGTAGAGGGCCAGATACCCACTGGTGAATTGCAGCGGCGGACGCTGCCACTCGGCCAGACGGCTGCGGATCTCGTCGTCGCCGAGGTGCAGGTGCAGCCCGCGCTGCGGGATATCGATCGTGATCCGGTCGCCGTCGCGGACCGCGGCCAGTGGGCCGCCTTCGGCCGCCTCGGGCGAGATGTGGCCCACGAAGCAACCATTGTTGGTGCCGGAGAATCGTCCGTCGGTGACCACCGCGGTCTGGAGTGCCAGCCCGCGACCGTAGAGCAGTTTCATGGAGGTGTACATCTCGCGCATTCCTGGGCCACCCTTGGGCCCCTCGTAGCGGATGACCACGACCTGGCCCGGCTGGACCTGCCCGTTGAGGATGGCCTGGTTGGCCAACTCTTCACTGTCGAAGCACCTGGCGACTCCGGAGAAAACGTGCTGACGTGGGTCGATGGCGGCCGGCTTGGTGATTGCGGTGCGAGGGGCCAGGTTGCCGCGCAGAACCGCGAGCCCGCCCTGGGTGTTCCAGGGGGCGGCCAGTGAACGGATGATCCGATCGTCCGTGGCGCGGGTGCCGGCCACATTTTCGGCCACGGTCCGGCCGGTCACGGTCAGGGCATCTCCATGCAACAGCGGCAGGATTTCGTTCATGACCGCGGGCACTCCGCCGGCGGCATGGAAGTCGGGCACGTTGCAGGCTGCGGCGGGGTTCATCTTGGCCACGTGCGGCGTGGTTCGCGACAGCTCTTCCAGCACGTCCATCGTGACTTGCTCGCAATCGGCCTCGTAGGCGATGGCCGGGATGTGCAGGGCAAGGTTCGTGGAGCCGCCGATGGCCGTGCCGAGGCGGAAGGCGTTTTCGATTCCCTTGCGGTTGATGATCTGACGGGCGGTGATGCCGCCGCGGACCAGTTCGACGATCTGCCGGCCCGACTCCTGTGCCGACCGCAGCCGGGCGGCGTGGGTGGCGGGAACGGTTGCTGAGCCCGGCAGACACATGCCCATGGCTTCGGCCACACAGCACATCGTGTTGGCTGTGCCCAGAAACGAGCAGGAGCCGCAGGTGGGAGCCACGCGGTCTTCCAGGCGGCGGTAGTCGGCAGGGTCGAGATTGCCGGCCTTGAGCATGCCCAGTCCCTCGGTCAGCGAGGTGAGGTCGGAGGCCCGGCCGTCGAACTCGCAGCCGCCTTCCATGGGCCCGCCGACCACGACGATCGCCGGCAGGTCCAGGCGGGCGGCGGCCATCAGCAGGCCGGGCACGATCTTATCGCACGAGCCCAACAGGACCACGGCATCGAGTTGGTGGGCCTGGACCATCATCTCCACATCGTTGGCGATCAGCTCGCGCGTGGGCAGGATGTAGTGCATGCCGACGTGGCCTTGGGCGATACCATCGCAGGCGGCGATCAGACCGAACTCGACCGGCGTGCCGCCCGCCTGGAGGACGCCTTGCTTGACGTACTCGGCCACCAACTGGAGGTTGTAGTGCCCGGGCACCACGCGGTTCCAGGAGTTGGCGATTCCCACCAGCGGCCGCTCCAGATCATAGTCGCTGTAGGCCATGGACTTGTACACCGCCCGCTGGATGGACCAGTCGGGTCGGCGAAGGACGCGTTGGCTCCGCAGTTGCAGAGGGGGCTGGCTCATGGGATTCTGTCTTTCAGAGTGCGTCTGCTGTTTCGGGTCGGCTAGGATCGGGGCCGGGCTTACAACGTCAAACAGTTTAGCATCTCGCCCGGCGGAGTCTACGCCCCGAGTTGCTGCAGGACCCGAAGAACGCCTGGGCTGCGAATCGCAGATGGCGCGACACCGGATGGCTGGCGGGCCGGCTGCCAATCGCCAGCTCTTTGACAAGAAGCCCGGAAACAGCACAATGAAAGACGGCCACTCGTTCGGCCGATCACTCACCCAGGCGACAAACGGTAATTCAACACGGACTCGGACAAACCCTCCGCAACTGCAACAGAGACCCCCATGGAAGAGCAGCCAATCCGCTTCTATGATGACGACGGGACGGAGATCAATCCCGACCTGATTCCAAAGCCGAGCCTATGCACCTTCTGCGCAAAGGACGATGATCCGGCAGAAGAGCCACTCTGCACCCTGAACCGACTCGACCAACAAGGCGAAGAGGAATTCCGGTGCGACGCCTACGTTTCCAAGGAGACACAAAGGGAATGACCTGATGAGAAATATTCTTCCCGCGGTGGTGATGATGTCTCTGGTGGTTGTGGTGTCCGCGGCCGAACCTGGTGAATCCTTCCCGTCAGGGAACCCGACTGCCGACGGCTATTACGGAATCTGGTATGCCATCCGCGGGTCTTACGGCGGCGGCTTTGCCCTGTTTCCATCCCAGCACTCACCGTCGGCCGTGTATCGGGCGGAAGTCAAGAAGACGTTCTTTGTCTATGGCGGCACCGTGCCCGGCAAGCAACAGTTGCAGGCAATGGTGTCTTACTACGATCACCAGCGCGGCGTGTTGCCGCGGCCTGCGATTGTCCATGATTGGGGAAAGTACGATCTGAAGCCGGGTGGAATGTCCGACGGCCACAGGAATCCTACGATTTCAGTCGACGACCTCGGCCGCGTGTGGGTCTTTGTGAGCGGTCACGGCGACACCGGTTACATCTACCGTGGCGAGGAGCCCTACAGCATCGAGAGCTTCAGGCAGGTTGCCGCCACGCCAATGACGTATCCCAACCCATGGTGGATTACGGACAAGGGGCTGTTCCTGTTCTTGACGAAGTACGATCACAATCGCGAGTCGTTCTGGATCACGAGCCCCGACGGCGAGAGTCTGGCCGACAGCCGCTCATGGCAGGCAGCGGGCCAACTGAATGCCTGGACGGTGGGGAGCGACGGCGATACCTACGGGCACGGCAACTACCAGTTCACCGCGGCGCACGGCTCGCGCGTGGCGACGGCCATGAACAACTGGATCGGGCGGACGAGAGACCGTTCGAATCTGTTCTACCTGCAGAGCGACGACCTGGGCAAAACTTGGCAGACGGCGGCTGGCGAGGATTTTGTGCCGCCGATCCGCCAGGTGCAGTGCCCGCCGCTGGTCCGCGACTTCTGGGCCGAGCATTTGCAGGTCTACGTGCAGCACTTGACGTTCGATGGCCAAGGGCGGCCGGCGATCTTGTTTCTGACTTCGCCCGCTGGTCAGACTGCCGAGGGGCCTGGCGGCCCGCGGACTTGGACAATCGCCCATTGGACAGGCGAGCGCTGGGCCTTCCACCAGGTGACCACGTCGGCAAACAACTTCGACTGCGGATCGCTCTACATCGAAGAGGACGGAACGTGGCGAATCATCGGCTCGACGGAGCCCGGTCCGCAGGCGTGGAAGACCGGCGGCGAAATCGCCATGTGGACCAGCGGCGACCAAGGCGAGAGCTGGAAGAAGGTCAAGCAGCTTACCGAGGGCAGCAAGTACAACCACTGCTACGTGCGGCGCCCCGTGGACGCCCATCCGGACTTCTACGGGCTCTGGGCCGACGGCGACGGCGACAGACCTTCGCCGTCGCAGCTTTACTTCTGCAGCAAGGCAGGTGAAGTGCGTGTGCTTCCGCAAGGGATGAGCGGCCAGTTCGCCCAACCGCAGAGCCTCGAGAAGAAGGTCACCCTCGTCGATCCCTGCGAGTCGCTGGTGAAATAGGCGATTGCCGAGGTTCTCGGGGCGCCGATCCGCCGGCTATGGACTGGGTGCCGGACAAGGAGTACAAACATTGGCGCGGGCCATTTTGCCCGGTCGACGGCGATCCTTTCGCAAGGCAGGAGTGTTGGACGATTACCCGCGAGGTTGCCCATGTCTTCAATCACCTTGTTGCTGGTCCTGTTGTCGTGGACGACCTCTGCTCCGCCGATCACGGTCGGCGCCACCAGACAGTTGTTTCTGGACGATTACCTCATCGCCTCCCAACAGAATGTGTCGCGCCAAATCCATCCGGCGCGGAAGCATCCCGCCAACCCGGTACTGGAGCCCACGGAACCCTGGGAGGGCGATAGCGCCATCCTCTATGGTTCGGTGATCCGCGATGGCGACAAGTATCGGATGTGGTATTACGCCGGTGGCAATGTCGCCTATGCGGAGAGCGAGGACGGTCTGCAGTGGCGGAAGCCGGGGTTGGGCGTGATTACCCAGCAAGGGCGTGACACCAATCTGGTCGTCGCGCGTGGCAATGGGGAAGGATCGCCGGCCACGCTTCCGTACCTGTTGGAGAATTTCGGCGTCTTCCGCGACGATCGCGATGCCGACCCGACGGGCCGTTACAAGATG
>CAYSCH010000246.1:0-14587 GCA_964429355.1 uncultured Planctomycetaceae bacterium | reverse complement strand
GTCGCACTGCGGCCTGCACCAAGGCGGGCGACGGGTTCGTGATTGCCCGGATCAGGCGAAAACCGATGAACGCTGCGAGGGCCGTCAACAGGAGGGTCCAACGTTCTGGTTCCCGCACGAGGAGTGCTACCGTGTCGGCTGACCATCGAGGTAGAGGTTCCAGCAGCAGCACTCCCGCGAGAATCGCCACGGTCGCCGCCAGTAGCTGGCCGCGGCGACTCTGCTGCGATTCGGTTCGAGCGAACCAGGTAATGCCCGTCACGTAGACGGTGATCGCGGCGACGATCAGGTAGTGCGGCGTTTGCCACGGCCCAGTCGACAGGCTCATGCCGAGCAACAGGTTCAATCCGCGGCAGGCACCCATGGCCGGAGGACCGATCGCAGTCTTTTTGAGGAAACTGTCGTAGGCAACAACCACGGCGGCCAGGCCCAGGGCCACGAGTCCCGGCCGGAGGTCTTCTTCCAGAATCGCGGTTGCTCCGGCCAGACCCAATCCCCCGACGAGCGATCCCCAGCCGGCGCACCTGGCCGCTGCCAACGGAATCCGCCCCGAGGGGAGTGGTCTCTCCGGCCGTTCGCAGGAATCCAGCCGATAGTCAAAAACGTCGTTGAGCACCACGCCCGCCGCATAGAGGAGCACCGATGCAGCCACGAGCAACGCCATTGGCAGCGAGTCGCCGTCTGCCAGGACGGCATGGGTGAACAAGAAACCAGCCGCCACGTCGGCGGCGGCCGTGAACAGATTCGGCAGACGCACCAACTGGAGCCATGCCAGCACGGTTCCGCCGCTGGGATTTTCGTCCGATGGGTTCAAGATGCCTCGATCCTTTTTAGGGCCCGCTCCAGGTAGTCCTTTGCACGGCGCCCCGCGTCGTCGGGATTATCGATGTGGGGATACAGTTCCACGGTGACGTAGCCGTCGTACCCGGTCTCCAGGATCGCTCGCAAGACCGCGTCAAAATCGATAGCACCTTCCCCGGGGACTTTGTGCGCATGGACGCGAGTTCCGGCAATGTCTTCAATATGATAGTGCCGCGTGTGCTCGGCCATCCGCGGGATCCAATCCTCCGGTTCCTGACTGACACAGAAGGCATGTCCGATATCGAAATTGAGCCCAACGGCCGACGAATCCACACGGTCGACAAACTCAAGATACTGTTCGAACGTCTCGATCAAAAGGCCGGGCTCAGGCTCGATCAGGAGTTGGACCCCTTCCGTCTCAGCAACCTCCACGCACGGCATGAATTCTTCGTAGAAGACCTTGGCAGCCTGGTGCCAGGTCTGGGCGGGATTGAGTGGTCCGCCCGGCTCCGTCTGGACCCCCAGTTCCCTGGCCAGCCGGAGGGCCCGTTTCGTATGTTCCCGGCGAATTGCCCGATAGTCGGCATCCGGTTCGATCCACGATGGGTGCCAGTAGGGTTGCCGCGGATCGGCGACGGCGTTCATCATGAAGCCGTTGATGTTGGAGATTTGCAGCCCGTTGTCTGCCAGACAATCACGAATGGCCTGTTTACGTTCCTCCAGCAGCCCAGCCGGCCAGGCGTGGGGCACGTCGGAGAGCAATTCGAGCCCGTCGAATCCCAGGGCGGCAATGCGCCTGATCGTCTCCTCGACGGAGAAGTTCACGTAGGCGTTGGAGCTGTAGGCAAGTTGGAACATGAGCGATGTCTCGTAACTGCTGAGCAGTTGGATGGGTGTCGGTCGACTTGTTGGCTGTTCGCTTAACCGGCGTTGGGGGATTTCGATTGGATGATGGGGCTGATAGAGTTCTGCACGCAGGACACGGACGCAGCCAAGCGAGAGGCAAGGCCACGCGGCTATCTTTGTGACGACTGCCCTTGGCACGAATCACGCAAGGCCATCTAGCTGCTGGCACTCCGATAGCTCAGCAAGGATCGATTGAAGACCCAGCGGCTGCCAGCCAGGCTGGCGAGGGTGGCAAAGAAGGCGAAGACTGGGAGCAGCAGGTCGAGGGGCGTCTGCGGGATCAGGGGCCGAACGAGAAACCGTGCCGGAACGTTGACGACCAGGAGAACGGGAATGATGAAGGTAAAGAACATCCGCAGAGGCGTTCCGTAGAGGCCGCGGTAGATCTCCATGGGGTACCGCGAGAAATTGGTGATGTAGAACCAGAAGTCGTAGAGCGACTGGTTCCGTCCCAACCAGATACTGGTTGCAGCCAGGGCGATCATCAGGCTGTACATGATCGCCACGCCACATACGACAAACAGCACGAACAGGAAAACTTGCCAGAAGGTAGGTACCCATCCGATCCTGGCAAGCGAGAAACATGCCAGGCCGATCCCCACGACCAGGTTGCCGGCCGAGGACCAGTCGATTCGCTGCAAGGAGATCAGGAACTGGGTGTCGATCGGTTTGAGCAGGGCGAAATCGAGGGTGCCGGTGCGAATCATCTCGCCGAATTCGGAAGCGTTTTCCATGAACAGGGCCTGGACAAGGCTATTGATGATCAGCGTGGTCGACAGGAACAGAAAGAACTCGTACTTGCCCCAGGAGAAGCTGTACTCCCCCCAGTTGCTGACTTCACCGATTTGAGGGGTATGCTGGAACACGAGGATGTAGAACCCGAGGTTCATGAACACCCAGGAGACAGACGAGAAGGTCTCGATGAGGAAATTGCCGCGGAACGTCATATCACGAACGAGGCTGTTGCGGGCGAACGTGAGCAACACACGGAAGTAGGACGGGTGCTTCACGGTGCCTAACCTCCATACCCGCTGTAGCGCCGTACTCCGCGGTGAAAAGTCAGTCGGGCGGTGAACATGAAGAACACGACCCAGGCGAACTGGATCCAGAGCCCCTGGATCAGTTCGGGCCCCTCGACTTTGCCCAGGAAGACGGCCGCCGGAAAATAAGCCAAGTACTGAAGCGGGATAATCCGTACCAACTCACCCCAGCTGCCGGGCAGCATGTCGATAGGAAACATGTGTCCGGAGAAGAAGAAGTTGAAGAGCATATAGACAAACAGCAACGAGCTGACTTCCAGGAACCAGAAACCAATCATGCCAATCGTGGCTTCCAGAAAGAAACCGAGCAGAAAGGACATCATCAGAGTCGCGATATAGGCCAGCAAGACTTGCGGTTCCGGCCAGCCATGGGGGAAGAAATCGGCACAGAGGTAGAATACGAACGCGAACGGCAGCGTGGCGACCGTGTAGTAAACCAGCTTGTGGGCCAGCCGATTCAGCAGGAGGAACGACAACATATCGATGGGTTGAATCAGATACTTCTTCACGGTCCCGTCACGGATATCGCGGGCGATTCCGGAGGCCAGTCCGGGCATGCTCGAAAACGCCCTGCTGATCATGGTCAGCAGGTAATAGGCGATGAAATCGTGGTACGAGTAGCCCACGATCTGCGTTTCGGCAACACCTTGCGCCGAGCTTGCCGCCGTAAAGACGGCCCACCAAAGAAACACCTGCGTGACGATAGGGAGGAACCGCATCAACGTGCCGAGGGCAAAATCGCCCCGATAGACCAGTCTCTCCTCGAGGCTGATTCTCAGGATCGTCCACCAGACTGCAGTGCGCGGAAGCATGCTAGTCTCCCCGCTCTGCAATCAGCTCCGCGTCGTCTCTTTCCACGGCATCGTTCACCTGAGAAAAGATCTCCGCGATCACCTGTTCCAACGGCGGATCCTCCACACTCACATCCTCGACCGGGTGCTGCTGAAGGATCCGGCCCAAGATCTTGGTGACCTCGGCGCGTTCGATCCGCACCTTTGCCCGGGGCGGCTCCGCCGAGAGCACCTCGCCGTAGACGCCCAGATCGCCAGGGATGTGTCCGTCGGCAAACAGGAGGGTCACGACCTTGTGCCCACCGAACCGGTCGATGATCTGTGAAAGAGATCCGTCGAACATGATCCGCCCGTGGGTGATGATGACCACCCGGCGGCAGAGGACCGCCACGTCCTTCATGTAGTGGCTTGTCAGGAGCGCCGTGATTCCGCGCTCGCGCTGATAGTGTTTGAGGAAGTCCTGGATGTTGTATTGAGCGACGACGTCGAGCCCGATCGTCGGTTCGTCGAGAAACAGGACGTCTGGTGAGTGAAGCAGTGCGGCCGTCAGTTCCATCTTCATCCGTTCGCCGAGCGACAACTCGCGAACCGGTTGGGAGAGGAGGCCGCGAATCGACAGCATCTCGGTGAGTTCATCGCGTGTGCGATTGAATTGCCCGGGATCGATACGGTAGATCTGTTGGTGGAGCCGGAACGACTCGGCTGCTGGAAGGTCCCACCAGAGCTGGTTCTTCTGGCCCATGACGAGGGCGAACCGGCGGCGATAGGCATTTTCTCGCCGCCAGGGGACATGGCCGAGGACACGGGCTGTGCCGGAGGTTGGATTGATCACGCCGGACAGCAGTTTGAGGGTTGTTGTCTTGCCGGCTCCGTTGGGCCCCAGAAAGGCTACGAACTCCCCGGCTTCGACGTTCAAGTCGATCCCGCGCACGGCCTCGACGGTGCGGTATCTCCGATGAAAGAGGCCCGCCATGGACGCGAGCAGCCCCTCCTCCTTCTGATAGACCTGGTACGACTTTGTCAGGGATTCGATTTCTACGACAGACATGATGAATTGATTATAGACCCCACTTCGGGCGGGGAAAAGGTACGAGTTTCGGTTGTTGCTGCTTCTGGCGGCGGACATGTGGGCAAAGAATGCAGACGGCATTTTGCGCCGTCAGCGTAGCGTGGACGCGGAAGATCCCCTATTCTGGCCGTGTGTGACACTTCCTGGCTTCGTGTCCGAGGAGGGTCAGTGCATGAGTAACCCATGGAGAGCGCGAGCTATGCCCCTCAGAGAATTCCGTATCGGGATCTCCCTCGTTTCTTTACTATTGACGGTTCCGTTTGACTCCACCCGCCTCTACGCTCAAACAACTGAATCGTTGGCCTCCCGCTTGCAGCCGTTTGTTGACCACCAGGAACTGGCTGGGGCCGTGATGCTGATCGCCGACCAAGACGAGGTGCTGACGGCAGAGGCCGTTGGCTGGGCCGATGTGGCGGGCAAGAAGGCGATGCAGGTGGATTCGATGTTCTGGATCGCTTCGCAATCCAAGCCGATCACGGCCGCGGCATTGATGATGCTCGTCGACGAGGGCAGGGTTCTGATCGACGACCCGGTTGAAAGATATCTGCCCGAGTTTCAGGGCCAGATGGTCGTGGCGGAAAAGGATGCCGACCACGCGCTCCTGTGCCGGCCCAACCACCCGATCACCGTCAAGAACATTCTCTCCCACACCAGCGGACTGCCTTTCAAGTCGGCTCTCGAGGAGCCGACACTCGATGTCTTCCCGCTGAGTGCTCGGGTGCGGAGCTACGCCATGACACCGCTGGAGTTTCAGCCCGACAGCAAGTACCAGTACAGCAATGCCGGCATCAATACGGCTGCGCGGATCATCGAGGTCGTGGCGAAAACATCGTTCGAGCAGTTTCTGAACGAACGACTCTTCCAGCCCCTTGGCATGAAAGACACCACGTTTTGGCCCAACAGCGATCAAGTCGCCCGGATTGCCAAGTCCTACCAGCCAGGGCCCGACAAGCAGGGCCTGGAAGAGACAACGATCAGCCAGTTGTACTACCCGCTCACCGACCGCAAGGAGCGGTTTCCCATGCCCGCTGGAGGATTGTTTTCGACTGCCCACGACCTGGCCCGCTTTTACCGGATGCTCCTCAACCGCGGGGAACTGGACGGCAAACGCTATCTGTCGGAAGCCGCCGTCCGTAAACTGACGAGCCGGCAAACGCCACCGGAACTGTCGTCAAGCTACGGCTTTGGCCTCTCGGTAAGCGAAACTACCTTCGGCCACGGCGGGGCCTACTCCACCAACACGACCGCCGACACCCAGCATGGACTGATCTTCGTCTGGCTTGTTCAGCACGCCGGTTTTCCGGGCGACGGTGCGAAAGCCCAGGGCGTGTTTCATGACGCTGCCTTGGAGATCTTCGGCACCAAGGGAAAGTGAAGAACGTGCGCCGAGTCCCACCGAAACACGGACAGCACTCGAGACCTTTGATTCTCGGGGAGAATGATGTCATGAAAGAGGGGAATCGCAGCCGGCTCGCGTCTTCCGTTTCCCGTCGAGCGTTTCTCGGGTCGTCGGCAGCGGCCGCGGCGGGATGCCTGATTGCAGGTTCCCGCGGCGCGGAGGCCATTCCGGCGGTGACGGCGGTCAAAACGGCCTCGGAGGCGAGAGTTCGCACCGATCTATTGGACGAGAAATCGCACCGATCTATTGGACGAGAAATCGCACCGATCTATTGGACGAGAAATCGCCGCCCGGCCTGGAAGTCGTCCAACTTACAGCGGATGCGTCCGTGCCTGCTTCGCATCTTTACATAGAGGCGCGCCCGATGGGACCATGACCTTCTTCAATTCTGACGAGTCGGGCATTCTGCAGGCCTACATGATCCGCGGATTGGCGAATTGCTAACACGGCAACCTGGTGGCGGGAGCCGCAAAGGTCGTTTGGCGGCGGAAGGGTGGAACTGTGGGTTTGTGAGTTTGGGCGAAAGGAGTTCACATTGTCCGCTCGGGGGGCTTGGGATATAATCCGCGGCTTACGGAACGACAGGGAAGTGGAGCGGCCGGTCGGTGAGAACTTTGAATACAGAGGAAACTCAAGTCACTGGTGGGTGGCGACTTCGAGTCGGAATGGGACACGACACCCACCGGCTCCAGCCGGGCGGTCCCTTGCGAATCGGGGGGATCGCAATCGAGCACGACCAGGAGATGGTCGGACACAGCGATGCCGACGTGCTCCTACACGCGGTGACGGACGCCCTCCTTGGCGCTGCCGCCCTGGGGGACATCGGGGAATTGTTTCCCAACACCGATCCGGCCAACCGGGGCCGCGATTCGGCCGAGATGCTTGCCGTCGCCTGGGAGCAGGTCGCAAAGGCCGGGTGGCAGATTGCGAATCTCGACTGCATCGTGATGGCCGAACAGCCCAGGCTGTCGCTCTACAAACAGACCATTCAAACACGAATCGCCCAGATTTTGAATATTGATCCCACCCAGGTCGGAGTGAAGGCCAAGACCGGCGAGGGCCTCGATTCCGTCGGACGCCGGGAGGCCATCCAGGCACAAGTCGTTGTGCTGCTTGTTTCGAGCACAGTTGAACCGGCGTAGCCGCTGCGATCCTATCGAGTATTCCACGATTCCGTCCTTAATCCCGCACCTTCTGCAGGCCAAGCCATGATCCGCGTTTACAGCACGTTGACGAAGACCAAGGAAGAGTTGAAGCCCGTTCAAGAGGGCAAAGTCGGGATCTACCTCTGCGGGCCGACGGTCTACAAGCCGAGTCATATTGGGCACATGGTGGGGCCGGTGATTTTCGACACGATCAAGCGATTCCTCGTCTACAGCGGCTACGAGGTCACATGGGTTGTGAATATCACCGATGTGGACGACAAGCTGATCGTTCGCTCCAAGGAGAGCGGTGTTCCCATTTCGGAACTCGCCCGAAAGATGACGGACGACTATATGAAGTGTCTGGAGCTGATGGGGGTTGACGGAATCGACCATTTCCCCAAGGCTACCGATCACATCGAAGCGATCATCCAATTTACGCAATCCCTGGTTGAGAAGGGATTTGCGTACGTGGCGGAAGGCGACGTCTACTTCGACGTTGGAAAAGCCAAAGGATACGGCAAGCTCAGCCACCGTACAATCGATTCGATGCAGGGGGATGGAGGAGGAACGGCCGAACTGAAACGGAACTCGGCCGATTTCGCGTTGTGGAAGAGTGCCAAGCCGGGAGAACCGTCCTGGAAGAGTCCTTGGGGACCCGGTCGACCAGGTTGGCACATCGAATGCTCCGCGATGAGTGCGAGTATCCTGGGCGAGACGTTCGACATTCATGGAGGCGGGCTCGACCTAGTATTTCCTCATCATGAAAACGAGGTTGCCCAAAGCGAATCATGCCACGGGAAGCCGATGGCGAAGTACTGGCTGCACAATGGGCTGATGCAGGCCTCCAGCGAGGTCGGCAAGGTGGGGGGGCGGCAGACGCGGGCAGTGGAGGGCGACCAGGTTTCGCAGGAAGCGGGCAAGATTGCTGGATCGGCCGGGGCCAAGTCGTTTCTGCTACTTCTGAAAGAGGAGAAGTTCCAGCCCGAAACGGTGCGGTTTTTCCTGTTGTCGACTCATTACCGGCGCCCCATCGACTTCAGCGTCGATCGCATCCGCTCTGTTGGGACGGGGCTGGACACCTTTTACCGCTTCTTCAAACGCTACGAGCGAGTTACGGGCAAGAGCTTCTACGCCCTCGAGGTGCCGCGGGTCCGATCGGAAGGTGAAATCGATACCGGCAACAACGCTCTGCTCAAGGATGTGGCGGAGCATCGCGAGAGGTTCCTCGAGTCGATGGACGATGATTTCAACACGGGCGGGGCGACTGGAGTGCTGTTTGAGCTGGTTCGCCGCCTCAACAAGTATGCTGACGACGAGAAGCTCGAAGAGCCGAAGAACCGAGACGCGGCCAAACTCGCTACGCTGACGCGCGGGGCGGTGGCGTTGCGAGAACTGGCTGGAATCCTGGGGATTTTCCGCACGGCGCCGGAAGAAGAGAGTGGCGATTACGATCAATTAACCGGCCAGCTCATGGGATTGTTGATCGATCTGCGGGCCGAGGCCCGCAAGGCGAAAGATTTTGCCACGGCTGACCGGATTCGTAATTCGCTCAGCGAAATGGGCATCGTCCTCGAAGACCGGCCGGGCGGAACCGAGTGGTCTCGTGGTTAGCGACTGGCGGCGGAAGTAGCTCGGAGCGGTATGGCAAGCTCTCAAGGACGGATTCTCGGGGTCGACCCCGGCCTGAACACCACCGGCTATGGGGTATTGGATACCGCGGGCGGCAGAGTCGCTCTATGCGAAGCCGGAATCGTCCGCGGCGGAGACAGGGGCGACATTGGCGGACGGCTGGTCAAGTTGCATCGCGGGATCACGGAGGTGATCGAAGCCTTTTCGCCCGAGGCCCTGGCGATTGAAGAGCTCTATTCCCATTACGCCCGGCCTCGAACAGCCATCCTCATGGGGCACGCTCGGGGCGTGATTTGTCTGGCGGCGGCCCAGGTCGGGATTCCGATTCGTCATTACTCGGCTACCCAGGTCAAAAAGATCCTCACCGGTTCCGGGCGCGCTTCCAAGGGGCAGGTCCAGCGGGCGATCCAGCACGAGCTGGGGCTGGCGAAGTTCCCGGAACCAGCCGACGTTGCCGATGCCCTGGCCGTTGCCATCTGCCACCATTATCTCAAGAACTCGCCCAGGTAGCTCATCCCAAAGCGGCCCGCCCCGGCAAACCGGGACTTGTAACTTGGCTCGCCAGAGCAGAGACTCAGTACAAACGTTCGGCGTCCTAATAAACCAGCATTTTGTTCCTCCGAACGAGCACCATCAGGAAGACTGCCTTGATCACGAAGATTACCGGCAAATTGGTCCGACTCCAGGACAATCACCTTACGCTTCAGGTGGACGCCTTCGAGTATGAAGTGTTGATTCCGGAGTTCTCTCGGCGCCAATTGCAGAGCGAGATGAACAAGCCCGTCAGCTTGCACACGATCGAGTATCTCGAAGGTAACCCGATGCAGGGGAGGCTTACCCCCCGGTTGATCGGATTCTTGACGGAGGCGGAACGCGAGTTTTTTGAACTGTTCTGCTCGGTTGACGGCGTGGGTGCCCGCAAAGCGCTCCGGGCGATGGTCCGCCCGGTCCGGGAGGTGGCGGCCGCCATTGAGGACCAGGACGGCAAGGCACTTTCGTCGATGCCCGGAATCGGACCGGCGATCGCAGACCGGATCATTGCCAAGTTGCGTCGCAAGGTGCCGAAATTTGCTCTGATGGTGGCTCGCGAAGAAAAGGCGGAGGGGTATGTGGAACCGGACGTTGTTTCCGAAACCTACGAAGTTCTGCTGACCCTTGGCCATTCCGAGAGCGACGCCCGGCACCTGCTCGACACGGCGCTCAGTTCCAAGAAGAAGTTCAAGGACACTCAGGCCCTGCTGGAGGCCATTTATCGGCATAGCCAGGACGATTGAGCCGAGGATTGTTGACCCTTGCAGGGTAGGCCTGTAACTTGTGTGGACAGCAGGCAATGCTGTCCTGCGGTGCGCGGTAAGAAAGAGGGAGTCAGTGGGATGGCGCAAGTGCTGGATTCCTCGGCGGCGCTTGGCGAAGCGACGCCGATTGTGGACGTTTCGCCGTGTCAGTGCTGCGGAGCACCGGTGGAAAAAGACGATCGCTTCTGTGTCCATTGCGGCAGCGAGCAGGTGGTGGAGATTGCACTTGCCGAGACGTCGGCATTGCACAGGCATTTCCGTTGCCAGAGCTGCGGCGCCCAGGTGACGGTGGATCCGGACCAGCGAAGCTACACGTGCGCCTTCTGCGATTCGAACTACGTGGTGGAAGTCCCGCCCGATCAGAGCGGCCGGCAGGCACCGGAATTCGTGATCGGTTTTGCCGTTCCGCGCGAAGAGGCCATGGAGCGGTTCCGCCGGTGGCTGGAGAGCGACAACTGGTTTCGCCCGTCTGATTTGAAATCGGCAGAGATCGAGGGGAAGATGACCGGTGTTTACCTTCCCTTCTGGTCGTTTTCGATGTTCGCCGAGAGCCGTTGGAACGCATCGATCGGCGAACACTGGTATCGCACGGAGACGTACACGACGCGGGAGAACGGCAAGACGGTCACCAAGACGAGGCGGGTTCAGGAGACCGAATGGTGGCCGTTGTCGGGGCGACACCATCAGTACTACAGTTTCTACCTGGTTTCCGGCAGCCACAGTCTCGATCAGGCTTGGGCCAACCAGATCCAACCTTATCATCTGGCGGCCCTGAAGCGCTACGAACCCCGCTTCCTGGCCGGGTGGACCAACGAAGAATACACGGTCCAATGCGCCGATGCTGAGAACGCCTGCCGGGTCGAGTTTGCCCGTCAGGAACAGCAGAACGTGGCTGCGTTTCTGCCTGGCGATACCCATCGCAACCTCCAGGTGGAGACTCAGTTTTCCAATATTCACTCGGACCTGATCCTTCTGCCGGTCTACCTGCTCAGTTACCGGCACCGCGGCAAGGTGTACCAGTTCCTGCTGAACGGCCAGACCGGCAAGGCAGTCGGGAGGAAGCCCGTTTCCTGGTGGAAGGTTGGAGGCGTTGTGGCGGCCATGGTTACCATCGTCGCATTGGTCGCACTGGCCGTCGGATTGCTGTGAAGATCGTAGCGGGGGGATCTGGCACGAGCGGCAGCTGTTGGAGATTGTGTCCGAAACGAGTCCCGCAGGCTGAAGCCTGTACACCAAGTTCCTGAACGCAAGACAACACCCTCATGGCTGATCTGGTTGCCAAGTGTGAAGTATGTGGAAGTCTCGTGGATGAGGAAGACTTGTTCTGCGCGAATTGCGGAACGGAAGCTCCCAAGTGCGGGGATCGCGATGAAGCGCGGGGAGACACCTCACGGCAGACGACCTGCAATTTTCAGTGCGGCGGTTGCGGAGCTTCGATGAGTTACGACGCCAAGGCCCAGTCGCTCCGCTGCCCCTTCTGCGGTTCGGACGACCTGGAGAAGAAACAGGATGAGAAGTCTTTGTCGCCGCGACTGGTCGTTCCTTTTCGGTCGGATCGAAGCCAGGCCGAGTCGGCAATGCGCGAGTGGCTCGGGCGGGGTTTCTGGCGGCCGGGAAATCTGGCCGCCCAAGCTGCGATCGTGGAAATGACGCCGGTCTACGTTCCCCACTGGGTCTTCCGGGCGAATGTTCACGCCTATTGGACGGCCGATACGAGCGACACTCCCAGCGGGGCCCGGGCCGATTGGTGCCCGCTCTCGGGCGAACACTGTCAGGAATACTCCGGGCTGCTGATCGGTGCCAGCGGTGCCCTGACGGCTGGAGAAACGGCCTCGATTCAACCCTTCGATCTCGGCCAGGGGGTGCCACCCGAGGAGGTCGATCTCGACAATGTGACCGTCGAACGTTTTTCTTTGCAGCGAAAGTACGCTCGTCCTATCGCGCGGCAGGCCATCGAGGCTCGCGTTCAACAGGATGTCGATGCGCAGTATGTCCCGGGAAACTCGCGGAACGTCCATGTAAATGTTCGGGTCGAATCGTTGTCCAGCGAGCCGGTTCTGTTACCCGTCTGGATTATGGCCTATCGTTTTCAGGACAAGCTCTACCGATTCCTGGTGAACGGCCAGACTAGCAAAGCAGCGGGCCAAGCCCCCACGTCGCTGAGCAAGGTTCTTCTGGTTGCGGGCGCCGTATGCCTGGGGGGCTTGCTGCTCCTGCTCTTGATCGGAGCGATCGCCGGTCTTTGAAAGCTGAAAACGGCGCGGCGGACTGTCGGTATCGATGTCCGGGGGACTCTGTGCTCCACGCCGACCTGCAAGCAGGGCTTCATCGACCAGACCGAAATCTGCTATACTGCGTCGAATAGTCAACACCCGTTCACAGGAAACCGCCCTGCCAAGTCCATGACACGCGAACCTATCCTGCAAGCGCTAACGCCTTCGAACGACGAGGACCGAGCCCTTCGTCCCCAACATATGGGCGAAATGGTTGGCCAACGGGAAGTCTACGCGCGGGTTCAAATTGCGGTCGAGGCGGCCACGAAGCGGGATGAACCTCTGGGTCATGTTCTGTTCGATGGGCCGCCCGGGTTGGGAAAAACCACATTTGCCACATGCATTCCGCGCGATCTGGGCGTGAGCTGCCAGATCGCATCGGGGGCTACGCTCAAGGCACCCAAGGACCTCGTTCCCTATCTGACCAACGCGGAAGAGAATTCGGTCCTGTTCATTGATGAAATCCATCGAATGCAGAAGGCGGTGGAGGAGTTTCTCTATCCAGCGATGGAGGATTTTCGGATCGACCTGACCCTTGGTGAAGGTGTCAACGCCAGGACTCTCAATATTCAGTTGAAACCCTTCACGCTGATCGGTGCCACAACGCGGACAGGGCTGATTTCGGCTCCCCTGCGAGATCGTTTTCAATTGCGCGAACATCTCGACTTCTATACGGTCGAAGAGCTTGCTCAGATCATTATGCGAAACGCAGGCAAATTGCAGGTCGAAACGGCGCCGGACGCGGCGGAAGAGATTGCGATTCGCAGTCGTGGCACACCTCGTTTGGCGAATAATCGACTTCGTTGGGTGCGAGACTATGCGTTGGCCAAGGCGGACGGCACGATCACCCTGAAAACGGCCAGAAACGGCCTGGATATGCTGGGAATTGACCGGCTTGGACTGGATCCCCAGGACCGCAAATACCTGGGGACGATTGCTCGGGTGTTCGGGGGCGGGCCTGTTGGGGTCGAGGCGGTTGCTCACACCATGAATCTGATTCCCGACACACTCATCGACGAAGTGGAACCGTTCTTGTTGCGTTCCGAGCTTGTCATTCGCACGCCTCGCGGTCGGCGTCTGACGGCTGCCGGTTTCTCGCATCTAGGCATCGATCCGGGGAGTGCCGCGAGCAGCGGGCAAGGGACACTTTTCGAGTAGCAGCAGGTGTTTTCGACGCGGTGGATGGTCTTGATTGTAGGCTTGCCAAGTACCAGCACCCTCTTCCCCCCGCAAGCCCGCCAGTTGCAGGAATGGCGAGGGGAAGCGATCGCTAGCAGTGACAGCAGTTGGCAGGGTTACGATCAAGGGCGCGGTGGATTGCAGCATGCGACCGGGTGGAATCCCTTCTTTGGGCAGGGTAAAAATGCCCATACTATTCAGCCGCGTTGTGATGGAGTGGCCAACCAAACCTGCATGCAATGCTAGCGGCGTTACGGGCGATGAAATGCAATTTCAGCCAATACGTCCTTTTGGGTGGTTGCGGGACAGTTGGGATGCGATAAGATGAAGCAAGTGTGTATTCTCGCGATGGAGGCCCCTCCTCTGCTCTTTTCTGGATGGAATGGAATGCCTGCAACCGCCTCTGGACAGTGGGAATTGGAAGTCGATCGGGGACCCGATTGGCTGTTTGTCAAGGTTCGTGTGCCGCAGCGATATCGGGGTGAAGATCCGCCATTGGCAGATCTCGTATGGGAGCAACTCCAGCAGCACTTCATCTATCGGCTGGCGCTCGAGTTGGACGATGTGCCGCTCATGCACAGCTATCTGCTGGGACAACTCCTGGTTCTGCGGAAGCGAATTCTGGAACACGACGGCGTAATGCGTGTTTGTGGACTGTCGCCTCTGAACCGAAGCGTCCTGGAGAGACACGGACTGGACCACCAGATTCCCAGCTACTGCGATCGCAACGAAGCCGTAATGGCCTCGCGATGCATGAAACCGCGATGACACCTCGCGGGACACGAGGTGTCATGGTCCCCAATTTATGGGGGGCAGTTGAATCGAATCGAATCGGACCGGAAAGCGGCTGGTGTCAGCTGGCTGTTACTTCCAGTTCGTTATTGATTTCTTCGATGCCGTCCACTTCTCGGAGTGCCTCTTGGGCCATCTGCTTCTGGAAGTAGGACCGGACAACGCCGCGGAGGGTGATGCGACCTTCGTTGGTTTCAAAACGCAGATTTCGTCGTGAGAGGTACGGGCTTCTCGCCAACGCGATTACGACCTTGTCGCTCAGAGCGCT
>CAYSCH010000245.1:0-14601 GCA_964429355.1 uncultured Planctomycetaceae bacterium | reverse complement strand
CGCCCCCCGCACCGTCGCCCTCGATTCTCACGCCGCCGACTCGCTCCATCGCGTCCGCGCTCCAGTAGGTTCGCAGGTCGGCGAACATCTGGGCCGTGTTCGTGAGCAGGTGGCCGAAGAGCATCGTCGTGCCGTTCAGCGCGTCGTTTTCCGTTGCGAGAATGTAGGGCGTCCGGCGTCCGGTCCAGTCAAACGACGAGTTGAGGATCGCTTCCATGAAGTCGCCGTTGGGAAGGTGGTCTGTCCACTGCCGCTGCCCCTGAAAGCCCGCACAGATCGCGTTGTGGCCATGAGCTTCTTCGCCGAAGCCGGCTTTCCTCAGCGCCGGGTTGCCAACCATCAGGTCGCGTGCGATCAGGGCCATTTTAACGCACGTTTCCCAGTCGCCGTCGAGCTGTTGGCGAGTCCGCCTGCCGGATTCGGCGTTGAAGTCCTTGCCTTCCTTGCAGTTGGCCTTCGCCCACGCCAGTGCCTTCTCGTATTCGGCCTTGTCGTAGATTCCCTCGTCCATGCGGCGGACAAACTCGCTCATGTCGATCGCTTCGCACCGCATGCCCAGATAACCCTCGAAAAACGCGGGATCGACCATCGACCCGGCGATTCCCATCGAGGTGCCGCCCATGGAGAGATAGGACTTGCCCCGCATCAGCGCCACGGCCATCCCTGCCCGGGCAAATCGCAGCAGCTTGGTGGCCACATCCTCGGGGATCGACGAATCGTCGAGATCCTGCACATTCCGGCCGTAGATGCCAAACGCGGGTAATCCCTTCTGGGTGTGGCCGGCCAACACGGCAGCGAGGTAAACAGCTCCGGGACGTTCCGTGCCGTTGAAGCCCCAGACGGCCTTGGGCGTGTGCGGATCCATATCCATTGTTTCCGATCCGTAGCACCAACTGCGAGTGACCGTGATCGATACCCCGACCTTCTCACGGGCGAACTTCTCGGCTGTTGCCGCTGCCTCGGCCACCCCTCCGATGCATGTATCGGCAATCACGCACTCCACGGGCTTGCCGTTCGGATAGCGCAGGTTCTTCGTGAGCAGGGCCGCGACGGATTTGGCCTGGTTCATCGTCTGCTCTTCCAGCGACTCGCGCACTCCACCCAGTCGCCCGTCGATCGTCGGCCGGATACCGATTTTGGGGAGATTGCCATTCCACAGATTCGGAACGTTGTTTTCAGTTGCCACGGTGGTATTCCTTCCAATCAAGACAGTCGAAGAACTGGACGATACGGCGAATATAGCGGTTCGGGAGACGGAACGGAAGTGTCGGCTGGCGGAGTGGCGGAGTACGAGAAGCGGGGAAACCGCCGAGGTACCCGTACTTACGTCATCAACCCAAAAGGTGGATGCAGGGGTCGCTGACGAAGTCTCTGGATTGTTCTCAAGGCCACACCGTTCTGTTCGGCCAGACCATTCCGGCTATTGAGGAGAGATTTCGACCGGAATTTCGAGCTCGCCCAGTTCCCTCAGGACCTCCCTGACCCGCTCCCGCTCGGGTGGATTGAACCGGTGGAACGGTTCTGCCATGGAGTCGTCGCAGATCCCCAGGCAGGACAAGGCGCATTTCAGCCCTTTGATAATCGAGGAACTGTGACGGCCGATCCTATACAGGAGATCGCTCTGGCGGATCACGTCTGCCTGGAGTCTGGCCGCCTTCACCATGTCGCCCGCCACGAGGGCCTCATAAAGTTGGACCATCACCCTGGGCCGAAGGTTTGCCCCGCCACACACGCCGCCGTGGCCCCCGGCCTCCATCGCCTCGGTGAGGATCTCTTCAGGGCCCACGAGCACCGCGAAATCGGGGCGAGTCTTCGCGATCGCAACGGCCTGACGAAAATAGTCCAGGTCCCCCGAACTGTCCTTCAGCCCGGCGATTTGCGGCATTTGCACCGCCTCGGCAAGCAGGTCCAGGCCAAAAGTCGTCTTGGTCAGGCTCGGCATGTTGTAGAGAAAGACAGGCAGCGGCATCTCTTCCACAAGGTGCGTCACATACTCCATCAGCTCCGGTTGGCCCGGGGGCAGATAGTAAGGCGACGAGAATACCGCCGCCGCTGCACCGGCCGCGGCCGCCTGATTGGCAAGGTTGACCGACTCCACGAAGGCCGTGTCGGTCACGCCCACCAGTACCGGAATCCGCCCGGCGACCTGACGGCAGGTCCTTTCGATCAGTTCCTGGCGCAGCCGGTAGCTCAGGCTGGGCCCCTCGCCGGTTGTGCCGAGAATGAACAGCCCGTGGATTCCCCCGGCAATCATGTGCTCGATCAGCCGTTCCAGGCCAGCATGGTCGAGCCGGTCGCGGTCGGCCAGCGGAGTGACCATGGGCGGCACGATGCCACGCAAGGGACGGGGAAGGTTGTCGCCGCACGGAGCGACGCTCATTTTCTCTGCCTCAAACACACTCAGACTCATGTTCCGTTTCCTGACTGAAGTTGCTGTGCCGGTTCCGAGGAGACGATATTTCACCGGCTCCTTCGGCTGGCTGGTACTCTCGTGTATCCACAGTCTCCAAGCGATCTGTATCTCATGGCGGCGGGATGTCGCCATTGTGCTTGACTAACCTTCCTGAGCCAGTCGGCCCGCGTGCCCGTCAATCACCTGCCGGATTGTGGCCGCGTTTCAGGCGGCAGCAGCACGAGGGTACCCGTCCAGTTGCCCTGCGGCACCCGGATCGTCTCACCGGCGCGAACGTCACGTTCCAGAACCGCCATCGTCGTGGGGTTCTGATCGGTGTACTGGAATGTTTCGCCGGTGGGAGTCCATCCGGCAAATGCCGAGACCGACGCCTTCGCGGTTGCGGCCAGGAGCGTCGTGTCGCGTTTGACCGTCACCTTGACGGCCGCACGCACACCGCCCCCGGTGCGAGTGTACTGCCATCCGGCCAGGCGGCTCGGTACTCCTTTCCAAACGTACTTGCGATTGGAGTAGGCAAGCTCGTCGTCGGCCAGCGTGCCCGGTTCGAACCGCTGTCCCTCGATCGTCACTTCCGGTGTCTCGATCCGCGCCTTGGGATCCGGTTCCATCCTCTTGGGATCCACGACCGAGTCGGCCATCTTCAGATCGCGGAAATTGGCAAATCGGTGAAACGTGAGGAAGTTGGCGTCGTGGGCGTTGTGAGCACCTCCCAGACCGTCGTCGAAGGCCGTGCGAACCGCTGCGACGATGTCGTTCCCCTCGAACAACCAGTCCGGATACTGGAATCCGTGATTCGGCACCTGCGGGTTGTAGATCAGGAGGCACCGGATCTCCCAGTTCCGGAGATCCACCGACCGCATCAAGGCCAGCGTATTTCGGATGGAAGCCGCCTTGGCTTCTCCCGCGTGGCAGGGCATCACCGGGTTGGACAGTGTCCAGTAGGCTTTGCTCTTCGCGTCGTAGCGGATCGAGAATTTCTTCGCCCCGCCCGGAAAATCGATGAAGTCCTTGCCTGGATCGAAGCTCAACTTCTTCCCATCCTTGCTGACGTGCACGATCGCCGCCTTGCCACCCTCGTCGCAGGCCACCCGCAGAATATTTACCATCTCTCCTTCGGGCGTGACGACGGCGTTTCCCTCGAGCCAGCCGCCGAACTCGCCCGCTAGCCACTGCGGATCGCGGGCGAGCGGTTCGCTGAGGGTCCAGTTCTCGGCCTTGAGGAGGTCGGCGTCCAGCGGGATGCTGAGCATTCGCGCCCGGTAGCGTTCCCCCCACCGGAGTCCTCCCATGGCGTCCTCGCAGGCCCGCCACAGCCGGCCGTCGTGCTCCACGACCGGCATCGGCGCCGTGTGGTACTCGCCTTCGGCGGTTAGCAGGCCGTGTTCGCCGTCGGTGGGCGAGGTCCAGGTGCTGCCGCCGTCGTCGGACCGCATCACCACGATCCGGCCGTGATGATGCGTTGTTCCCAGCAGGTAAACAGCATCTTGGTGGGTAAAGATACACGCCCAGAACAGGCCGTCGATCCGTGCCACCCGTTTCCAGGAATTGCCGCGATCCTCGGAGCGAAACACGTTCGTGACCGCACTGGTGTGCTCCGTCGTTCCCGGCCCGAACTCATCGCACTTCGTCAGGTAGGTGCCGTCCTTCAGTACCGCGATTCCCGGCGAGCCGATGTAGACTTTCGTTGAAGCGGGCGAGTGGGTGATGATCGTGCCCGGAACCTTGGAGAATTTCGGCTCGGCGGCCTGGACGACTGCGGCCAGCAACAGGGCCGCCACGCACGAACTCCACGGTGTCGCTTTCATGATTCAGTTCCTTCAAGGGTGAGTACGAAGATCTGATTCCAGGTTTCACCCCGGCTTGTGACCGGGCGAACATAAGCGATCTGTTTCCCGTCGGGCGAGAAGACACAAGCTTCCGGGCGCGGGGCATGATCTTTGTCTGACGACGGGGTAAGCCGATAGGACTGGCCCGAACGGGTATTGGTGACGCAGACGCAATCATCCATGGTGTGCGCGATCCAACGACCGTCAGGGCTCCAGGTAAACGCCGATCCGATGTCACGGTTGTTGTGCGTCAGTTGCCTGGGCTCGCCGCCGTTGGGAGAAACCAGCCAGATCTGCACGATCCCGGCGTCGTCTTTCATCAGGAAAGCGATCCGCGAGCCGTCCGGCGAACTCCGCAGCCAGTGCCGCGGCCCCTGGATGCCCGGATGCTTCTGCTCGGCCGTGAACGTCAGACGCCTCTGCGCCGCGCCTTGCGGCGGGGCCGGCCGCGTCGTCGTCGTGCCCTCCAGCGGAGCAGCTCCGACGGAAGTCAGATCTTCGGGCAGGTCGACCAGAAAAACCTCGCTGAGCGGCTGGCCGTTACGGGCAACAACCTGCCCCTGAAAAGCGATGGCTCGCCGTTGCCGTGTTCCATCCGGCTTCAGGTAGCCTCCGGTTCCAACCCAGCCGTCTTCGAATGCCCGGTTGATTTCGTCCGAGCCGGGCCGCGGATGATTGACCGTCCGGGTGACGAGCACCGTGAAATGGGAACCGTCATGGTTCCGCGGATGGTTTCGTGTGACTGCAACCGGGCCCGCCGGCACGCTCACGCCGATGTTCCGCTGATTCAGGTCGTGTCCGCCGCCATCTCCAAGTTCGGCCAGGACATGGTCCTCATAGGTGAACGCAATCCACTTCCCGTCCCCGGAGAACGTGTGGACGTGGCTTCCACCCCGCAGCGCCCCCGGCGTAAAAGGCGGCGTCACATCACGGGCGTCGAGGTTCTTCGCTCCCTCGGGCGAGTCGCCATGAACCACCACTCCCCGCCGATGCCACGCCCCGTAGCTCCACTCGGTTGTTGGGTCTTCCGGCCCGTGAATGAATACGACCCGATCGTCCAGGGGCGATGCAGTAACGACTCCACAGCAGGCGCCACGAGTCGACTCGTAGAGCGTCTCAGTCCTGCCCTTGGTGACGTGAACACGTTCGATCCGGGATCCGTCAAAGACATTCCCGGCCGGATCGCTCCGCACATCATAGGCGATCCAATGGCCGTCGGCCGACCACACGCCGGTATTCGTGAGGATATGCCCGTGCGGAGCATCCGTGACTTGTCGTTCGCCAGCGTGAAAGGCAACCTCCCCCTCCACCATGCCATCACATCCAGTCGCCCCGGATCCCGTCGCAGCCTGGCCGAGCAGCGACGCAATCAAGAGCGCAGCGGAGAGCCGTGGAAGTACCTTTTGATCTCTCGGCGAGCGGTTCAGGGGTGTCACTCCGATTGGGATACTGCATCAGCCTGAAAGGGACGGTTCAGCCACGCCAGGTTGAATGCGTAGTGCTGCTTCGAGGAAATCAGGTGAATCACGCCGTTGGCTGCCTGGCAAATCGACATGTAGCCTCGTGGCTCCGCCGAAAGGGGACTCATGGTGAACGTGCCCGTGTTTCCTCCGCCATTCACCGTGCGAGCCGGCCGATCGTCACTGATCAGCCGCTTGACCTCCCAGGTCTCACCCTCGTCGACGGACAGGGCGGCGAACAGCCCGGAACCGACTTGTTCCTTGCCGGCAGCGTCGCGGAAACGGACTTTGCTACCAAACGAACACAGCACAATCGGCCCCTCCTGCAGTCGCAGCACGACGAGCCGTTGTCCGCCGCCGATCGGTAAGAACGGACTGGCACGATAGGTCCAGTTCTCACCGAGATCCGAACGGGGTCGTCGTCCCGGCCCGGCAAGCGTATTCCCACTCCGCCTCCGTCGGCAACCGATAAGGCTTTCCATCCTTCTCGCTCAACCAGCGGCAGAAGTCCACTGCCTCCTGCCAGGAGACGAATACGACCGCTTCATCGTCGTCGTTGGAAAAACCCAGCTTGCCGCGCACCTTCTTATGGTCCGGATCGAACTGTTCGTATTGCGCGTTGGTCACCTCGGTGGCGCCGATCCAGTAGGGATGGGTGATCGCCACTTCATGCACGGGCAGTTCATCCCAGTCGCCCAATTCCGAACCCATCCGATACGAGCCCGGCTCGATACGAATCATACGCATGCCGATCGAGGTGACGGCGCCAGCCTGGGAGTTATCGGCTTCTGCTCCCAAGCACAGCATGGCCGGAAAGCAGGCCGCCAGGGCAACCACTACCCGTAGATGTCTTGTCACGCCTGGCTCTCCTCATCATCGCCCGTCAATGCTCGGCGATCGGCGGGAAACTCGGTTTGTGGACCTCGAACAGCAACCCCATCAGATCCCGTGTTCCCAGCGTTGCCGTGTGGGCCAGCACCTCCCCTGCCTCGAAACCGGCCGCCATTCCCTGCTGGCGATTGTACGTCCGGATGCGATCGAACAGGGGCCTCTTCTCCGGCGGGAACTGGGTCTTGTAGGCCTCCACCGCAGCGATCTTCTTCTCGAGCGTCGAGCCGATGTCGTTGACGATCGCATTTTCACCGGGCGGCGAGAGCGACCGGAACGCCAGAAAGTAGCGCATGAAGACAGAAATCGCGTGCGGCTCCAGCGGACCAAAGTGTTCCGGCCATTTCGTCAACCGCGAGTAGAACACGGCCGCCTCCGTGATCAGCATCGCCTGATAGTGATCGGGCGAGGCCGTCGGGGTGCTTGTTCCCAGTCCGAGCACCAGTTGCGGGCGATATCTGCGAAACTCTTTGGCCAGGGCAACGCGAGCGTCGAAACCGTCGAACAGCCGGCGATTCGGCAAGGGCAGGGTGACTCGCACAACAGCCCCGAGAATCTCGGCCGCCCTCCGGGCCTCGGCCAGTCTCACCTCAGGCCCCGGAGAATTCGGCGTCGGCTCGCCGTCGGTCAGGTCGATGATCCCCACGCGATATCCCTGCTCGGCCAGCCGCGCGACCGTGCCGCCGCAACCGATTTCTACGTCGTCCGGATGCGCCCCGACCGCGATGACGTCAAGTTGATCTTCCATCTCCAACCGAGAAGCCCGTTGAACAGCCAGGTCCCGCGCCGCCGCAAGGGACTTTGAAGTGGAACATCTGTTTGAGATTCAGATCCCGTTCGGCGGCGAGGGACCCAGGTCTTCCGTCAGCTCTTCTTGACCGCCGACACGACGAACGTCGGGTTGATCGCCTCGAAGCGGATCCGTTCGAGCTGATCGACACCCCTCGCAAAATTCATCATCCAGATGTTGACACGAGGACAGACATTTCGAAGCAGGGCCTGCACGTCCGACAGATTGTCGATACTTCCCATCGTCGCCACCAGGCGTCCACGCGTCTTGAGCCTTGCGTAGGCCAACTCAATCAAGCGGCTCAATTGTCGCCCGGTGCCACCGACGAACACACAGTCGGGGTCGGGCAACTCCTCCCAGGCATCTGGTGCCCGGCCGAGGACAGCAGTCAGATTGGTCACGCCAAAACGTGCTGCGTTCTGCCGAATCAGGTTGTGGTCGTCCGGATCCATCTCAATCGCGAATACCCGGCCGTTGGACGCGATCTGGGCCGCCTCGATCGCCACCGATCCGCTCCCCGCCCCCACGTCCCACACCACGCTCGACGGGCCGATATCCAGTTCGGAAAGGGCCATCGAACGGATCTCGCTCGGGGTGAGCAGACCTCGTTTCGGTTTCGACTGGAGAAAAGCCTCGTCTGGATTGCCGAACAACCGCCGTCCCGCCGTGTCACTTGGCCGATCGGGCACGCTCGGTTTGTGGACCAGGATCATCACATTCAGGGGGCCAAACTCCTGCTCGGCCAACTCGGCCAATTCCCCCTGGGTCACACGTTCGTCAGGCGAACCGAGATTCTCACAAACGTAGGCCGTGAAGCTATCCAACCCGTTTTCCAACAAGGTCTTGGCCACCACGTTCGGTGGCGAGTCCTCGCTCGTGAACAGGCCGACTTTTTCGGCCCCTCGGATCTGTCCCAGAACCGCCTCCACGCCATGCCCGGCCAGATTCGTCAAGAAAGCCTCTTCCCAGCTTTCTTTGACGCGAGCAAAGGCTAGCTGCATACTGCTCACGTGGGGCACGACTTCGAACCGTTCCTTGCCCAGCTTATCACAAAGATAACGGGCGACACCATAAAAGAGAGGGTCCCCCACAGCGAGCAGGACTGCGTTTCGGTCGCCGATCTCTTTCAGCCGTGCGGCTATATCGTCGAGATTCGCCCCCACCATTACTCGTTCACCCAACGCCTGCGGCACCAAGGAGAGGCTGTGGGCCTCTCCGATCAGCAGTTGGGCTTCATTTACAAGCCGACGAGCGGCATCCGTCACGCCGTCCAATCCATCCTCGCCGATGCCGATAATGTGGATCTTTGCTTCCGCAGCCAAGGCCGTACCCTTCCAACAATTCGAAAACCTTGTGGTTGCTCCAACCGAGAGATCGAATGATTGTAGGCCCTCGGCCCCGGTACTGGCAACCCGGCTTGCACTCACCCGGAAGCGGCACAAAATTGAGGTTGCGTGACTCCCGGGAATCTCGCAAGGCCATTTGGAAGTGCTTTTCCGCCGCACCCGGCAGGAAGCCCCCCTGTGCCCAGAGTTCTCGTCACGTTTGTCTACCTCCTGGGGGCGGACGACGTCACAGCAAGGTTTTCCGTCAGGCCGGGTTCGAAATCTGTTTTCCGGACGCTGAAGCAGACCTGCGCCAGGCCCACCTCCTCATCCGGCAGCTTGCGGGAGTCGACGCCATGCCGGCCAATACCGGCTCAACTTGCCAACGATCACGGCTGAGCGCGCAGTCCGAACGCCCAAAGAACTGCTGTGAGAGATTCTCCGGTTTGCACACAGCGGTCGAACACCCTATTCCAGTTATCCTGGCGGGCCTGGGTAACACCGTGCGCGGTGTTGGTATCGTACAAGCCGTCCGCAGGCGGAGTTCCCGCCAGCTCGCGGATCACGCCTTCCGCCCGTTGAATGGCCACCCGGGCATCGTCCTGCAATTGACGTTGTGCCCAGTGCAGCCGTGCTGCGGCGGAATTACCAACCTCGCGAAGCGCACTGACCACAGCCTCACTCCACTCCAGCGAGCCGACGGTCTGGACCAGGTCGCGCATCGCCAGCCGGAGAATATCGACGTGACCTTGCTCGTGTTTCAGCAACCGGTTTTTTGCGTCGGTGCTTGCGCTCTGAAACCAGCTCTGCCTGACCCAGGTTCCTGCCCCGTTAACTGTTACCGTCGCCCTCGGGCTGGGGAACCGATACACGCCGGCCTGCAACTGAGCCGTCCCGGTCTGGAACGAGTACCGCGGATCGATGTGGGCGTCGCGAGGCGAACCCGGGTTCGTCACCGACCGGAAGTTCGTCCACTGGACTGAGGTATTGAAGCCCTGGACAAGACGGGCGGCATCCTGAGCTGTCATGGTCATGACATTCCCTCCTGCATGGAAAGCGGACGGCCTACCTGCTGGCCACGTCCAACGACGCGGAAGAACCCCAAGGTGGTGTCCATGCTCTGTTATCGACCTTGAATCAGAAAAGTTGCCTGACCCCCCCCAGGAAAATACCCGCGGCGCAACCCGCTGACGTAAAACCGTGACATTCAGCCCATCGGTCCGGCGATCGGACACACATAAGTGTCCTGTAGGTGGCACCTGCCCGGGAGGGTGCGTGCGGATTTGCCAACAGGCTGTATGCGTCCCCTTCCTAATCGGTTCGATCGCAATCGCTTGCGGCCGACACATACTCCCGCTGGCCGCCCGGCATGGCCTGGCGGCATGGTTGGCGGCGTCCGTCTGCTTCCTTTTCTTCTTCAGACGTTTGACAATTTCGGGTGACGCCACAGGATTGTGCGCAAGGTGGTGCGAGAGATCCTTCCAGATCACGCACTTTCGTCAACATGCAGGCTATTACAGGCGAGGCTTTCCATGGCCACCCCAAATCCCTTCAAGACCATTAAACCGATCACTGAGCGAGGCATGAGTACGTTCCGCGCAATTGCCAAGCGGCTGACCACACTGAACCCGCCCATCTTAATAGAGGGGCACATCGCGCAGAGCGAGGAGCAGGGGAAGACCGAATTCAGCACACTGGAAACCCACGAGTCCACGCTGGACGGAATCAACTTCAAGGCCAAGAATCCCCAACTTCTGGCGGAGGCGTTTCGTTGTGCAAAGGACAAGTGGGGCGCGCCGGCCCTGGCCAGCATGAAGGAAAATCCCGGCCACTGGGCGCTGAAGGCCTCCTTCGGGAAAACCATCGGCACCGGCTGGCGAGAGGTGTGGCGCGAGGCACCCTACCAGTCCACGTCCGCCGTCCCGACGGATGCCCACCAGTCCGATAACATGCTCAGGATGCGATTCGGAACCGCCGGTAGTCCCATCCGTTTCACCGCACTGCATTGCGCCGTCCACGAGATTGGCGGGCAGTGCAACGTTCATATTGACGAGAGTGGATTCGTTCTGGGTTTGCCGAAGGGAATCTCGCTCACACCCGACCTGTATGACCATATCATGAACGAGCTGAACTGGAAAACGGATTTCCGTGATTGGCTTTCCGGCCTGATGCCCAACGAGACCGCCGCGCGCATCGTCAAGGAGGTCATCCGGCGGATCTCGATCAACTTCCCCAACGCCATGAATGGCTACGCCGACCTGAGCCGGCGAGTTAACTCGATCCGCCAGCCGCGGGGCCCCGGCGACCTGCTCCGGACTGCCGGCCAACTCGTGGCGCCGTTGGGTGTGACGGCCGACGTGTACGAGAACGACAAGTTCAAGGTGCAGGTGACCGGAACGATTGCCGGCAGCGACCGTTCCATCACCATTTCCCTCGGCGGCCAGTGGTGAATTCTCTCGAAATTCACGTCGGCGTGGCCCACGTTGATCCCCCGCATGGACGCCACTCATCGTTGTGGGCGGCAGTGCAAGCCGGCCCAGGTGCCCGGCCAGGCAATGCAGGCGATTCGAACCGGCCGGATTTGCCGTGGGTTCTTGATGACGCTCGCAGTGCGCACTAGAATCGAGGGTGTTGCGTACCGCCGCAATTCCTGTCAGCTGGAGTTCTGCCGCCGACTTTTTTCGCAAACTCCAGCGTCTTTTTTCCGCTCCCGTGAAGTGGTCTGGCCTCCAGATCATCGCCGAGATTCCACGCCTCACCGCGCGTGCCTGCCGAAACTGCTGTCCCGTGCATACCCGGAAGTCCAGAACCATCTTCTTCGTGCTCGAAGGACTCAACGCCCTCGCCACGTCGTACTTCAATAGCTACCTCTTCTTCCTGCTGCGCGACCGTTTTGGTTTCGGGAACCTCGGCAACCTTTCGGTCTCGGCGCTCGGCGGATTCATCTATGTGTTCGCGGCCTGGCAAGGCGGACGGTTCGCCCAGCGTTTCGGCTACTTTACGGCCCTCAAGACCGGTTTCGGTGGTCTGGCCATCTGTCTGGCACTGGGCGGGCTGTTTCCCTCACTGCCGGCGGTCCTCCTGGCGTTCATCGGTTGGGCCACAATGGTTTGTTTCACCTGGCCAACCCTCGAAGCCCTCGTCAGCGACGGCCTGAGCGATGGTATTCTCCCGAGCAATATCGGTGTCTTCAACCTGGTCTGGTCCGCAGGGGCGTCGTCGATGTTCTTCGTCGGCGGCAGGCTCTACGAAACGCTCGGCCACAACAGCGTCTTCTGGTTGCCGGCACTCATCCACGGCGCCTTGTTCCTCGTCGTGCTGTGCCTGGGCAAGAACCCCGTCCACACGGCGCCCTCGGCACCATCGGCAATGATGCCACATCCGCTGGAGGCGGCGGCCTTCGCCCAGCCCGTCAGCCCGCAGGCATTTCTGCGCATGGTCTGGCTGGCGATTCCCTTCTCGTACATCGGCATCACCACGGTCATCGCCGTCATCCCCGCCCTGGCAAAGGCGTTGGGATTATCGACCGCGCAGGCGGGGCCGTTTTGCTCCATCTGGATGTTTGCCCGCCTGGGAACCTTCATCGTCCTCTGGCAATGGTCCGGGTGGCACTACCGCTTTCGCTGGCTCGTCGGGGCCTTCATTGGCCTGACCGCAGGCTTCAGCCTCCTGCTGCTTTCGACCAACCTTGGAGTGCTCGTGATGGCGCAAGTGGTTTTTGGCGTCTCCGTCGGCCTGATCTATTACTCATCGTTGTTCTACTCGATGGACGTTGGCAAAACCAAGGGCGAACACGGCGGCCTGCACGAGGCGATGATCGGCGCCGGCATGTGCCTGGGACCGTTGGTGGGTACTCTGAGCCTCTGCCTTGCGCCCGGCTGCCCGAACGCCGGCGCCTATGCCGTCACTTCGCTCCTGGCCGGGGGACTGGCCGGCCTGATCGGCCTGCGCGTCCGACTCAGAGGGAACGATACTCCCGCAGTGCCCGCAATACCCGTTCCATGTCTTCCGGCAGCGGAGCCACCACCTCAATCGTCTCTCCCGACTCCGGATGGCGAAGCCGCAATCGCCGGGCGTGCAGCGCCTGGCGATCCAGCAGCACCTCGTCATCGATGCCCGTGCCCCGGATCTCCCCGCGAGTGATCTGGGAGTGTCCCCCATACTGGCGGTCGCACAGAATCGGATGCCCCACATGGCTCAGGTGCACGCGGATCTGGTGCGTTCTTCCGGTTTTGGGAAGTACCTTGATGGCCGCGTAGCCGCCAAATCGCTCGTCCACCTCGTAGAATGTCTCCGCAGCCTTGCTCTCCGGATCGTTGCGGCGGATAGCCATTTTCTCCCGCTGCGTGGGATGCATCCCGATCGGCTGATCGATCACATCGCGATCTCGCTCGGGCGTTCCCACCACGATCGCGTAGTACTCCTTCTCGATCTGGCGGTCTTCGAAAAGCGTGGCAAGTTGCCCGTGGGCCAGGTCGTGCTTGGCCACGAGAATCGCGCCACTCGTGTCGCGATCCAGGCGATGAACGATCCCCGGCCGCGATGGCCCTCCTGCCGAGCTGAGCTGCCCGGCAAATCGGTGCTGAAGCGCCGAGGCCAACGTCCCGTTCCAGTGCCCTCGCGCAGGGTGCACAACCATGCCGGGCGGCTTGTTCACCACCGCCAGCCAGTCGTCTTCGTAAAGAACATCCAGCGGAATTGCTTCCGGCTTGGGCGCCTCCCGGGGAATCTCGGGCAGAACGGCCCGAACCCTCTGCCCTGTCTTGAGGCGATAGCTCGGTTTGCCCCCCTTGCCGTCGATCAGTACCCCACCCGCAGCAATCACCCGCCGCAAATGAACGCGGCTGTAAGCGGGGAAGTAGTGGACCAGAAACAGATCCAGCCGCCAGCCGGACTCTCCCGGTTCCACAATCAGCTCGACAGGTTCTTCGGTCAGACGATCAGGCATGCTCGTGGCAGATCTGGATGGCTCCGATCGTACAACACCCAAGAGACCCCGCCTATTTCGCCGGCTGGTCGGCATTCTCTGCCGGCTTCTCGCCCGATGCCTCTGGTATCGCCGGTTGATCGCCGGTTGCCTCGGGTTTGTCAGCAGGCGGGTCGCCTGTGGCTGCAGGCATGGCCGGAGCGTCGGTCGATTGGGGTTCTTCTGCAGGTGTCGCAACTTTGTCAGCCGGCGCACCTTTTCCGGGGGGCTCCATCGCGCCGTCGATCTTGTCCTTGATGTCGCCGAAGAAATCCTTCGGCTTCTCTCCCACATCGAGACCCTTGCCCGACTCATCGAACGGTATGTTCAGCCCTTCGAGCCCTGCCGGCGACTTGATCGCCGGACGCGGTTCCCAGGCAGCCAACGCATCGTAGAACTCCAGAGTCGAGCTTTGGCCCAGCGCGTTCAACCGAGATTGAGCGGCATCCGCATACGCCCCGTTCGGCCAACTCTCGACAATCCTCTTGTATTCCTCTTTCGCTCGATCCAGGTCCTCTTTCGACTGGCGGGTGCCCGCCATCGCCTCATAGGTCCTCGCCAGGCCAAAGGTGGCCCGCTCGCGAATGGCCTCGTTGCGGGAGCTCTCCAGCAAAATGGTGTATTTGTCCAGAGCCTTCTGGAACTCGTTGCCGGCGCTGGCCTTCGTCGTAAAAAGATCCTGACAACCCGCATTGAGCTGCAAATCGGCTGCCACCACCGCCGCCCATTCGGCCGCGGCTGTATTCCGATAGTCTTCCACGGCCTGATCCAGTGCGGCCGTATCGCCCTGGTTCATCGCCGCGTATACGGCATTCCAGGCCGACGCTTCTTTACTGGAAGATTGCATCGACATCCACTTGTAAGCCGCAATCCCCACCACCACAACCACGATCCCTAGCAGGATCGCGTTGACGTGGGGCTTGATCGTCTTGC
>CAYSCH010000244.1:0-14633 GCA_964429355.1 uncultured Planctomycetaceae bacterium | reverse complement strand
ATCAGTCGCTCAGGGCGACAGAGCCCGTCACTTACGACATCTACCCCTATGGCATCGCCTATCACCGAGGCTCGCTCTATCTGATCGGCTGGTCGCCGGATCACCAGGAGATTCGGCACTGGAAGGTCGACCGGATCGAGGAGTCGCACCTGGAGGAGTTCCGCTTTCCGCAGCCCGAGGACTTCGATCTCCGCGATCACCTGGCCAAGTCGTTCGGCGTGTTCCATGGCACCGGAGAGGTTCGTGTGAAGGTCCGATTCTCGGCCCGAGTAGCTCGGTACGTTCAGGAATCGAAGTGGCATGAGAGCCAGAAGCTCACGCCGCAGAAGGACGGTTGCCTCTTGGCCACATTCGACCTGGACCATACCGAAGAGATCAAACGCTGGATTCTGAGCTTCGGCCAGCACGCGGAAGTACTGGCACCTGACCAACTTCGTGATGAAATCCGCGGAGAATTGTCAGCTCTCCAAGACGTCTATGAGGCCACCGATACCGTTTTCTCAAAGAGAGGTAACCAATAGGAATGACACGGCTTACAGAGTCGCTTATTGGAACTTGCCGCGATCAACTCCTTCGGGAAAAGTGGCTGGTCTCGCCCTCCCTGCGGATCGGTTACCAGTGGCTTGACACCGTGGCACGCGCCGCCCAACCAGTTCTCAATGTGCGAATCAAGACGTTTCGTTCGATGGCACTGGAGCTGGCGGCAGCGGAACTGGCCTCGCGAGAACTTCAACTCCTGCCCGCTTCAGCCGGGCCAATCCTGGTGGACCGGGTCTTTCGACGATTGCAGAGGAAAGGGCTGAGCTACCTTGGTGACCTTACGGCGACAACCGGATTGGCCGAGGTGGTCTACCACTCGATTGATGCGATTCGCGTTGCCAGTCTGGCGGCGGACGACATCGTTGCGCAGGATTTTGAGGTTGAACTGAAAGGGCAAGATGTTCGGATAATCCTCGAAGAATACCTCCGCGAGCTTGCGCACAACCGGATGGTCGACTACGCCGATACTCTTCGCCTTGCGGCAACCTGCGTCCAAAACGATCCTCACACCAGCCTGAGGGATGTTCTGTTGCTCTTGCCCGAGGACATGAACCTCAATGCAGGCGAGCAGCGATTGCTCGATGTATTCCCCGGCGATCAGATACTGTCTCTCCCCGTTGATCAGCCGGTCGGCGAAAGCGATCCACCAGAGCCACTCGCTTCGGATGCTTCGCTGCTATCCTGGTTGCGACGGCCAGCGGATGCCCCTGAGCCCGCCGGAGACGGAAGCGTTGAGTTCTTCGCGGCTATCGGCGAAGTGAATGAGGTCCGCGAGGTACTTCGGCGAGTCACGTCCACCGGCGCACGACTCGACCAAGTTGAAGTCCTGTACTCGGATGCAGAAGCATATGTACCGCTCATCTATGAGACTTTGGCAGGGCTAGCCAGCGACGATACCCATCTCGACGATCTGCCGGTCACGTTTGCCGAGGGGATCCCCGCCCGGTTCTTCCGTCCGGGACGTCTCCTGTCGACCTGGGTCGCCTGGATCAACGAAGGTTTTCCGCAGGCACGTCTGGTCAGCATGATCCGCGAAGGGTTACTGGCGCCACCGGGACCAGACGCATCAAAGTGCAGCTACACCCGGTTGGCCACGGTTCTCCGGCACATCGGTATCGGTTTCGACAAGAGTCGCTATTTGACCAAGATCGACGAAGAAATCGAAGCCCGACGACGACGCCTGGACTCTAGCGAGTCGACCGAGGATCTGGATGAGACAGAGATCGAGGAACTGAAGCAGCGTACGCTCCGGCATCTGGAAGAACTCCAGCTGTTACGAGATCTGACCGAGGCACTGTTGGAGGCATCACCAAGCCAGGACGCACCAGCGAGGTCAGTTCTTGATGCGGCAAGGAAGCTACTGAAGACGGTCTGCCGGAGTGTCAGCAAATCCGACGCCTTTGCCAGAGAACGCCTGCTCGAGGATATCGATGACCTGTGTTGGTGGCTGGATGAGGAACAAGCTACTGGGCACAACGCCTGGGACTGGTTGGCAGCGCTACCCGGTCAAGCCCGTGTCTTGGGAAGCGGACCGAGGCCCGGTTGCCTGCATGCGGCCAGCTTAGCGACTGGTGGGCATTCGGGGCGATTCCTCACATTTATTATTGGGCTCGATGATAGCCGGTTCCCCGGCAGTGGATCGCAGGATCCTCTGTTGCTGGATGACGAGCGGCGAAAGATATCAGAAGACCTCCCAACCGCACCGAGCGTACTTGAGGAGAAGATCCTCGGCTTCTGTCGGCTGCTTGCAAGGCTTCGTGGCAAGGTTGTTCTGAGCTTTTCGGCTCGTGACGTGATTGATGATCGAGAAAAGTTTCCCAGTTCGCTTCTAATTGCTGCATATCGGATCGTCTCGGGAAACCACGCAGGCACACAGACGGAATTCTTCGACTGGTTGCCCTCTCCTGCGTCTTTTGCGCCTGCTCGGGACGATTGCTGTCTTAGCACGAACGAGTGGTGGTTGCACCAACTCTGCTGTGGCGATCCCGTCCAGGACGCCTCTGCACTTGTGGAAAAGGCCTTCCCCCATCTCGGCCGCGGCAGAGAGGCACTACAAGCACGGCATTCGGATAACTTCACGCCCTATGATGGGCTCGTTGCCATAGCCGGGAACGATCTGGACCCACTGAGAACTCAAGGTCCGGTCATGTCAAGTCATCGCCTCGAATTAATAGGTCGTTGTCCATTGGCCTTCTTCTTCGAGCAGGGGTTGGAGATTGAGCCGCCGGAGGAATTAGAGCTGGATCCAGCCAGATGGCTCGATCCGCTTGCGTACGGCTCCCTTCTGCACGAAGTGTTTGAGCAGTTCGGTCGTTACTTGATCCACGGGGACCGAAAGCCAGAGTACCCTGCGGACCTGCCCAGATTGGACGCCATCCTTGATTCTATCGTCGAGGTATATCGTGACGCCTACCCGCCGCCAAGCGAGCATGCCTATCAGGCACAGCTGACGGATATGAAGCGAGCGGTAAGGACTTTCTTGGTTGAAGATGCGCTGAATTGCCATAAAGAAAGATGCCAGCCGGTCTACGTCGAGGCATCACTGGGAATGAGAAGTCAGGACGAACCATCTACGATTGACACGGAAGACCCGGTTTCCATCCGCTTGCCCAATGGCAGTTCTCTGCGTGTGCGGGGACGAGTTGATCGAATTGATCGTGTGGGTCCGACGCCTTCTCAGTCATTCATGATTTGGGATTACAAGACTGGCAGTGCGTGGAAATACCGGGAGGGGGACCCATTTCGTCAGGGGCGAGTCGTACAGTCTGCTGTGTACGTTGCTATGGTCACACGGCGATTGAAAGAGGTCGTGTCTCCAAAGGCGAAGGTCTTGGGGTTCGGCTTCTTCTTTCCGGGGACCCGTGAGCGAGGACGGCGAATTCCATGGACAACCGAGCAACTGGCAGGAGGCACGGCGGTCATTGCCCAACTCATCGACGCCGTTCGAGCAGGTGCGTTTCTTGCCACCAATGAGGAGGGCGGATGCAAATTCTGCCCCTATGCGGCCATCTGCGGAGACGCCAAGCAAGTGTCAGTGTGCAGTACCGCAAAGCTGGAACAATCAGAAAACACGATCCTTCAGCCGATTCGGGAGCTACGAGGTGATGGCGAAACCTAAGACAAACAGCTCGACAAAGAACCTCGGAGATAGGATCGGTGAGCCGATTCCGCCGGATCAAAGTGAACGGGACACGATCGTAACATGCCTAGATACGACGATGCTCGTCGAGGCGTCCGCTGGAGCTGGGAAGACTCGCAGTATGGTCGATCGGATGATCGCCCTGCTGAGCGAGGGCAAGTGCGAGATCGGGACATTGGCGGCCATCACGTTCACGCGAAAGGCCGCGGCAGAACTGCGTGCCCGGTTCCAGGTGGCGTTGGAGAAGGCCTCTCGAACAGCAGAGGGTGAAGCCCGAGCCCGGCTTCACCGTGCGCTGCTTCACATTGAGCGGGCATTTGTTGGAACGATCCACTCATTTTGCGCCCGGCTGCTTCGGGAACGCCCGGTAGAAGCCGGCTTCGATCCGTCGTTTCAAGAACTCGACGAAGCGGTGGATGCAAGACTGCGCCGGTCGACATGGCAACAGTTCGTCACGGACATGATTGCCACCGACGACCCGATCCTTGCCGAGTTGAACGAGTTGGGGTTGCGAATCGGTGAGTTGGAAGGCGGATTTCATGTCTATGCCACGTATCCCGATGTGGACGAGTGGCCGGCAGAAGAGGTAGAGCTGCCCGACTTGGCCTCGGTTCGGGACGAATTGATCAGTTACACGGACCACATGAACAGGCTGATCCCGACGCTACCGCAGGACTCCGGCCATGACACGTTGATCCCGCAATACCGCCGCCTGGCAAGATTGGTCCGCCAAATGGATCTGGACCGTTCAGCCGAGTTGATGGAGATCTTGGCTGAATTCGGCACCGTAAAGGTGGTTCAGAAGGAGTGGCCCGGAAAGAAGCCCCAGGCTCTTGCGGAAAAAGATCGCTGGGACGTATTCACGGAGAATACGGCCAAGCCGCTCGTGGAACTTTGGCAGGAAAAACGCTATTCCCTCGTCTTGCGAGCCTTCTCACGTGCCGTTTTCGTCTATGATCGGATGAGATTCGCCGCCGGTGGGATGAACTATCAAGACCTCTTGATGAAGGCCGCTAAACTGTTGCGCGACAAGCCACAGATTCGGCAGTATTTTCGGCGACGATTCACCCACCTGCTTGTGGATGAATTCCAGGACACGGACCCCATTCAAGCCGAAGTGATGTTGCTGCTCACAGCAACCGATCCAAGCGAAACGGATTGGCGCCGCTGTAAACCGGTCGAGGGCTCGCTCTTCGTGGTAGGGGATCCAAAACAATCGATTTATCGGTTTCGCCGCGCGGACATCGTCACCTATAGCGAAGTCCAGAAGATCATCGAAGAGAACGGACAGACCGTCGTTCTGACCGCGAACTTTCGCAGCTCAAAGCCAATCATTGACTGGATCAACGGAACATTTAGCCAAATCTTCCCCGACCGAGCCAACAACTACTCTCCGGCGCAAGCATCCATGGTTGCTGTTCGTGGCGGTGGCGACGCTGTCGAGAGGAGCGGTGTCGAAGTCTTGGAGATTCCCGCTGGCTTCGACAAGAATGACCAGGCCGTGGAGTACGAGTCCGGTTTCCTCGCTCAGGAGATCCTGGCGGCCATTTCTCCGGCCAACGGTAAGGCAACGGCCAGTCCTGGCGACTTTCTGATCATAACCCCCAAGAAGAAGCACGTGGATATATATGCGCGTAGACTTGCCGAGCATGGTATTCCTTGTGAGGTCACTGGTGGCGCCATGCTCAGCGAGGTCGATCAGATTGATCTGCTCTGCCGCTGCCTGGAGGCGGTCAACGAACCGGATAACCCCGTGGCGCTGGTTTCGGTACTCCGAAGTTCCCTGTTCGGGCTCAGTGACGAAGCCCTTTATGCCTTCAAACGAATTGGAGGCAAATTTTCGTTCCACCCATCAATGCCGGAAGGCTTGGCACGCACGGTTGCCGACCTGATGGAATACGCTTTTTCGCACCTGCGCAAGTACGACTTCTGGCTGAAGCGGCTTCCCGTTGCTGCTGCCGTTGAACGAATCGCTACTGACCTGGGACTCTTGGTGCAGGCCGCCGTGGGTACCGGAGGCAATGTCCGCGCAGGGAGCCTCTCGCGGGCAATAGAGCTGGTTCGCGCGGCACAACCGACATTGTCTTCAGTTTCGGAGATCGTCGGATATCTTCGTCAACTGGCCGAGGGCAGTGAAGCTCACAACGGTCTCCCCGCGGCGTCACCAAGCCAGGCTGCCGTGAGGATCATGAACCTCCACCAGGCAAAGGGCCTTGAAGCCCCCGTAGTCTTCCTGTCTGACCCAACCGGCCACTGGATACATGAGCCAACCGTCCACATTGACCGAAGCAGTCCTTGTGTCCAGGGCTATCTGCTTGTTTGTGGTGATGGACGAGGCCGGAGCAAGACAATTCTTGCTCGTCCCAGCGAGTGGGACAAGCACGCTGCCGAAGAGACTCAGTTTCAGGACGCCGAGAGGAACCGACTCCTGTATGTGGCGACCACCAGAGCCGCATGCCGCCTCGTTGTTTCCCAACGTGCACAGAACAATCACTTCAACCCTTGGTCGCCTCTGGCCGATTACTTGGCCGACTGTCGCGCAATGAAGCCGCCAGAGTCGTCGAAGAGGACCACTAATACCTCGCGAAGGATTGGAGCAGACGAACCCGCGGCCGCGGCCAGGCAGATCTCCAACCGCTGGGGAGCAACGCACGAAACCAGCTATGCCGTAGCCGCCGCCAAGGCGATCTCCGTGACGCCGTCGCGACTGCGTCCCAGTGCTGGAGAGCATGGCACGGAATGGGGTACCGTACTTCATTTGATGCTTGAGCGGGCTGCAATTGATGATAGAACCGACTTGGCTGGGCTAGCGCGTGCCAGCCTTCAGCAGCAAGGGCTTGAGATCGCGCTTGCGGAACAGGCTCTGGAAACGGTCCGCGCCGTTATGGCCTCGGAAATCTGGAAACGAGCACAAGCAAGCCAGAACTGCCTTGCGGAAGTGCCTTTTCAGACTCTGCTCCCGGAGGGCACGGAAAAGACTGTCTCACTGCCGACGATCCTTCGAGGTGTAATCGATTTGGTGTTCCGCGAGGATCCTGGATGGGTAATTGTTGATTACAAGACAGACGCGCGTCCCGAGACAGAGATCCCTCAATTGGTTGAGCATTATCGAGGGCAGATCGACACTTACACCCGTTTTTGGCAAGATATGACCGGCGAACGGGTTGCTGAGAGAGGATTGTACTTCACGCACACGGGGCTTTACGTTGTTCTCTGAAGGGCCGGTCCACAGGCACACGAGAACGATCAACAGGGCTGGAGTAATGACGGATTATAGTAGGTTTCGAACTGCCGGAGATGGGTATCCACGGACCGGTTGGAACCAATGAACGACACGGGTCGCAAACACTGCCTGTTGGTACCGCTGCCCTAAGACCCCCACCAGTTCGACCCTCGCCGGTCTGCTGATTGATCGGTCCATCGCATGCCTCCATAGTCTGGTAACGTTCTATTGAGGCAACGACTCGACTTCGGTAGCAAAAATGATGAGTCAATACGCCCTTGAGCGGCAAATGTCGTCCACCCCACACTACCATGCGGGGGGAAGTGACAGACGCAGTTGCCAGAAGCCGGCCAAAACCGAGACGCTCGCGATCCTGCGATTGACATACTGAATCGAGGCAGCTTTGATACACATACATGTGCACAGTGTTAGCAGGGATCTTGAGGGCCGCAGCATGAAGGTTAAATGTCCGAGATGCAAGGCTGCGCTTGAGTACGAGCCGCGGTCGGTTCAGACGTGCTCAAACTGCAATGCAAAGGTGAAGATGCCAGAACCGGACCGGCTTCCAGAGAAGCTTCGCAATAGATGGTGGGGAATCGGAGACGAGGCCAAACGGGCAAGCCGAGAGCTAGCAAAGGAGCCCTGCAATTCCGACAAGCAGCCTGACTTCGCCGACGCAATACTGGATGTGCTAAACGCCGCGAACGAAAAGGACCGGCAGGCACGAATTGCGGAGGAGAAGCGACGCGAGAAAGAAGAGGCTGCGATGAGGGCCGATGAAGAGGCACTTGAGGCAGAGCTTTTCACAGCCATGCGGGACTTCAAGGCACGAAAACAGGCTGTCGAGCCACCTGACGTAGAGCTTCTGGACCTTCCGGCCCCAGAACAGACTGTGATGCCACAAAAAGGAGAAGGTGAGCCCGGACACATTCAGTCAAGGCTGAGCCCGTGCCCCGACTGCGGCAAGTCGGTTTCAAAGCGTGCGAAGCAATGTCCGGACTGCGGGTGCCCCCTGGCTGAACTTGAGGCCGAGCGTCTTCACGCAAAACAGCCACCTGGCGCAGGAGACGCCAAACGAAAGCACGAGCAACCTGTGCGGCAGCTTAGCAAGCCGCACCAAACTGAAAGCGAATCTGCATACGCTACATCTAGATTGAAGCCTTGTCCCGGTTGTCTCTTGTTGGTGCCAGAGCTTGCCAGACAGTGTCCCGAGTGTGGACGCCTACTTGCTGAAGTGGCTCCCAATACCGTCCCCACACGCAAGCCTGCCCCCTCAAGAACCAAGACACTCGCTAATAGCCCGACAACGAAGAACATTCACAGAAATGGCCAACAACAAGACCCATTGGCTGCACTGTCCGCTTTCCTGATGGCCATTCTCCTTCTTCTTCTATCTTGGGTTCTCGTTACCAGTAACAAGCCTATGCCCAGGCTGAGACTTTTCGAGGAGCCCGAACCCGAGTATGAGGTCGAGTACGACGAAGGGCCACTACCTTATGAATACTATGAACAGAAGGGAATAAGCCGGGAGGCGTATGACGCAGCAAGACCCTATATGGACTGACACGCAGAAGACTCGGTGCGAGGGAGAATCAAGTGAAGCACCTTATCGTAACAACTTCACTCATTGCACTCGTCGTGGCGGTGGTCATCGGGATCTGGATCGGCGTCGGTTTTTTGCCTGTACATAACCGAGTGCCGGGTTTTGACTTCTCCCACAATGGAGATTTCGACCTGAGTGTTCCTGGCGTGTTTGGTGATTCGTTTGGTTGGGTAAATTCACTGTTCACGGCGCTCGCCTTCGCTGGTGTATTAGTCACGCCTCGATCAGCCGTGGAGGAAGAGGATCTTCATGACGCCCATTGTAGCCGTTGGGGTCCAATGCGGTCCGGTTCCCTTGATATCGAAAAATCGAAGAAAACCTTTCCAGCTTGGACATGATCTGTCCGGTCGCCAGGGTATCCTTGCCAGTTTGAACTGCGCCGGAGGCATTTGGGCGGCTCCCCGGCTCGACTGAACCGGCCATATCGCCCAGCCGATCACGGCCCCGCTCATATTAGTACCCACCTGAAGATGGGGTGCTGGCGGCTGGTGTTTCCCCCAATTTCCTGCCATTCGCCGGGAGGGTCCGGTCTTAACACACGGTGATCGAGGGAGATCGGGAGAAAATCGCCCGATCTCGATCCGTCAAAATCGAAGTAAGGTATTCTCAGATAAGTGTTTGCTATTGCTAGCACGACTGGTATACTTTCGGCACTTTCTGGAAGCCTCGGGAGCCGAAAGCAGTGGATCGCCGCTTCGGCCTCCGAATCACCCCGTCGAATAGGTAGGTGGATGCGGTACAAGGCTGACCTTACTGCCGGTGCATTGAAGGTCACCGAGAGTCGGGTGATCGCCGATCTCCTGCTCCAGGGCGTCGATGAGGCCGGTTGGCGGAAGGCCATTTACGATCAAAACGTTCTCCAGGCCCGCAGCCCCAAAACGGCGAAGCGGTTGCGGACGCTGATTCGTGGGCGGCTGGAAACCATGACCGATGCTCTCTGGCGGCTGGTTCGGGATGGCACCACCGATGTCGCCACCCACGCCTGCCTCGCCGCCGCAGTCAAACACAGTCACCTGCTGGGTGACTTTCTCGATCTCATGGTTCGGGATGCCTACAAGGTCTTCGGCGAATCCATCTCCAGCAAGATGTGGGACGACTACATCGAAGATTGCCGTGGCCGTGATCCCGAAATGCCCGAGTGGAGCCAGTCCACGGTGGAGCGACTCCGATCATCGGTCTTTCAGATCCTTGCCGAAGCTGGCTACATCACCAATACCAGATCGCTCAAGTTGCAGGCCGTCCACATTGCTCAGCCGGTGCTGAGATATTTGGAGAAACACAAAGAGCAGTACGTTCTTCGCTGCATTGGGGTGGGACCATGAACGATTCCCTCACCGAACGACTCGATGAGATCCTCCCGAGAATAACGTCGGACGATTTCCTCAATGCCCGAGGCATCGGCAACGAGATCGCATTTTTCATATTCGACTATCCCCCCGATGCCGAACTTCGAGTGCGAGAACACATCAAGTTCCTGCTAGAGCAGATCCCTAACAAGAAACCGGGCCTGCGGATCAAGCACATCAACCTGCTGCAATTCGTCGTCGTTCATCTGCAAAATCGCAAGCTTCTCGAAAAGACCTTCGAGTTGCAGAAGCAGAAAGGGGATGCCTTCGTGCTGAAGCAACTGGAGAAGATCCTTCACCCCGAAAAGCTGGCCCCGCTGTTCGCCGAAGTGGCGCAGCCAGATCAGCATGATCTGGTGTTGGTGTCGGGCGTGGGGAGCGTGTGGCCGCTCATGCGGACCCATTCGCTGTTGAATAATCTGCATCCGATCATGGGTCGTACCCCATTGGTGATGTTCTATCCAGGCAAGTACGACATGAAGACGTTGCGGCTCTTTGGCAAGATCAAGAGCGACAACTACTACCGAGCATTTCGATTGATTCCATAAAGAGACCGACCATGAAGATCAGGGAACTTTTTGCGCGGGACATTTTCCGACCCATCAATGGTGTCGTGAAAGCCGATGAACTGGACGAATCGTCGGTCTGGCAGGAGTTGGACGAGTTCGTGGTCACCAAGGAACTCGACCAGCACTTCCGCAAGTTCTTCACGAACTATTGCGAAGCCATCGACAATCCCAAAGATCCTAGCGTGGCTGGGCGAATCGGGGTCTGGATTTCGGGCTTCTTTGGCTCCGGTAAATCCCACTTCCTCAAGGTACTGTCCTATCTTCTGGACAACGAGGATCACTCCTACGAGGGACAGACGAAGAAGGCTGTGGAGTTCTTCGAGTCGAAGATTCAGGATGCCATGCTCTACGGCGATATCAAACGGGCCGTGGCATCCAACACGGACGTGATCCTGTTTAACATCGACAGCAAGGCCGATGCCAAGTCGGGCAGAGACGCCATCCTGGCCGTGTTCCTGAAGTGCCTGAACGAGATGCAGGGCTTCTGCCCCGATCATCCCCATATCGCCCACATGGAGCGATATCTGGCGGGCAAAGGGAAGCTCCAGACCTTCAAGGATGCCTTCCAGAAGGCCAGTGGCAATCCGTGGGAGAAAGAGCGGGATGCCTACCAGTTCAATCATGACGAAGTGATTGAAGCGTGGTGCGCCGCCACCGGCCAGAGCAAGGAAGCTGCGGGGAAATGGATCGACGGGGCGGAAGACACGTTCTCCCTGACCGTGGAGAATTTCTGCAAATGGGTTCGGGAGTATCTTGATGGCCGTGGCCCCGATCACCGGCTCATCTTCCTGGTCGATGAAGTCGGCCAGTTCATCGGTGGCGACACCCACCTGATGCTCAATCTCCAGACGATTGCCGAGGATCTAGGCACCCAGTGCCAGGGCCGGGCGTGGATCGTGGTCACTTCCCAGGAGGACATCGATGCCGTACTAGGGGAAATGCGAACCACCAAAGCCCACGATTTCTCCAAAATCCAGGGCCGGTTCAAGACCCGCCTGTCGCTCTCCAGTGCCAATGTGGACGAGGTAATTCAGGAACGTTTGTTGTCGAAGAGGGGTGGCCCTGACGGTGCCGTTGCTGCCGACCTCGGGCTCCTGTTTCAGGAAAAGGGTGACATCCTAAAGCACCAGCTAACATTCTCCAACGTCGGCATGACGTTCAAGAATTATCGGGACACCGAGGATTTCGTTCGGAACTACCCCTTCGCTCCCTACCAATTCCAACTTTTGCAACGGATCTTCGAGGCCATCCGCAAGGCTGGTGCCACGGGGTTACACCTGTCCCGTGGCGAACGGTCGATCCTCGATGCATTTCAGTCAGCCGGAAAGTTGGCGGGTGACTGCGAGGTCGGAGTGTTGGTGCCGCTCTACCACTTCTACCCGTCCATCGAGAGTTTCCTCGACACAGCAGTCAAACGAACCATCCATCAGGCTGGGGAGAATGCCAGCCTCGATCCCTTTGACATCAAGATCCTCCAAGTTCTGTTCCTCATCCGCTACGTGGATGAGATCAAGGGCAACGTCGATAACCTCGTCACTCTGTGCCTGGATGAGATCGATGCTGACCGCCTCACATTGCGGCGAAGGATCGAAAAGAGCCTCCTGCGGCTCGAAAAGGAAACCCTGATCAGCCGCAGTGGTGACAATTACTTCTTCCTCACCAACGAAGAGCGGGACATCAATCGGGAGATCAAAAACGTCGAACTCAGCAGCCACGAGGAAGCCGACCTGCTGGGCGGCATCATTTTCGGCGACGTGATCAAAGGGCAGGCAAAGCATCGCTTCACCGAGAATCAGATGGACTTCCCGTACAACAGGTTGTGCGACCTGTATCCCGTTGGGAAGAAGGTGGAAGGCCACTTGGTGGTGTCGATCATCACTCCGCTGGCCGACGATTTCGAAATGTACAAGGACGAGAGGTGTGTTCTCGATAGCACGGCTGAGGGCGGTGAGGTTCTCATTCGATTAGACGACAATGCCACGCTGGGGCGTGAGATTCGCTCCCTGCTCAAGACCGACAAGTATCTCCGCACGAAAGATGACGGCACGTTGCCGCCGACCACCAAACGCATTCACCGAGACCTAGCTGAAGAGAATCGGGAGCGGCGAACCCGGTTGACCCTGCTCCTCTCCGACATGCTGAAGGAGGCCACTTACTTTGTGGCGGGGTCAAGGCTGGAGGTGAAGTCGTCGGCTCCGATGGCGTGCATGGATGAGGCCCTGGAGTACCTCATTAAGAACACGTTCACGAAGATGAGCTACATCAAGAAGCTCAACGAGAATCCGCAGAAAGAAATCCAGGCCATCCTCCGCAGCAACGACATCGGGCAGCAGACCCTAGCTTTGACGCTGGAGGAAGGCAATCCCCAGGCCATCGAGGAACTCCGCAGTTATATCACGTTGGCGACGAAGGCCAGCCACGCCATTGTCCTTTACGACATGATCGAGCGATTTGCCCAGCGACCCTACGGGTGGCCCGAGGACGAAGTGCTGATCCTGGTGGCCCGACTGCTGATTCTCCAAGAGATTCAGCTTGTAATGGATGCTGCCCCGATTCCATTGGATCGGGTGTATGAGAACGTCACGAAAGCCGCCAAGCAGCGAAAGATCACGGTGCTGCGGCGGAAGACGACCGACCCAGCGGCGATCCAAAAGGCCCGCAATCTGGGCAAGAATATTTTCACCGTGATGGGGCCTGATGGGGAGGATGCTCTGTTCGCCTTCATCCAGAAGCGATTGCAGGCGTGGCAGGACAATTTGGGCCACTACAAGACCCTGGCCGATACGGGCAACTACCCCGGCAAAGATGAGATCTCTGATGGCCTGAGCCTCACTAAGGCACTTCTGACGTGCGATGACGCAGCCAAGCTGATCGAGCGGTTCAATGAACGGGAGAAGGAACTTCTCGATTTCAGCGACGAATACAGTGACCTAGAGCATTTCTACGAACACCAGAGACCTACATGGGACAAGCTCCGCTCGGCATGTGATCGGTTCAAGTTGAACAGCCTGGAATTAGGGCGGGACGAGAAGGCAGCACCGGCACTCAAGCGGATGCAGGAGATCCTGTCGGCCCCCAGCCCCTATGGAATCATCAAGGAAGCTGAGGGGCTGATCACAACCGTCGATGCCGTCAATAAGCAACTGGTTGCAGATCGGCGAGCGTCAGCGTTGAAGGTGGTCGATGGCCTCAAGGAGCAGATCGAAAAGGATGTCCAGGCGGCTGGTGGAGATGCAGATCTTCGGGCGAGGTGTATGCGGGGCCTGGATGTTATCCAGAGGCAGGTTGAGTCCCAGGAAAGTTTGGCCCATATCGCCCAGGCCGAGCGGGAAGCCCAATGGGCTTTCGAAGCCGCCATTGCCAAGATCGAAGAATTTGCCAACAAACCGGAGCCACAGCCTGCTGGTGGTGGCACCGTCGATCCGCCAAAGGTAACAATCAAGCCCAGTACCACGATCAAACCGGCAAAGCTGATCGATAAGGCATACGTGGAGACGCTCGACGAGGTAAACAGCTTCATCGACCGGCTACGTGCGGAAATGGAAGAGGCCATCAATCAAGGACAACGGATTCGGATTCAGTAGGTAGACCATGAACCGGAACAACCTGAAAAAGTACGCCCCCGAGGCTCGTCGTGAGTTCATCCGTGCCGTCACGGATCGTGCCTCATACTACGGCCTGACCAAGAAGAAGACGGAGCCGGTTACGGTCGAGGGGGATGTCGCCATCATCAATGGTCGGCCTTTTCCGAAGAAGGTCGCTGAGCAGCGGAAGCGGCTGGAGGAGAAGGTTAACAGACTGGGCTTCGAGCAGGTAATGGAGGCCGTGGCCTACACTTGGTTCAATCGTCTGGTCGCCATCCGGTACATGGAATTGCATGGCTATCTGGATCACGGCTATCGGGTGCTCAGCCATCCCGAGGGTGATGTCACGCCCGAGATCGTGGAACATGCGGAACACCTGGATCTTCCTGGGCTGGACACGCAAAAGGTGATTTCCCTGACGCTCGACGGCACCAAAGAGTCCGAGCTTTACCGGATGCTGCTGATTGCCCAGTGCAATGCCATGCACAAAGCGATGCCGTTTCTGTTTGAGCATATCGGCGATGAAACGGAATTGCTTCTTCCCGACAATCTTCTCCACTCTGATTCGCTCATCCGCACACTGGTGAAAGAGATCCCCGAAGAGGACTGGCAAGAAGTCGAAATCATCG
>CAYSCH010000243.1:5217-14635 GCA_964429355.1 uncultured Planctomycetaceae bacterium | reverse complement strand
GCCGGAGGCTGCTCCCCAGCCGGCACCGGAAACGCCAGCGCCGGCTCCTGAGCCCGCGTCCAATCCCGAACCGGCTCCTCAGCCGAATCCGACTGCACCCGCCCCCTGACCGGTCCGAGCGGATCTGCCAGGCTCGTATCGAAGGAAAGGACGCCCGGCCGTGGAGGCCCAATCGCCGTTCGATTCGTCGTCTGAAGAGGAGACGTCGAGGATACGGCGCTGCCGGCGTCGCCCTTTGCGCACGATCCCGAGCCGAGACTGGGTATCATTCACCTTGATGGGCTGGATTGGGTGCACGGCCGTCTTCTTGGGTGTCCGGTACTCCACGAAACCGACGCAGAGACTTTCGCCGGCCCTCTGGACCGAGTAATCTGGAATCCGCACGATTATCACCAATTCGAGCCTCACCTACCGGGAGAATGGAACTGTGACACGAATCCGCCGTACTCAAGGCATCTTTGCCGTCGCATTGCTGGTCGTTTTCACCTCGTTCACGCAGGCCGCCGATCCCTGGGTTGTCTATCCGGGTGGCGAAGGCCCTGGGAAGGGAAAGCACATTGTTCTCGTCTCCGGCGATGAAGAATATCGTTCGGAGGAATCGATGCCCATGCTGGGCAGAATTCTCGCGGACCGTCACGGTTTCAAATGCACCGTTCTGTTCTCCGTCAAGCCCGAGGATGGGACGATCGACCCGGTCAACCAGAAGAACCTTCCAGGCCTGGAAAACCTCCAGTCGGCCGATCTGATGATCATCGCCACGCGATTCCGCGAACTGCCGGACGAGCAGATGAAGTATGTGGACGAGTACGTCAACTCGGGCAAGCCGATCATCGGTCTGCGGACGGCGACCCATGCCTTCAAGTTCGAACCGACGACGGAGAGCCGCTTCAAGAAGTACGACTTCCGCAGCAGCGAGTGGCCCGGCGGGTTTGGCCAGCAGGTACTCGGCGAGACATGGGTCGCGCACCACGGGCACCACAAGTTCGAGAGCACGCGAAGTGTGGTCAACGAGGCCCAGAAAGACAACCCGGTCCTCAAGGGGGTCAAGGATGTATGGGGGCCGACCGATGTCTACACGGTGAAGAATCTGCCGGAGTCGGCCACGATCCTTCTCTATGGCCAGGTTCTGGAGGGAATGGAGCCCGACAGCAAACCGCTGGCCGGGCCGAAGAACGAACCGATGATGCCGCTGGCCTGGACGAGGACCTTCACCGGCACTTCCGGCAAGCCGGCGAGGATCTTCTGCACGACCATGGGAGCGTCGGTGGACCTTGCCTGCGAGGATCTCCGTCGCCTGATCGTCAATGCCGCCTACTGGGCGGTGGGGCTGGAAGACAAGATTCCTGAACGTGCCGATGCCGCAATTGTCGGCGGGTACGCGCCCACGTTCTACGGCTTCGGCGAATTCAAACCGGGGCTGAAGCCGTCGGACTATGCCAAGTAGCCCGGAGTGTCCGGGTGGCACAACAGGTGATTCAGGAGCGGCGCCGAGACCGATTTCACCGGCCGGCGAGCAGCCGCTCCTGAACGACGCGGACGATTCCGCCGGCAACTTTCTCTTTCGACCCGGCGATTGCGGCCAAAATCTCGCCGCGAGGATCGATGATTTCGATCTCCGTGTCGGCGGCCTGGATGGCGCCGGGGCCGTTGAGAACGATCAAATCGGCGCTCTTGCGTTCCAGTTTCTGGAGCGCACGCATGCGGTGGTCTTCGGTCTCCAGAGCGAAGGCGACCATCCACTGGTGTTGTTTGATGGCGCCGCAAAGGGCGAGGACGTCGGGCGTCTCCACCAGGTGAAGTTGGAGAGACTCTCCCGTCTTCGACAGCTTGTGCGAGGCGACTCGAATGGGGCGATAGTCGCAGGGAGCAGCGGCACCAATCATTCCATCGCATTCGGGGAACAGATTGAGACACGCCTCGAGCATGTCTTCTGTGGAGATGACGGAAACGATCTCGGCTCGAGCCGGATAGACGACATCGACCGGCCCGCTGACGATGACCACCTCATGTCCCTCCGCAAGGAAGGCCTCGGCCAAGGCTCTTCCCATGCGGCCGCTCGACGCGTTGGTCAGATAGCGTACCGGGTCGAGGTACTGCCGCGTCGGACCGGAGGTAATGCGGATTCGGGCCATGGGGTATCTGGGCTGCGAAGCGGAGTCACGGGCGGCTGCAAAGGGCTCAGTGGAAAGGCAACTGCCTGGGCCTGCCAGCGGCAGGGCCGGCCGGCGGCCACGCTCATGGCGAGAGGCTCGAGGCGTGCCGCACAGGTATTGTGGTCAATCCGCACCATCCGTCGGACCAGGAATACCACGCAGGGTTCGTTCGATGACCGAGTAGATCGTCTCCGGCGACGCCATCCTTCCCGGCCCTTGGGTTCCGCAGCTCAGGTAGCCTTCCTCGGGATCGACGAGAATCAGGCCGTCGTCGCGAAGCTGGCGTACGTTTCGCTGTACGGCCGGTTTGGCCCACATTCTCGAGTTCATGGCCGGCGCGACAAGGACGGGCCCGCCAAAGGCCAGAAGGGTGGTGGTCAACAGGTCGTCAGCCACCCCGGCAGCCGCCTTGGCAAGCAGGTTGGCCGTCGCCGGTGCGATGCACATCAATTCGGCCCGGTCGGCCATTTCTATATGGGGATGAACACCCACGGCAAACATCTCGACACCCACGGGTCGTCCCGTGAGTGCCTCGAACGTTTTTGGGCGCACCAGCTCGGTAGCGGAACGGGTCATCACGACGGTAACACCGGCGCCGGCCTGCACCAGCCGGCTCACCAGCGCAGCCGTTTTGTAGGCGGCGATTCCGCCGGTGACGCCAATTACGAGTTCGCGACCTTTCATCGTGCCAACCGGTGGGTCAGATGGAATCGAAATCGAATCCGAGAGGTCCGCCCGCGGCGGCCTGTCCGCCGGTGATGCGCAGATTGTTGTCGGTATCCAGGTAAATCTTGTCCTGCATGATTTCCTGGATCACGATCTTCATCTTGTCTTCCGTCGGCAGATCGACCAGTGCGGGCGAGCCCTGGTTGAGAGCCACGAGACGCTTCTGAATGAGGGTCGAAAGCTTGAATCGGCCGCCGACCTTGTAGATAACTTCCTCGTCCCGCAATTCTTCCAACATGGTTTCTCAACCTCCGCTTGATGACGCGTTCCTGAGTATATTGCAGACTTCGCCGACCGCTCGGTCAAGGTCGTCGTTGATCACACGGTGTTTGTATTTGCCGGCCGCGGCGAGCTCCTGGCGAGCCTGTCCCAGCCGGCGCTGGATCGCCGTTTCGTCCTCGGTTTCCCGGCCCCGGAGCCGACGCTCCAGTTCTTCCGTCGAGCCTGGAGCGATGAAGATCGAAATTGCCTCCGGGTGCCGCTCGCTGACGGCCATCGCCCCCTTCACGTCGATTTCGAGAACGACCCACTTCCCTTCTGCGAGCTTGGGATCAACCTCGCTTGCGAGGGTCCCGTACCAGTGTCCCTTGCCAAAGACCTCGAAGCATTCGAGGAACTCCCCTCGGCTGCGTCTGGCCGCGAACTCCACGTCCGACAGGAAATAATAGTCCACACCGTGCCTCTCGCCGCGACGGGGCGAGCGGGTCGTTGCCGAAACGCTCATGGCCAGTGGGAGCTCGCACTGCGCGAGTACCCGCGCCAGCAGGGTCGACTTGCCTACACCGGACGGGCCGGAAATGATCACCAGCTTGCCGCGACAGTTGTCCGCCATCGTCACTCGACGTTCTGAATCATTTCCCGGATGCGTTCGACCGCCGACTTGATCTCGATCACGTGCCGCGCGATCTCGACGTCGTTTGCCTTCGAGCCGATCGTATTGCCTTCGCGAACCATCTCCTGGGTGAGAAAATCGAGCTTTCTTCCGGATGGTTCGGCGGAGTCCATGATTTCGCGAAACTGATCGAGGTGGCTTCCGAGTCGCACCACCTCTTCAGCGATGTCGCTACGATCGGCAAAAAGGCTAACTTCCTTGAGAATGTCGGCCGGTTCGAGGGTCGCGTTCAGCTCGGCAAGCACCTTGCCGATCCGGTCGTTCAACCGTGTGCGATAGGCGTTGACGACCAGCGGAGCCCGCTTTTCGACTTCCTTCAAGGCAGCACGAATTGTGTCGAGGTTGGCAGTCAGGTCGGCAGCCATGACCTTGCCTTCCCCTCGCCGCATGTTGTCGAGTCCGTCCAGAGCCCGCAGCAAGGTCGCCTCGATCAAGGGCCAGTCGCGGTTGACGTCGTCGGCACCGTGGGCCGTCTCGCTGACAACCCCGGGCAACAGGAGCAACTGCTGAGGGTCGATGGGCTGGTGGTTTCCCCAGGCCTCCTGAATGCGTTTCAGCTGGATCCGATAGCCGTCGAGCACGCCTTCGTTGAGGCGGTAATCTTCCGCCGAAGCTGCCCGTTGGATCCGGACGTTGACCTGGATCGTTCCCCGCCGGATTCGATCGCGTACGAGTGCCTCAATTCTCGGCTCCAGGGGGCCATATCCATCGCTCGAACGGACCGACAGTTTAAAGTAGCGGCTGTTGATACAGCGCACCTCGACCGACACCGCCAGAAGATCCTCTTGGCTTTGCGATTCCCCGTAACCGGTCATGCTCAGCAACACGGATGGGGCGCTCCTTGGGAGAGGGATTCAGGATTCCAGGCACGGACCGACTACTGGGATTCACCCGCGGGTGCGGGAGCTGAACTACCGGCGTCTCCCGTGGGCCCAGACTCGACCGGCGCTGCCTCAGCAGGCGCGGGTTGGGCTGGCGGGCTTTCGGCCGGGGCGGCACCAGCGGGCGCCGTTCCAGGCGGAACAGCTCCAGCGCCTTCCTCGCCCGCCGGAGTCCCGGCGGTGACCCCTGAACCTGGCAGGCTGATCCGACTTGTGTCATGCTTCATGGTTCCTGCGGCGACCATGCAAAGGACGATCCAGAAACTGGCGACGCCAATGGTGATTCGGGTGAAGGTATCGCCCGCCTTTGTGCCGAACGCACTCTGCCCGCCCATACCACCCAAGGCACCGGCCAAGCCGCCACCTTTTCCGCGTTGCACCAGGATCAGCAGGATCAGAATCGCTGCGGTCAAGAGCATGCAGATCATTATCAGGGTTTGCCACATAGATCCGTCCTTCCTCTATTTTTTCGCTCCGGCGATGATGCCGACGAAAGGCTCGACCTTCAGGCTCGCGCCGCCGACCAGTGCGCCGTCGATATTGGGTTGGGCCAGCAATTCGGCTGCATTATCGGGTTTGACGCTTCCGCCGTACTGAATCCGCACCGACTCCGCAACTTCCTTATTGTAACGAGCTTCCATCAATCTGCGAAGGCCGAGGTGGACTTCTTCGGCCTGTTCGGGCGTGGCCACTTCGCCGGTTCCGATCGCCCAGACCGGCTCATAGGCGATAACGGTCTTCTTGACCTGCTCGCCCGTCAGCCCGGAGAAGGACCCGTCGAACTGGCGCCGGATCACGTCCATGGTCTTGTTGGCCTTGCGTTCGGCCAGAAGTTCGCCCAAGCAGACAATCGGAGTCAGACCGGCCGCCAGAGCGGCATGGACCTTCAGATTCACCGCTTCGCTCGATTCGCCCAGGATATTCCGGCGTTCGCTGTGTCCGAGGATGACGAACTGGCACCCGACGTCCTTGAGCATCGCGCCGCTCAACTCGCCGGTGAACGCCCCGTTGGGTTCGTGATACATGTTCTGGGCACCCACACCCACCTTGGAGCCCGCGGCGGCCTTGGCGACGGCGGCCAGATAGACGCTCGGCGGGCAAACCGCGACATCCACGTCGCCGAAATCGGCCATCTTCTTGACGAGGCCTTCCACGAGCGCCACCGACGAAGCCAAGTCGAGGTTCATCTTCCAGTTACCGGCAATGAAAGGGCGTCGCATCGAGACGGTACTCCTGTCGTTTCAAGTCGAAAGAACGAAGGGGGTAAGATTGAGCGTTCCGTTCCGTAAAGTACGAACCGCACGCGGGTTGTGTCGGAAAGTCCGCTGGATTGAGCGGATTGAAGCAGGTATCGGCGTTGCAGCCCATTCATAATGAGCCCATCGCCACTTCCACGGGCCCCAGACCCCTGCCTGGGCCAAACCAAGTATCGTCGCTCATAACCCCCGCCAATACAAGGGGGGGTACTAGCGGCCGTTCCCGTCGGATGGGGGGCAATCGAGTGATCCCAAGAACTCAATACGCTCTGGGGAGCGAGCTAACCGAGGACAGGAAAAAGGAGGCCGATCAGGACTGGCAGAACTTCGGTTGCCGTGAAGCCTTTGGGCAAACCAGGTTACGGCGTCTTGTTACGCGAACATGCCGCCGCCGCGGACCGCCGTTCTGTCCGTGGCCGAGGCGCCAAGTCGGCCGGCGCCCTCGGCACCTCCGCGGAGGGGCGATTCGGGGCAGACGAGGGATTTTGGGCAGTTTGTCGGAGCCGAGGGATGCTTGAACGGCTCCCTCGGCACGGATACGATCAGGAACACTCCGTGCCTGGTTTCCAAGAGAATCGGTCATGATGATTACTCTTCTGCGAATCACGCAAGACCATTCAGAGCCGCTAACAAAACCGCCGAGTGTACACATCCATGCCCGTGGGAAACTCAACCGTTCTGTTAGGGCCCATTAGACACTGCATCCGGAGGATTGCCATGATCCAGCGTTACTGCCTTCTCGCCTTGTGGAATGTCGGGTTCGCATTCACCCTGCAACTTGCCGTTGCCAATGCCGCGGAGGAATCCTCGCCGGAGACGGTGATCAAGTTCGCCCGGTTCAAGGTGAACGACAAGATTGCGTTCGGCATCGTGGAAGGAGAAAAGGTCCGCGAACTGACGGGCACGATTTTCGGCCAGTGGCAGAAGACCGAGAAGGTGCATGCCCTTGCCGACGTCAAACTGCTTGTACCGACGAGGCCCCAGCAGGTGTTTGCCATGGCCGGCAACTACAAGAGCCATCTCGGCGACTCCGAGATTCCACCCAAGTTTCGGATCCCACAACCGTTCCTCAAAAGTGTTTCTTCGCTCGTACCGCACGAAAGTCGGATCGTGATTCCCAAGGACGCCACGGAGGAGGTCCACTTTGAAGGCGAGATGGTTATCGTGATCGGCAAACGTGCCAGCAACGTTCCGAAAGACAATGCCCTCGATTACGTCTTGGGAGTGACCTGCGGCAACGACGTGAGCGAGCGCTACTGGCAGAACGACGAGGAGAACAAGGACATCCAGTGGTGGCGGGCCAAAGGATCCGATACCTTCGGCCCCTGCGGACCGTTCATAGTCTCGGGATTGAACTACGACGACCTGCTCCTCACATTACGTGTCAACGGCCAGGTCAAGCAGAAGGAACGAACCAGCCAGTTGATTCACAACGTGGCCACCCTGGTGAGTTTCATCAGCCAATACGTCACCCTCCTCCCGGGCGACCTTATTTTCACCGGTACCAGCGGAGAGACCTCGGCTCTCCACGCGGGCGATGTGGTCGAAGTCGAAATAGAAGGGATAGGGACCCTGCGAAATCGGGTGGTCCGGGAGAAGTAGCCGGGAAGCCAAAGCAACGGCTTGGAAACAGCATGCAGCGTTCCTGTCCCGCGTCCGGCTGTCCGTAACCGAGATCATCGAATGTGATCACGGGCACGTGGCGGTTGCCATGAGATCGGCGCCGTCGTGCGCTCGTTCGATTTCGAGTTGGAAAGCTCTCAGGAGTGTCTCTCTCTCGGCCGGGATATTCCAGGCACCCGTCAATTGGACGGACGGGGTGGGGTTACTCTGGCGAGAGGGGGTCTGGCCATCGTCTTCCCAGCATTGCTTGATTCGAGCCATCAGGGAGCGGGCTTCGTTGCCGTTGGCTTCGGCAGCAATCAGCCAGCAGGCAGGCCCGGTCTTCAATACGAGATCGGAGCTTCGAACGACGGAATGGAGAATCTCATCGAGTTCGTTGACGAGCCAATCCTCGCAATCTACGTCGAAACGGACTTGGATCAACGATACGGCCTGCAAGTGGTTTCGAGTAGACTGCGAGCCGTCGAGATACCTTTTGAGGAGCCCCAGGAAATCGGCCATGGGGATGGCAAAGGAAAACGTGCTCCCCTGGCCAACCTCGCTGGAAACGGCAAGGCGCCCGAAATTCAAGGCCACCAACTCCTTCGCGATGTTCAACCCGAGTCCGACGCCTTCGATACTTGCCCGAACGTTCGTTCCCACCTGCTGAAATCTCTCGAAGATCACCTGCAGCTTGTCGGGCTCGATCCCGCGACCGTCATCGGTAACCCGGATGACGACTTGGGACAACGCATCGTCCCGCTCGGCCTGAACGCAGACATGACCACCGATACCCACGAACTTGATGGCGTTGACCACGAGGTTGACGATCACTCGGCCGATCTTCGGGGCGTCACAATAAACGTCCGGGATGTTCTCTGGGTCGGCAATTGCCAGGTGGACCCTTCTCGCAGTGGCCTTGCGTTCCAACAAGGGTCTGACGCGTTCGAGGATCTCGGCGAGGGTGCAGACCGTGCGCCGAACCGTCAGGCGACCTGCCTCCAACTTGCTGATATCCAGCATGTCGTTGACCATTGAGGTCAGATCCCCGACACAATCGGAGATGACCTCGAGGTGTTCTTTCTGTTCGTCGGTCACGGGGCCGGCCAGACCTTCGCTGATGATGAGGGCAAATTCCTTGATGGCGCTCAGCGGCGTGCGAATATCGTGAGACACGTTATTCACAAACTCGTAGGCGGTCTGGTTGACCGCGGCGAGTTGCCGGTTTTGCTCGTCGATGAGTTCGTTGACCGCCTTGAGTCGGAGATTCAGCCGGCGGGTGGAATCCTGCATCCTCTTGGCTCGCAGTGCCGCTTCGATCCGTGCCACAAGCACCGCCACATTGAAGGGCTTGGTGACATAGTCGTGGGCGCCGCACTCCAGCCCTCGAATCACGTCCTTGTCGTCGTTCTTCGCCGTCACCAGGATCACGGGAATGTCGGCCAGTGCCGGAATCTCCTTCAACCGCTGGCAAACCTCGAACCCGTTTATGACGGGCATCATTACATCCAGCAAAATGACATCCGGCATCTCCGACGCTGCCAGTTCGAGGGCCTTCATTCCCTCGTTGGCCGACACGACCTTGTAGCCGTGGTCTTCCAAATAGATCTCCAGGAGCTTGACATTGTCGGCAACGTCGTCCACCACGAGGATTTTGGCCTTGACCACGTTTTTGTCTCCCGTGCAGTACTGACAGACACCGAGCACTGCGCAAGTATAGATCGCAGTCACGTGGTCAACACGGTACGCCGCCGCAGCAATGCGGAGTCAACCTGCCAGACGGCGTGGTCTTGGACTCGTCGATGGCAAGCATAATACCACCCGGGAGATGGTTTGTGCGGCTATGCCGGCGAGGAGAACTCGGCACAATCCGAACAACAGTAGCGCGACCTGTCCGGCCAATCGCAC
>CAYSCH010000243.1:4776-5207 GCA_964429355.1 uncultured Planctomycetaceae bacterium | reverse complement strand
TCGGTAGGCGAGTGGCGACCGGGTCCTTGCCGACTGGCTATCCGATCGGACTCTCGAGACTGATGAACATTGCGACGACGTTGCGCAGCAATTCGAATTCGATCGGCTTGGTCAGATAGCCATCGACTCCCATCTGACGCAACTGGCGTCTCATATGGCCATTGGGCTGGCCGGTGAGCACGATGATCGGGATATGGCCTGTTTCCGGCATCCTCTTCAGGCAGGCAACCACATCCTCTCCCCCGGTGAGCGGCATGCAGAGATCCGTGATCACGAGGTCGGGCTTTTTCGTAGCGGCCATCCAGATTCCTTGCTCTCCGTGAAAAGCCCGCAGGACCTCGATCTGGTAGGGGCGAAATCGGCACGCGATCGCGCTGGAGATGTTCGGATCATCGTCGATTGACAAGATGGTCGCCCGTTTCACGTCGGAG
>CAYSCH010000243.1:0-4766 GCA_964429355.1 uncultured Planctomycetaceae bacterium | reverse complement strand
CCAGGTCAACAACCGAGGCGGAATGGCAGGAATCCGCGAAGTCGCTCATCAAATTGCTCCTGGTGCTAGTTCCGGATGAGAAGGTCTCACACGGCGCGCTGCGATGAGCCTCCGTCCTGGCGCGGCCCGATCTGGCCGGCATGTGCGGAGGTTCCAAACGAACCGTAGGAACCACGCCTGATCGCACCGTGTGTCTGAAGTATAGCTTATGACCGTCAAGCACCTCCGCAGAGTCCACGACCGCCGAGTCCAACCTGGATCGACAAGGCAGTGGGAGCGGTGATTAACTGGCTTCAGCGCCAGCACTTGCGAGCCTGCCGCGTGACGCGGCGATTGCTCGAATTCCGCCACTCGCCTCGCGGAGTATGAGGATGATTCCGCAAGGGCCGAATTGTCGGACTCTTCGGATTGAAGCCTCGATTTTTCCACACCGTGACGTACTCTTGTTGTGGAATGCTACGGCGCGATCGTGGATTCCCACAGACAGATCTATGACGCCCCACCATCTGGAATTTCGTCGTACCATGCCGGGCCAGTCAGATACAGAAACAGCGACATTACCGGAGAAAGGACGAGAACATGGACTCTGCCACAAACCGTTCGAAAACTGCGGCCTTGCCGCCGAAGCACCACAAACGCTTCCTTCGGCAGGAAATCGTCGGGGCCGGTGGTCGTTTTGTTTTCGTTCTCCGTGGCTGGAGAACCCTGCCAGCGGCCATCCTTGCCGCTACCTTGGGCCTGGCAAGCGTGTCGACAGCGTCGCAGGAACCTGCAGGCCAGTCAGTTCAAGCGGCGTTCGGGACGGCACGGGGGGGCCCTGCAAGCGAGCCGGCAAGTGCCGACTGGACAGGTGAGCCGATGATTGGCGTGGTCATGATCGCCACAGTGATCGCCTCGATGGTCAGCGGGATGCTGCTGGCATCCTGGCTGCGTCGATCGCGAATGCCGGCCGGTGCTCCCAGGCCGGGAGCCAACCGCGCGAGCCGAACGAAGGCATCTGCGGACGGAACATCGCTCGCCTCCGAGTTGACGCCGAGTGCGGCAGCCAAGGAACCTCTTGCCCTCCCCGACGGATGCATCGAAACGAAGATTCTCTACATCCACAACGACCCGAGGGGGTTCAAAGCTCTCGAAAAGGAACTGCGCCGATACTGTATCGACCTGATTGAGATGCGCGATGCCGACACGGCCTACATGGCATGCTTCAACGAGAACCCTAAACTGATCCTGGTCGACTCGGCGTTGCCGGATACGACTCCCAGCGCGGTCGTGGCACGACTCAGCGAACATCCGCTGGCCGCCACCATCCTCACCGTGGTCGTTATCGATGGCAAGTCCCACGAGCTGGCGCACGAGTATCGATCTCTCGACGGCCAACGGTGCCTGTCGAAGCCGGTGAACGTGGAAGAACTGCTGAATGAGTTGACCCACAGCACGGCTTTGTGCGAACGGGCACCCGGCTGCACGAATCAGTGGAAGCGTTACGCGAAAAGAGCGGACGCAGCCCACCACACGAGCCTGGAACCCGCTCAAACCGGGGCCGGCACAAACACCGAGCCGCTCACCGCGGAAGGGAGCCGGCCGCCGTGGCGAGATGGCGAGCCCGAGGAAGGGACCGCAGCCCGCCGACGCCCCAAAGTCCTTTGCATCGACGACGACCCGCATGTCTCCCAGGCGATCATGATGCGACTGCGCCCGCTGGGTGTCGACGTGATTCGGGCGTTCGACGGCATGCAGGGCTTCTGGACGGGGCTGGACACCAGGCCCGACGTGATCATTACCGACCTGCGAATGCCCGACGGCGAGGGGACCTACATCTTCGGCCGCTTCCAGGCTCATCCGCTCACCAAGGATGTGCCGGTCATCGTGCTTACGGGCGAGACCAATCCGGCCGTGCGGCGAACGATGCTCAGCCTGGGAGTAGCCGCCTATTTCACCAAACCCTGGAATTTCGACGAACTCCGCCAGGAACTGGAACGGCACATCGACCTGCACCCCGTCGACACGGAAGCCGGTCTGGCCGTCCCGACCTGAAGACGAAGCGATCAGGAGCCGGGTGCATGCCCGCGCGCCCTTCGGAAGGACAGAAGAAAGCCTTGCGTAACTTGTTGCTACGCAAGGCTTTTCGTTCAAGATCGGGGTGACTGGATTTGAACCAGCGGCCTTCTGACCCCCAGTTACTTTCAGGGTCGTTTTCCAGCAATGTCGTCAGATGCCCACCTCTAAACAACGCTTGACAGCGTAAAGGCTTACGGCTAAGCTCCTATTCGCGGGGCTACCTGCGATTACACGCGAATTGACGCCAAAGGTAGCCCCCTGGTAGCCCCGGAAACGCGAGGTTCTCCGTCAGCTTCCGTCCAGGTTCCGTCAGATTCCGTCAGATGTACCAGCAATCGCCCGAAGAAAGCGGTAGCCCCAGGGCTACCAGGGAGGTGCAATGGGAGATTCGTTTTCTTTCAGTAAGCGGCGAATAGAAGAGCTGTCACTCCCCGAAAATGGCCGGGACCAGTACCGCGACGCCAAGACACCAGGCCTCGTGTTGCGGGTCACGTCCAACGGGACCAAGACGTTCTCGATCTATCGCAAGGTGGCAGGGAGGCCCTTCCGCTACGCCCTCGGCACGTTCCCCCAGATGTCCGTCGAGCAGGCCCGCGAAGAAGCCATGGACGTGTTGGGTCGGCTGAACCGGGGAGAGAACCCGGTTGCTGTTCGGCGGGCCACCAGGGAAGTCCCGACCGTCAAGGAGCTGTTTGGCCAGTGGATCCAACACGCGAAGCTGCGCAAAAAGACCTGGCGAGACGATCAACGAATGTTCGACAAGTATTTCGTTTCGATCGCCAACAAGCGGCTGAGCGACCTGGGCACTCCCGACGTGGCCACCTGGCACCGCACGATCGGCGAGAAACACGGCCCCTATCAAGCCAACCGGTGCAGAGCCCTCCTTTCCGCCATGTGGGGCAAGGCCGGCGAGCTCGGCCACGACGGCCGGAACCCCTGCGAGGGCGTCCAGCGGTTTCGGGAGATGCAGCGGGACAGGTTCATTCAGGGGGATGAGTTTCGCCCGTTCTTCCAGGCCCTGGCCGGCGAGCCGGCAACCTGGCGGGACTTCTGGCTGATCTGTCTATTCTCCGGCGCCAGGCGAGGAAATGTGGCTGCGATGACCTGGCTGGACATCGACTTGGCGGCCGGCGTGTGGTACCTGCCCGGACAAAAGACGAAGAACGGGCGGCCCGTGGCGATCGTGCTGCCACCGCCCGCCGTGGCGATTCTCACGACCAGGCGAAACGACCTGCCGGAATCAGAGCCGTGGGTATTTCCGGCCGACACCAAGAGCGGCCATGTGGTGGATCCGCGGAAGTCCTGGGCCCGAGTCCTGAAGGCAGCGGGGATCGGAGATCTTCGTCCGCACGATTTGCGACGATCCCTGGGCAGTTGGCAGACGATTCAGGGGGCCTCCCTGCAAATCGTCGGGGCCTCCCTTGGGCACCGAGACCCAAAGGCCACGAGCGTCTACGCGAGACTGCAATTGGACCCCGTACGGGCCTCCGTCAACGGTGCCGTTGATGCGATGACCAGGGCCGGCGAGTATCTGGAACACAACGGAGGGCAGGTCGATGAGTGAAGACAAGCCGTGGAACATCTGTGACGACTTCTTCGGGCCACTGGCCGAGCTGCTCGCCCAAGGAGTTGCCGGATGGGACGTCGTCGGCGATGACCTGATAGGTGTCGTCCCTCAGTACAGCAACGTGGCCCATTACTCTCGCCGGCTGCGGGCGCAGATCACGAACGGGCATTTCGCCCTGGCTTGGATCGACGCGCATTATTCCACGGGCCTCTCCGATCGCATCAGACAAGTGATCGAGGAGGCCATTCAGAACCTACAGACCGAGGGGACAAATGAGGCGTTGCTCTACGTGCGAGACCTGGCTGTGATCATGGGGAGCAACGGTCACATCCCTAAAGGCAAGGTCCCCGAATCCAGCGGACGTGGCGACTGGGTGGGTCCGTATACGATGCACGAGCTGGAAAAGATGCTCCATAAAGCCGAATCGACGATCCGACGCAAAATGAAGGCCGGCGAACTGACCGTCAAAAAAGGCCCGCTGGGCTGGATGATCCACCAGGCCCACCTGCCCAACAAGTAGCCGGCCAATCATTTTCAGTCATTTCCTGTCATTTCCACCCATTTTCGATCACCGGTCAAAAAAAGCGTAGACAGACTATCGCGGCGGTATAAATTCGTTCCTGTTGCCTTCCAATCACTCGTGATTCACAGGAGCGATCATCGATGTCTACGGCTACCACCCCTGCCTCTGACCGCCTGCCTCTCACTCGGCCACTCGTCACCCGCCAGGAAGCGGCGGAATACCTGGGCGTCAACAAGCAGACCCTGGCTGTCTGGGCCTCGACCGGGCGATACGGACTGCCGTATGTTCGCGTCGGCGCCAAGGCGCTCTATCGCGTCTCCGATCTCGACGCCTGGCTCGCGTCTCGCACCCGGACGCAGACCGACTGACGAGATTCTGCTTGGGGCACCCTGCCCCCCGGCTCCCACATCGCACGGGAGCCTGATCCACCGCCCCAACACTACCAAAGGAGAGCACTGTGACAACGGCAAAAACAAAGCCCGGCGCGCTGCGAGGCGAAACGCGGCCGGGCTGAAAAATGGAACTGCACGGAAGTGTACCGCATGATCGCAACCCAGGCAAACAAAACAACGTTCCGCTTAATTATTGGTTTTTCAAGATTTGGTCTTCTAGTGTTCG
>CAYSCH010000242.1:0-14757 GCA_964429355.1 uncultured Planctomycetaceae bacterium | reverse complement strand
GTACACGGCCGACTTTCATGACGGCCTCAAGTACCAGGGGGGCCTGCTGACCGATACGGCCGCAACGTACGCGAATTGGATCAAGTACTTCGATCTGGTCTACGCCCGTTCGTCCGATCGCGGACCCCACGACACGATCGACGTCGACACAGATCTCCTCGCCTACAACCTGATCCGATGGGGCACCTGGTAGCTGGCGCCAAACTGAGATCCGCCGTCGAGGATGGCCCGATGCTCAACCTCCGTTGACGGAAATCTTCCGTAGTTCTATAGTTACGGAGACAAACGGACCACGATCATCCCTCAGCCCCAAGGGATCGCGCTATGAGCACCGGCGACGCTGCTGGAACTGGATCCTCCACCGTGCGGGGACGGAACTATCCGTCCATCCGACAGTTCACCGTGTTCCTTGAGAATCGCGTTGGCCAATTGCTGGAGGTAATTCGCCGGTTCGAGGGAAGTCACGTTCGCATTGTGGCCCTCTCGATCAGCGATTCGGCAGAATGTGCCTTCGTCAGGTTCCTGCTGAGCCACCCCGAAGAGGGGCGCGAAATCCTCGAACGAGCTGGCTTGGCGATCATCGAAAGCGACCTGATCGGTGTCGAGTTGCCGGAAGGCGCGCAGCCCTTGCTGCAGATCTGCACCGCTCTCCTCCAGGCCGAAGTCAACATCATTCAGGCCTATCCGCTCATCGTGCGTCCTCACGGCCGCGCCGCCGTCGCCCTGATGGTCGACAACATCGATCTCGGCTTGGAGACTTTGGCCGCGAAGCAGTTTCGCACGATCACCGAGGGTGATTTGCTGGAAGAGAACTGAAGGGGCTTCCGCTTTTCACCTGTCGTTGCTTACTGAATGACCGCGTAGGCGGGAAGATCGGGTACCGGAACGCCCAGGTCGGTCTCGACGCGAATCGTCTGTTCCAGCTTGCCGCTGCTCGTGTCGCCGACGAATGTCACGGGGATGACGTGCAGGGTCTTCGGCTCGGCCGAACTCTGGGGCACCTCGAACTTGAATCTCTCGTCCCCACAACTGACCGAGACGATCCGGAACGGTTTCGCACCGCGAAGCACGATGTTCTTCGTCACCGTTTGGCCTGCCCCGACATTGCCCATGAACAGGGAAGGAGGGCTGACAACGATCGAGGGCTCGATCCGTCCCTGGACCGCAAGCGGAACTTGCGTGCGATTGCGGTCGTTGGTCTTCAGAATCAGGTGCTCATTCAGATAACCCACCGGAGCGCTCTCGTCGAGGTGAGCGGTGATCTGGTAACGGATGCTGCCGCCGCTCCGGCCGATTTCCTCAAATTTCGCTGACAGATGCGGGTTGCTGCCGACTACTTCCAGAATCTGCCAGTCCGAACGCCCGGCATGGGCCACGACCACCTCCCGGTCCACCGCCTGACCCTCCGCAACGGCACCAACCTCCACGCTCCCTGGACTGAAGACCACGTCGCTCCGAATGTAGACGCGAGTCTGCAACTGCACCTGGGCGTAGTATGGTTTGTCAAACGTCACCGTCAACGTGGCCCCTTTCTGCCCCTGAAACCGGTCCGTATTGATCTTCGCCACGATGGCCGCCGTCTCGTGCGTCTTCAGCGTGTTCTGCTCGATCCGCGGGCTTGTACAACCGCAGCTTGAGGTCACGCCTGCGATATGCACGTCCTCTTCGTACAGGTTCGTCAGCTCGTAACGATATTCAGCTTTCGCACCACGGGCGACATCGCCAAACTCATGAACACGGGCTTGGAACATCTTCTCCGCCCACTCCTGGGCCGAGACGATCGAACTGAGCATCAAGAGGAGGAACGTGGCAATCGAGACTGGGCGAAACATGGATGGTATTCCTTGCGGACTGAAAAGCCGGGCGAGATCAGCCTTATATTATGTCCGTTTCCGGCGAACGACAGGGTGCAGGCGGATGGCTTACTGCGCCGCCTACGTAAATGACTGGAAAACTCTAGCCCCCCCTTAGGCACGTGTCAAATTACCCACTTGTTCCATTTTTACAAATATGTGATGCGAGATAGCGTCCGTGGAAGGGGGTGAATATCCCTTCAAATGCCCAAATTCCGCAAAATCCCGGCAAACAGTCCGGAGAATTAACTCGTTCAGGGGGGGTGGGGGGCGATGGTCGAAACCTCGATTGACTGTCGTGAATGGCTGGCTCTCCCGCGACACAAATGCCAAGGGCCAGAAAACGTCCCCCTTTTGTGGAGGGTGACTAACGGCAGACCGATCCACCGCCGAAGATACTCCAGGCGCTAGTTGTCTTCCTGTCTCCTTGGGGTCCCCTCTGGAAGCGGGGAAAACCTGGCGATTTTGCTCCCCGCGAGCATTGCCAAGCTGACAGGGAATTCGTTAGCATAGGGGATTACCATTTGCCCGGGCGTGGTGCGCTTTGGGTGCCGTGGTGGAGTCTGCGCGCTGGCCAGACCGTTGCCTCCTCACCAAGAGGGTGCGCCGGCTCACTGATCGGTCATTTGTTCGGATTGGCCCATGTTCGAATCACTTCAGGAAAGTCTTGGTACCGCACTGAGATCCCTCCGGGGACGCGGCAAGCTCACCGAAGCGAATATGCGCGAAGGCCTGCGCTCCGTGCAGACGGCTCTCCTGGAAGCCGATGTGAGTTTCTCGGCCGTCAAGGACTTCATGGCACGGGTGTCGGAGCAGGCGGTGGGCGAGACGGTTCTCAAGTCGCTCAATCCATCCCAGCAGCTCGTCGGGATCGTTCATCAGGAACTGATCAACCTGATGGGGCCCGTCGACCACTCGCTCCACCTCAAGCCCCCCGTCTCCATCCTCATGCTTTGCGGCCTGCAGGGCTCTGGAAAGACGACCACCTGCGGCAAGCTCGGCCGGATGTTGGTCGAACGAGGCAAGAAGCCCATGCTCGTGGCGGCCGACCTGCAGCGTCCGGCGGCCATCACGCAGTTGGAGGTTCTCGGCCGGGACCTCGGCATCCCCGTCCATGCCCAATACGACTCCAAGGACCCCGTGGCCGTCTGCCGCCAGGCCGTCGATGCCGCCAGGAAGGCCGACGTCAACGTGGTTATCCTCGATACGGCGGGCCGCTTGCACGTCGACGAGGAGTTGATGCAGCAACTCTCGATGATCGAACGCCGGGTCGAGCCCGATCAGGTGTACTTCGTCGTCGACGCAATGACCGGCCAGGACGCCGTCAATAGCGCCAAGGCCTTCAACGAGGCCCTCGAGCTCGATGGCGTCATCCTCACCAAGCTGGATGGCGATGCCCGCGGCGGTGCCGCCCTTTCGGTCAAGGCTGTCACCGGAGTGCCAATCAAGTTCATTGGCACCGGCGAGCACCTCGACGCGCTTGAAGAGTTCCATCCCGACCGCATGGCCGGCCGAATCCTCGGCATGGGCGATATCCTCTCCCTGGTGGAACAGGCTCAGGAGAAGTTCGACCAGGACGAAATGAAGCGTCAGGAGGAACGGCTCAAAAAGGGCGAGTTCACCCTCGACGACTTCCGCAAACAGCTCAAGCAAATCAAGAAGCTCGGCCCCATGCAGAAGGTTCTCAGCATGTTGCCCGGAATGGGGCAACTGAAGGACCTTATGGGTGATGTTGATGCGGAAGGCGACATGCGGCGTCTCGGTGGAATCATCGATTCGATGACTCCCGAAGAGAAACGCAATCCGAAACTGATCGACCAGAGCCGGCGCCGCCGGATTGCCGCCGGTTCGGGTGTCGAGCCCCATGAAGTCAATGAGTTGGTCAAGCAGTACGACGGCATGGCTGGCATGATGAAAAAAATGGCCGGCCTGGGCATGCGAGACCGCATGAAAGCCGTTCAGCAGTTGTCGCAAGCCGCGGCGGCCAATCCCATGGGCAGGCTCGGCGTCAAGAAGCAGGGCACGGGAAAACGGCTCACGCCCAAAGAACGCGCCAAGCTCAAGAAGGAACGCGAGAAGGAACTCCGCCGCCGGAAACGCGACAAAAAGAATAAGAGTGACGAGTAGGACGCTGTAACAAAACGAGGGTATTCCCCACGGGCATCGATGTGCATTGTCGGTGATTTTGTTATCGGCTCCAGACAGTAACGGTTGATACATAGGGTTTCGAGACTACAGCATCACGAGGAGTAGTACGTGGCTGTTCGCATTCGTATGAAGAAGTTTGGACGTCGGCATCGGCCGTTCTTCCGTATCTGTGCGATGGATTCGCGTAGCGCGCGCGACGGACGGGTGCTCGAAGAGTTGGGCACCTACGATCCGATGGTACCGGAGACCGATGCGCGGGCGATCCTCAACAAGGAACGCATCCAGTATTGGCTCAGTGTTGGCGCCGCGCCGAGCGAAAAGGTCAGCGCGCTGATCAAGAAGTACGGTGCCGAAGGCACGAATCTGGAGCAGCAGCAGCGAGCACTGGACCGCGTTGCCCAGTCGCGCCGCCGCCCCGAACCTCGCACCGAGTTCCCCAAGCCCGTTCCGCGGAAGAAGGAAACGCCGGCCAGTGAGCCTGCTGCGGAAGCCCCCGAGGCCCAGCCGCCGCAAGCCGAGCCGGCACCCGAGACCGGTGGCGACCAGTAGAGCCCGATGATGCGCTTCGACGTGCTGACCCTGTTTCCCGAGATCTTCGACGGATACCTCGGGTCGAGCGTTCTGAAGCTGGCCATCCAACGGGGGCTGGTCGAGGTCCATCGCCACAACATGCGCGATTGGGCCACCGATCGCCATCGTTCGGTCGACGATCGGCCCTTCGGCGGCGGGCCCGGAATGGTGCTCAGGGCCGACGCCGTTGTGCCCAGCGTCGAGACCGTTCGTCGGCAAACCGGCGATGCCGGATATCTGGTCATGCTCACCCCGCAAGGGCGCCGCTTCGACCAGCAGGTGACTGAAGAACTTGCCGCGCACCAGCGTATCCTGCTGCTCTGCGGGCGCTACGAGGGTTTTGACGAACGTATTCGCCAGATCCTCGAACCGGATGAGATCTCCATCGGAGATTTTGTCCTCAACGGCGGTGAGACGGCCGCCATGGTGATTATCGACGCCGTCATCCGGCTTGTGCCGGACGTGCTGGGCGACGAACAATCGAGCGCCGACGACTCCTTTTCCACGGAGAACCGCTGGCTCGAATGTGCCCAGTACACACGGCCCAGAACCTATCGCGGCCTGGAAGTGCCGCCCGTGCTGCTCAGCGGGAACCACGAGCAAATCGCCCGTTGGCGGCAGCAGGATAGCCGAATGCGTACCGAACAGCGCCGAGCGGATCTGCTCGGCTCGGACGGCTGAACAGAACAGAACTCAGAAGCCCTGGCAGAACGAGGGGATTCCCTCGGGCATCGATGCACCCAATCGGTGTCTCTGTCAGCAGCTTGATGGCCACGCGCCATGGCGCGAAAGTGAGGACGACGATCATGAGTCAACAGTTGATGAACCTGGTCGAAAAGACCAGCCTGAAGGCCGAGATTCCCAAGTTCCAGATCGGCGACGCCGTCGATGTGCACTGCGAGATTCTCGAAGGCGACAAGAAACGCATCCAGATCTTCAGCGGCATCGTCATCGCCCGCAGCGGATCCGGCACCCGAGAGATGTTCACCGTTCGCCGCATCGTGCAGGGCGAGGGGGTGGAACGAAAGTTCCCGCTCCATTCGCCCAGAATCGCCAACATCGTGGTCACCCGCTCCGCCATCGTCCGCCGCGCGAAGCTCTACTTCCTCCGTGATCGTGTCGGTAAGGCCGTTCGCCTCAAGGAACGCCGTGTCGATCGTAAGACCGACGACGCGCCCAAGACAAAACGCCGCGGCCGTAAACGTCAGGCGGCTGCCAGCGCCGAATAACTGCCCTTGCCCGATGGGTCGCCGTCGCCATCTGTCGCGGCGGCGACCGAGTCTCGCGTGGCAAATGGCGGTTGCCGCTGCGCTGTCGGCTGCTCCCCTGGGGATCTCTCCTGCGCGCAGGTCGGCCGCCTTCCACGTCCATGAGCTCCCCGGTGAATCCCTTCCTCCCCCTGATCCGCTGGTTCTCCGCACTCTTTCCCCCACGCACACTGGGCCAGCGAGGTGAGGCACTGGCTGCCCGATATCTGCGTCGACGGGGGTTCCGGATTGTCGGCCGCGGTGTGCGCACCGGCCTGGGGGAGCTCGATCTCGTCGCGGTCGATGGCCGCACCGTCGTCTTCGTGGAAGTCAAGACTCGGCAGTCTGATCAGCAAGGTCACCCCGCCGAGGCCGTCGATCTCCCCAAGCAGCGCCGCCTCACTCTCCTCGCCACGGCCTACCTGAAACGCCACCGACTCCTCAACCACGCGGCCCGTTTCGATATCGTCGCCATCACCTGGCCCGATGGCCGCCCCCCGCAGATCGAGCACATCCGCAACGCCTTCGATGCCGTCGACTGACCCGGATGGTAGGGCTCCTCAGCTCATGAATCATCCGGGCCCGCGCCAAGGAGCGACCTCACCGGTGGCCGAAGACTCAGAGCCCCGGCTTGTTTCTGACCGTCGTCCGGCCTCGGCCCTTCTCGGCAGGGATCAAGGCTTCTTCTCCTGCAGTACATAGCCCGCATAACGGACGAGTATCCCTCGCCAGTCGTCCAGATACGCCTCCAGAGTCTCACGCCCCAGCCCTTCGTGGTCGCCGCAGCGGAAAAGGGCCGCGGCGGCGTGAAGCTCCACGTAGGCCTTCACGAAACGCTCCGATTTCAGCGACTCCGGATCGCCGGCCACATCGACATGGCCTCGGATTCCGTCGCGGCTGAGGAACCGGTGAAGAGCCGTCGCCGCATCGGCACTTCCGATCCGGCCCAGGGCGGTTGTCACCGCCCGGATATCGCTGAAATGGCCGGCCCCGTCGATCGAGTAGTCCAATTTTCTCAGCAGGGACGGAACCGCTCGCGGGTCTCGCGGGACCCCGAGGAGCCACATCACCGAGTCGACGTCGGAAACGCTCAGGAAGGCGTCCCACTGGTAGTCTTGTCCGCCCTCGAGTGTTCGTGCGTCGAGCCATTCGGCCAGATACTCCACCGCCGTGTTGTCGCCCAGCGTGCAAAGCGCCTTGGCCTTGGTCAGCGTCGGCGCCGCCTCAAACGACTTGCGCAGCAGCGGCACGCTCCGTTCTGCCCCTCGCATCAGCAGCGCAAGCTGCAGCTCGCTCTTCGGATCCTCGGCCGCCGCCTGGAGCTCCTCATCGGCAGGTTCCGGAGTGTCGATGCATCGCAGACGCCGGTCTTCGGCCGACATATTGCCGATTTCGGCCAGATGGTCCTGAATCGGCCCCAGATCGACCTTGCGAAGTTCACATCCCATGGAAACGCATTTTGCGGCGATGCAGCCGGCGGCATACCCCTCGTTGATCAGGTCGGGATTCATGCGAACCGACGCTTGCGCATCGTGCGTAACTGAATGCGAGCGCCCCACGACCATGATTCCGTCCAGCCCCTTCGGCAGCAGGCTGCGGAACGGAATGTAAGTCAGGAATCCCTCCTTCGTCTCGTGTTTTGTCGGGGGCATCAGCCCGGCGTAAATGTAGTCGCTGTTGTGATACCCGTGCGGATCGTAGGCCGACTGGGAGACCGCAATCACGTCGCGATAGGTCCGGCCGAGGATCTGATCGAGCACATCAATCACGTGGTCCCCCGTGATGAGGCGAGTCTCGCGCATACCGGCCATCGGATAGAAATCCCAGACATCCTGCTTTCCTGCCTTTCTCGCCAGCACGTGGTGCATCGTCAGGCTGTGGACGTCGACCGAGTCCAGCGGCAGAACGTTGGCGTAGAGGTCCAGGTCCCGGAACGAATCCTCCTGGATGCACAGGTCACCATCGTTCACGTACCAGAACTCCGCGCCGGCCGCTGCACACACGTCGGCGTCGCCGGTTGCGTCGATGATCACCTTGCCGAGCACGGCACCGCGTCCCATGTGCGTGGCCACAGTCACACCGGTCACGCGATTCGCCTCCTTGACGGCGCCGCAGGCAAGGGTGTTGTACCAGATGTCGACATTGGCTTCCCTCAGCTCGGCAAACGCCTGAACCGCTCGCTGCTCATTCTGATTGAAGCCGTGAAGGTAACCCTTCCAGTACTTGGGCGTTCCCAGTTCGCGGTTGCCGCCGATCTGGCCCAGCATTTCGAGCACGAGCACGTGGGCTCCCATGCGTGCCGCAGCAATCGCCGCGGGCAACCCGGCCGTGCCGCCACCGACCACGATCACATCGTATTGCCCCCAGATGGGAATCGCCGTCTCGCCCTGTGGTACGCAACCGAGATCCTTCCGGCGGTAGGGCCTCGGGCCGATCAGAATCTCGCTCACATCGGCGGCCGAAGTCGACGCCGGCGGGGCTTCATCCGTCGGCCGCCCCCGCACCCCTTGGGGCACGTCGCGCCGGCTGGCCTGATCGTGGGCCACAGCGCCGATCCGCTCGCCAAGATCCGCCAGGTGGACCGGACGCGTGAGCCGCTCGGCAATCTCGCGTGAAACGCCGGCGGACTGGCTGACGACCAGGAGATGGCCGATGCCCCGCGGCCGGCAGACGTCAAGATCAAGTTCGGTCGCCCCGGGCCACGTCGACGGTACCTCCGCCGCCTCGCTCACGATCGATGCCGGCTCCACCATGTGGAGTTCATGAGCATGCGCCCGATTGGCCTGCACGAGGTCGAACTTCTCACGCAACAGCACCTCGGCCTGGCATCGCTCCGGCCAGCTTCCCGATTGCATCGGCACCGTCAACGAATACTCGCAGTAGTCCCCGATCTGCCGGCCTCCGGGAACTTCCTTCTTGTAGACCGTGCGGCTTACGATCACCTGCTCGACCGACCAGGGGGTAGTCGAGGCCCCGGTCATGCGGGCCACGGCGGCGGTCGGGGTGGCGTCGATCACGACCTTCGCCAGCACCGCCTGAATGCCAGCCTTGTTCGCCGTCACTACGCCGGCGATCCGGCCGGCGTCGTCCACAAGCACCCCCGCCGGTTTGCTGTTGAACTGAAATGCCACCCCCGCACCGACCAGGAGATCCTCGATCTTCCGCTTGTACTTGGCGGGCGACAACTGGGGCAGCGTATCCTCTTGGTCGGCCAGGATCGCCTTGGCAAAATCGGATTGCGGCCGCTCATCCGGCTCGATCCAATAGCGCGCCTTGGCCGAGGTTTCATCGCTGAAGAAGTACTGCCCGGCCAGCAGCAACACCTTCGACCCGCTCTTGGCCGCCTTCCAGCCTGCCGCCAGTCCTCCTTCATTCCCCCCGACGACCACCACATCGACTACCGCACTGATCGGAATCTCACGCTGAGACGAGCGTATGAATCTTCCCTCGTCGTCCACTGCCTCCCGTTCGCCCCCAGTCGCAATTTCCCCAAGACTGCTTCCCAACCAGACGGCGATTGCCGCCACGAACAACGCCCTTCGCGATTTCGTCACTTCAAAATCTCCCGCGCCCAGCCGGGCTTTTTTCGATCCATTCCAGCAACCGTTGCACTACCACGCGTGGCGGCGAAAGCCACGTGACGGTTGGCACCACCCCCGTACCACTGGCCGCAAAGATCGCTGAGCATTTCACAAAGACTCGCGACCAACCGGAGCAGGCCATTGGAAACCCATCGGTAGCTCGTATTGGTTGGAGGCCCCACCGCCCTGCGGAACACAATTGTATCGTGTTACGAGCGCGCAGGGGCGATCCACTCGAACCGTCACTCTATCGCAGTCGGAGAAGGTGCGTCAAGTTTCGAGCCCGCACGGACAGGAAACTCCCGGGTGCGGGAACACCTTCCCATTTCGAGCGGGAATTTGGAATGGTATAGGATTGGCGGACGTCAGTCTCACTTGCCGTCGGTCACGATCGTCTTGATCGGAATCTCCCCCGCGCGAACCTCCACCGACACCTTGCCAGCCTTCCGCTCAACCGTCGCGAACCCGAAGGCAGTGAACAGCGGGGCCCGAAACTCGCCGGTCTGGGAACCGACATGCAGTATCTTGTCCACGGCATCGTAGCGCAGGCCGGTGTGGGCCTGAATCAGCGAGAAACTCGACATGGCACGGGCATACCAGTGTCCGCATTCGTATTCGTTCAGTGGATTGCGACGCACGCCATCGTAGCGCCGGCGGCACGTGCGGACAATGTCGAGACCTTCATCCACCCTCCCTGCCATCATCAGATGGGCCGCCGCCTGATACTCGATTCCTGTCCAGACCTCGTCGCTGTAAACGAAGGGCAGCAGGGGCTTCCCTCCGCGCGGCCACGTGCAGAGCAAGAGTCCCCCCTCGTCGCCCATGGCGAACGACGGGCGTTGGGGATTGGCGTGCTGCGAAAGGTCGTGTTTCAGATTGTACTTGTAGACCGCCGCCAGGTGACTGGCCACTCGATCGGCCTCCACCAGGTCGTCGTCGATGCCGCATGCGCGGGCCATCCACAGGCCGAGCACACCGTCCGACAGGCAGCCCGTGGCGTATTGATATTTTGGCCCCTGCTCGTTCACCGTCTCGGCGGTGCCCCGATAGGCCTCGCTCTGCTCGTCGGGAACAATCGGCTCGAAGTTCTCGTCCAGACCTTCCTTCTCGACGATCTGGACGAAGTACTCGCCGTTGTAGAGTTCCTTCTGCAATCGGGCCGAGCCCTTCTTGAGCAGCTCCTCGTACTGCGAGACGTCGTCGCCGAGGGCGTGCCCCATGCGGACCATCGCTGCCAGGGCCCCTAGGTAGAAGGTGCCGCAATGCCCGTCGGGACCGTAGTAGTTGATGTCGTACGTGTTATGGTGCGACTCCTCCAGAAGTCCCGTCTGCCGAGGATCCCACTTGGCGATCATGTAGTCCATGCTCTTGCGGATCCGCGGCCAGAACCGCTCCAGCCACTGCCGGTCACCGCTTATTCGCCATTCGCGATGGGCCTTCATGATGCCGCCCAGTTGCCCGTCCGAAGCATCGAACGAGCCACCCCCCGGCGAAATCGGCAAGTTGCCGCGAAAAGCCTGCCGTCCCTCGGGCGATTGGCCTTCGAAGAATTCGTTCTGGCGGAGGCCGCGTTCAAGCGAAGGGAACAGATGGCAGATCGCCTGCGCGTAATTCCATACATGGGTGCACGATCCCGCGCAGCAGCCGCTGGCATCGCTGCAGCCTTCCCAGCACCAGAGCCGGCCGTCCTGCTGCCGGAGTACCGTGGGCGACTTGAGTATCGACAGGTTCGCGGCAATCGCTTCCACAACCTCCGGCGGCAGGCTCGTGTCGTAGAGAGTGTCGCTGAAGAGCTGGCTTCGGTCCCGAAGCTCCGAGTACCGCCGCTTGAATGTGCCGACAACCTCCTCAATGCTGTCGAACTGGGTCGTGTACCAGGGAGTGTAGGTCTCGGGAATCGTGGCGCACTGGCCCCCCGGGCAGCATGTACTCGATTCGGGCTCCTGGTCCGTCGCCGTCCAGTTGCCGTAACTGTCTCCTTCAAAATCGCCGAGAACTGCCACACGCTGGTCGTTGTCGGCCAGCTTGCCTTCTGGCATCAGCTTGTCGAGCGGTTCGTCAGAGACCATCACCTGGTCGACCAGGATATGTCCCCACGCGCCGGTCGCCTTGTCGACAATCCGCACCGTCGCCGTCTTTCCCGTCCACGCCGAGAGGTCCCAGCTCGTCCACTGAAGCTCCTCCGTGTCCTTGCCGGTGGCCGAGGCCACAGTCTGACCGTTGACCACCAGTTGAACGCACGTTTGGTCGGCCATTGAACCGCCGCCCACCAGCAGATGAAGGTACTTCTTGTCAACTCTGAATTCGGGCGAAACCAGCGTGCCCGTGGAGCCGTCGCCAGCCGGGTCGAATGTGTTCACAAGCCCATTGCCCAGAAAACCCGATACGGCCTGCTGGTTGACGTCGTTCTTCGCCGTTCCGTGCGAGGGCGACTTGCGGAAGGCCGGCCCCCGTTCGGTCCGGTTGCCATATTTAAGGCTTGTCTTCGGCACGTACCAGCACGTCAGCAGCCGGACCGTCGTCGACTCACCCGCCGCCAGTTTGAGCGGCACGAACAACGATGCCCCGGGCTCTCCGCCGCCTGCCGGCGGGTTGGAGATCAAACGTGCTTTCTGAACGTTGTCCCAGGCGATCGTCAGCGCGTCCCACCAGCCGCCGCGGAACCAGCAGTGATCCACGCTCACCTTGTGCTCGCCGTCGACGACAAAAGCAAAGCTGGCCCCGTCCGGCCCGTTCAGCACGAACCCTCCGTCGATCGCCGCCACGGTGCCTTTGCCCATGAAGTTCCGCGTGTTCAGCGAAAACACGGCCTCGATCGGCACATTGGTCGTGTTCTGGAACGTGTACTGGAGTGATCCGGCCGGAATGCTGGACGAGTCAGGATCGCCGGGCGTGAAGGGGCTGAAACCTGTGATCGTGGCACGGATCGGCAGGGCCTCGTCGGCCAGCTTCACCGTGCAGAAGGGGAAGCGGAACGAGAATTCGCACTCGCGAAACCGGGGCAGGCCGTAGGTGCTGCCCGGTGCCCCGTTTCCCGTCTGCGGGTTGCCAAAGTACTTCCAGTCCGGAATCGGCCCTTCAACAACCCGGGCCAGGTTCTCTTCCGGTGTCTTCCCCTTCACGCAGATGGCGGCAAACAGCTCCGGTTCGTTGAAGAACTCCATCTGGTGTCGAACCGACATGTGCGAAATCGCCCCGGTCCCCTCCAGGCAATACATACCCGTGCCGATTCCGCCGATGGGAAATGCGATTCGATTGAGGTTGGCGCCTGTATAAGAGGCGCCAAAGTCATGGTCGGCCACCGCCAGCGGGATCGCTGTGACGACCAGCGTCAGTCCCAGAACCGCACCAAGGGCCGGCAGCGCCAGGCCAGACAGCCATCGTGAAACTCGTTTGCACATGTTGATTTCTCCATTCCTGTCCATCCGGCATTCAACGGCTCCGACCGATAGGCCACAGCGCCGGAATCTCTTGCGAAACCTGTGTCATTCTGAGGGACCGCCGAAAAACAACTCCTCCCGATTGGAGCAGGAATGCCGGGGTAAGGGAAGATTGGATGGGCGCGAGACATCAGTCCGCGCCGCCACGGCTCGCTATTCCGGCAATCCAGCCGCCATCCATCACCACCACCCAGCCTGGGCCGGGCTCAGCCAAAACAGCGGCTCCTTCGTCAGCCGCCCACAGAACTTGGGATCTGGATGTGCACGATTGGCGGTTCTGCCAACGGCTCTAAACTACTGGACCGGCTGGAGAAGTCCATGAGAAATCTGGACCAAAAATCTTAGATATTTCACGCAAGATAACCCGTAACTTGCCGGAATTGCTCGACGAGCAGGGTACTCGGTCTTACACTATTTTTCAGTCGTGCACGTGATCCAGCGCCTGCCGTTTCCAGCGGTCCCCCACCAGCGGCCAGTCCCATGAGAAAACGTCGTTCCATCGCCCTGCTGATCGAGACCTCCAACGAATACGCCAGGGGCCTCCTCCGCGGCATCATGGCCTATATCCGCGAACACGACCCGTGGTCAATCCACCTCCCCGAACAGGGGCGCGGCGATGCGCCCCCCCGATGGCTCTCCCGTTGGCGAGGCGACGGAATCATCGCCCGCATTGAGAATCCGCAGATTGCCTCCGCCGTGGAAAAGGTCGGAGTCCCCATGGTCGACGTCAGTGCGGCACGCCTCGTGCCCGGCATTCCCTGGGTCGAGACCGACGACAAGGCCTTCGCCCAGCTTGTCGCCGAGCACCTGCTCGAGCGGGGGTTCCGCCATTTCGGCTTCTGCGGAGATCCTCGATTCAACTGGTCCAAGTGGCGGCGAGAGCACTTCCAACGGTTCGTCCTCGCGGCCGGCGGAACCTGCCGCGTCTACCAGTCAACGATCGATCCCGACAATCCGGTCCCTTCCAGCCGCGAGCATCGGCAGTTGCTGGCCTGGGTTCGGGACCTCCCCAAGCCCACCGGCGTGATGGCCTGCTACGACATCAAGGCCCAGCAGCTTCTCGACGTCTGCCGCGAGGCCGACATTGCCGTCCCCGAGGAGGTCGCCGTGATCGGCGTCGACAACGACGAAGTGCTCTGCAACCTGGCGTCTCCTCCCTTGTCCAGCGTCGTCCCCAACACCCACGGCTCCGGATATCGGGCCGCGGCACTCTTGGACCGGATGATGAACGGTGAATCGATCGGCGAGGAGGCCCATCTGATGCCCCCTCTCGGTATCGCTACCCGTCAGTCGACCGATGTCCTGGCCATCGACGACTCGGAGGTTGCCGCAGCCGTTCGTTTCATCCGGGAACACGCCTGTGACGGAATCAACGTCGCAGATCTCCTCTCGGTCGTCTCTCTGACCAGACGCGTCCTCGAAAGTCGCTTCCGCCGAATCCTCGGCTTCACGCCCCACGAATTGATCGCCAAGACCCGCACCGATCGCGTCAAACAGTTGCTCACCGAAACCGATCTCCCGATGCCTACGATTTCCGAACGGGCCGGTTTCCGCCACGTGGAATACATGAGCACGGCCTTCAAAAACTCCACCGGACTCTCGCCACAGCGCTATCGCGCCAGAACGCGGGAGTAGAACCACTCGATCCGATCCAGCCACATCCGTCCGATGTCGGTCCACGCTTCCACCCACCCGAGGTGTACGGCGGCCTTCCTGTCCCTTCGGGAACCGTTCCAGCCCATCTGGAGGACGATTGACATCGCCCTGCGCGGCTACAAGACTCTATACTGTCAGGCGACCGGTGCCGGAGTACCGGTTGGCCATGTCGGAACGTGCCGCCCTCGTAGATCGGAGCATGTTCGATAAGAAGCCCTCACAAAACCTACGAGTTTCCCACGGGCATGGATGTGCACAGCCG
>CAYSCH010000241.1:4960-14792 GCA_964429355.1 uncultured Planctomycetaceae bacterium | reverse complement strand
TTCCGCCCCCCGCCGCCACTGCATTTCGCCGGGCTTCCTCAAGAGTTGACCCCGTCTCCCCCGACCCCGTCTCCCCCCCCGTCTCCCCCGTCTCCCAGGACGATGCCATGAACGAGTCCATCACCAGACGCCGGTTCGTCCGTCAAGGAACACTCCTGGCGGCCGGAGCGGTCGCAGCCGCGGCGGTCGCCGGCGACAAGCCGGCTGCAGCCGGCCCTCCCAAACAGCGGATCAAGATGGGCCAGATCGGCATCGGGCACAACCACGCCTCCGCCAAGATGGCCACCTTTCGCAAGCTGGCCGACCACTACGAGGTCGTCGGCGTCGTTGAACCCGACCCCGAGTGGCGCAAGAAGCGGGGCAACGACCCGGCCTATCGCGGCCTGACCTGGATGACCGAAGAGCAATTGCTCAATACGAAGGGCCTCACGGCCGTGGCCGTCGAAACCGACGTCTGCGACCTGGTGCCCACCGCCGCCCGCTGCGTCGCCGCCGGCATGCACCTGCATCTGGACAAGCCGGGCGGAGAATCGCTCGGCCCGTTCAAGCAACTGCTCGACGAAGCTGGCCGGCGGCAATTGACGGTGCAACTGGGCTACATGTACCGCAACAACCCGGCCGTCCAGTTCTGCTTTCGCGCCGTTCGCGAGGGTTGGCTCGGACAAGTCTTCGAAGTCCACGCCGTAATGAGCAAGGCCCAGCCGCTCGCCTACCGCCAGTGGCTGTCGCAGTTTCGCGGCGGCACGATGTACATCTTCGGCTGCCACCTGATCGACCTGGTGATCGCCATGTTCGGCATGCCCGATCAAATCACCCCCTACCAGCGTCAAACCCAGCCGGAGGTGGAGCTATTCGATAACGGGCTGGCGGTGCTCGAATATCCGCGGACCACCGTCACGATCCGCACGGCCTCGCTGGAAGTGAATGGCTACGAGCGGCGGCAATTGGTCGTTTGCGGCGACCAGGGGACCATCGACATCCGCCCCCTGGAGCCGCCCAAACTCCGGCTGGCCCTGGCCAAACCCCGCGATCCCTTCCAACAAGGCTATCAGGACGTCGATCTGCCGCCGATGCCGGGCCGCTACGACGACCAACTCATCGAATTGGCCCGAATCGTCCGGGGCGAGATAGAGAATCCCTACCCCCTCGCCCACGAACTGGCGGTTCAGGAAGCCCTCCTCGCGGCCTGTGGATACTAACACAACATTCAGAGGAGTATTTCTGCATCCGCCGGGCGGCACCGTCTCCCGGAGGTTGACCCAGCCCGGCAGAGGAGCTTTTCATGTTGTATCCCAGGGCGGCAGGGCCGCCAACCAATACGAGCTACCGCTCGAACTGAAAACAGTCTGCTCCCGATAACGCGCGAGTCTTTGTGAAAAACTTCACGATCTTTGAGGTTAGTAGTACAGAGGAAGACACCCCATGCCTCGCCCCACTCGCCGCGCTTTCCTGAAACGTGCCGCCGGCGGCCTCGCTGCCGCGCTGGCCATCTCGGGCACCAAGGCTTCGGGCCGCGTACTGGGAGCCAACGATCGGGTCCGCATCGCCGTGGCCGGAATCAACGGCCGAGGCCAGGCACACATCACCGCCTACGGCGAGATGCCCGATGTCGAGATCGCCTGGCTCGTCGATCCCGACAGCCGCCTGTTCGCCTCTCGGACCGCGGCCGTCCAGAAACTGGCAGGCAATACCCCCCAGTGCGTCCAGGACTTCCGGCGCGTGCTCGACGACAAGACCCTCGACGCCGTCTCCATCGTCACCCCCGACCATTGGCACGCCCTGCTGGCCGTCTGGGCCTGCCAGGCCGGCAAGGACGTGCACGTCGAAAAGCCGTGCGGCCACAACATCGCCGAAGGCCGCAGAATCGTCGAGGCGGCCCGCCGCTACGATCGCATCGTGCAGCACGGCACCCAGCGACGCTCCGATCCGAAATGGATCATGCTGACCAATGCGGTCCGCAGCGGAAAATACGGCAAACTGCTTCACGCATACGTCTCCACTTACCGGCCGCGCGAGAGTATCGGCATCCGCACTCCGGAACAACCGCCGGCGGAGTTGGACTACAACCTTTGGATCGGCCCGGCGCCCACCCATCCCTACCGCACCAATCTCATTCACTACGAATGGCACTGGATGTGGGATTTCGGCAGCGGCGAGATCGGCAATCTCGGCACGCACCAGATGGACCTGGCACGCTGGGCCATGCCCGCTGATGCCGCGCCCCGCAGCATCGTCAGTCTGGGCGGCCGCTACGGCTACCAGGATCAGGGGCAGACCCCCAACACCCAGTTGACGGCCTACGACTTCGGCGACGTCAAGCTCCTCTGCGAGCAACGCGGCCTGGTCGACAAAAAGGCGGTCAAGGTGACCGTCGAGTTCTACACCGATCAGGGCGTGGTCAAGGAAGGCAAATTCTTCGCCAAGGGTGCCGAGGAGGGCGAACCGATCGAGGACGCCCCCGTCGGCGGATTCGCTGACCTGGGGCGGCCCCACTTCCGCAACTTCATCGACTGCGTCCGCAGCCGGAACCGCGATGCGCTCAGCGGCGAAATCCTCGAAGGCCACCGGTCGGCGATGCTGGCCCACCTGGGCAACATCTCGTTCCGCCTGGGCAAAGAGGTTCCCTTGGACCAGCCGCCCGCCGCTTTCGGCGGCGACAAGCTGGCCGGCGAAGCCTTCGACGACATGAAGCGGCACCTGGCCGACGACGGGGGCCTCGAACTGGCCGGCACCGCCTACCGGCTCGGACGGACGCTCCGCTTCGACGCCCAGACCGAAAAATTCATCGGCGATCCGGACGCCGACCAGATGCTCAGCCGGCCGTACCGCGACCCCTTTGTCGTGCCGGAACAGGTGTAGAAGACAGAAAGTGGAAGAGCGAACCGTCTCAAGTTGGAGAGCACCATGCCACGCAATAGAATCCCGATCATTCTGGCCGCGATCGCGGCAGCCGTCGTCGTCTCGGCAACCGCGGAGGCCGCCGAGTCTCCGCTGCCCGACGCCAAACCGGTTCCCGACATGCAGGTGTTGCCGCTCCCCTACGACCAGGCGGGCTTCGAGCAGCTCGGGCAGCAACTCACCCGCTACCATTTCGGGCCCGAGCTGCGCCGCCCCTTCTGGTACCCGATCACCGGCCCCGGCGGCCGATCCCTCACCCGCATGAACATGCCCGGCGATCCGGGCCGGTCGATCACCCAGGCCGCCCAGCCGGCGGACCCGAACAAGCCGGAAGACCCCCTCGGGCACAACCATCAAACGTCCGTGTGGATCTCGCACAAAGACGTGGGCGGCATCGACTTCTGGCGCGACGCCGGACCGATCGCCGGCCAGATTGTCCACCAGACCTGCCGCGAGGGGCTCCAATATGACGATGGCCCGCAGGCGGCCTCCCTCCTCACCCTCAACCACTGGAACGATCCCCAGGGAAGAACCTTGATGATCGAACGCCGCCGCGCAACGGTCGCACCGGGCGACGACGACTCCTGGTGGCTGATCGTCGACCTGCAATTTGAGGCCCCGCCCGACGCCCCGGTAACCTTGGGCCAAACGGCCTTCGGACCGATCGGAGTGCGAATGGCCAAGACGATCGGCGTGACCGACGGCGGCGGCCGGATCCTCAACAGCGAGGGCCAGCGCAACGAAGCCGAGGCGTTCCACAAGCCGGCCCGCTGGGCCGATTACAGCGGCCCGATCACCAACGAGCATACCGCCGGTATCACTCTCATGGACCACCCCGTCAATCCGGGACATCCGACACCGTTCCACGTCCGCGACAACGGCTGGATGGGCGTCTGCCTGACCCTCGACAGCCCCCTCACCGTTACGCCGGAGAAACCCCTGCGCCTGCGTTACGGCCTCTGGGTCCACCCCGGCGTCCCCGCCGCCCAGATGCTCGACCGACAATGGCAGACCTTTTCCCGCGAAGAACTGGCCTCGATGGAAATGAAAAAGGCACCCCCAGAGAAGGAGAAGACGCCGAGTCCATGACGTCCTGCAAAGGAACATCGAAGCGTTTGGGACGTCGTTTCAGGCCGGGGTCAGTGGAGGTTGATATCCTCTATGGGGATCCCTTGGGATACCTGCCGGCCGGTGGACGATCCAGGCGGTCGCGATTCGTTCCTCTGGTTGCCCTCGATCCTTCTGTGTTCAGACATCATCGATGGCCGAGTTACGCCTCCCATCAACGGCTGGTTTGCAGGTTCGAGGCTGCTTCGGCGGCAGCCTCCGTTGCACCTTGGGGAAGACGGATGATGAACGTGGTCCCCTCGCCGGTCCTGGTCTCGAAGCGGATGCTTCCTCCGTGTTTCTTCTGGATCACGTTGTAGGCCATAGCCAATCCCTGCCCCGTTCCCTTGCCCACGCTCTTGGTCGTGAAGAAGGGGGTGAACATACGTTCGCGATACTGTTCCGGTATCCCGGTTCCCGTGTCCGCGACGCGAATCTCCACCATGTCACCGACGATCTTCGTGCCGATGGTGATGGTCCCCTTGTTCGTTGACGCCGGCCCGATCTTCTCTGCAATGGCGTGCGCCGCGTTCACAATCAGGTTGAGAATCACCTGGTTGATCTCGCCGGGGAAGCAGGCTATGTGCGGGAGGCCGGGATCGAGCTGAAGTTCCACCTCGGCAACATACTTCCATTCGTTACGGGCGACGGTTACGGTGGTCTCGATCGCCCGGTTGAGATTCGTGGCAGTCTTCTCGCCCCGGTCCGGATGGGAGAAGGCCTTCATGGCGCAAACGATCCTGGAGACCCGCTGGATGCCTTCAAGCGAGTGATCGATGGCTTTCGGTATTTCTGCCCGCAAAAAGCCGATATCCGCCAGCACCCTGGCCTCCTCGATGTCGTCCAGCAGATCCGGACCGGCATCCCCCTCCCGCACTGCCGTGTCTAACCGATCGAAACTGTCGATGAGCTTCGTCAGATCGGTAAACGCGTCCCCCAGGAAGCGGATGTTGTCGCCAACGAACTGGGTGGGCGTGTTGATCTCATGCGCGATGCCCGCAGCCAACTGGCCGACCGACTCGAGTTTCTGGGCGTGCAGAAGCTGCAGTTCCAGGCCGAGCCGTTTTTCTTCTGCCCATTTGTTCTCGAAGGCATTCGCAAAGGACCGGCAGGCCGTCCTCAACATTCGCAGCAAATCGTCGGAGCACTGCCATCCCGGGTGCACGGAGTCGAACCCCAGGAATCCCTTCAAGACTCCCGCGCACACGAGCGGAACGACAGTACACGACGTTGGGAACCCGGTGCGGAGGATTTCCTTTTCCTCGATGGCCTCGGCCAGCAGGTCGGTCAAGGTCGTAACCCGGAAAGGCTCGAGTCGTTCGAGTTGCTCCCGCACCCATTCCAGGGCCGGCATCGGCGCGTTGCCGCTCTCCTGGATATGGGAGACAGCGTCCTCGCTGCACCATTCATGGGTGATGGACATATACCGGCCGTCTTCCGTCAGCAGGACAACATAAGCGCGGTCCACTCCCGCAAAGGTCCCGACCTCTCCCAGGGCCCGCATGATACCCTGATCGATCTGATCCGTGGCCCGGCTGGCGAAATCACCGGAAATCCCCGCAATCAGATTCTCGAACTTGAGCCGCTGCTTCAGAGCCTCCTCGGCCTGAATGCGTTCGGAAACCTCTTTGGTGAGCGCGCGGTTGGCGTCTTCCAACTGCGCGGTTCGCCGCACCACGCGCTCCTCGAGCTCTTCGTTCAGTCTGCGTATCTCCTCCTCGGCCCGCTTCCGTTCCGTGATGTCGCGATCGAAAGCGCACGCCAGCCAACGACCGGCAAACTCGAAGTAGCTGGTGCTCACTTCTACGGGAAAGACTCGCCCGTCCTTGGTAACGTGGTGCCCCTCGAAGAGCAAGGTTCCCATACGCTGCATGTCTGCCTTGTGTTGCCCCCAGTGGTCGGCGAGAAAGTCGCGATCGATGTCAAAGACCGTCTTGGCCAGCAATTCATCGCGAGTATATCCCATGGACGTGCAGGCGGCGTTGTTCGCGTAGACAATCCGGCCATCCTCATCAACCCAGAGGACACTGTCCCGCGCCCGATCCACAGCGAACTGAGTTCTCAGCAAGGATTCGCGTTCCTGTTTCCGTTCGGTGATATCCTCGAAAACCCAGATGGAGCCCTCATGGGGGCGGGAGGCGTCGAGCGCGTTCCCCTCCAGCCGGCACCAGAAAGAGGAGCCGTCGGCCCTGGGCATTTGCAGTTCAACGGTGGCTTTCCCCTCATGGGCCAGCATCGCATAGACCTCGATGCCGAATCGCTCAAACCCCGCGTCGTCCGCATGCACGACGCGCGTGGAGGCCCCCTGGAACTGCTCCTGGGGAATGCCGAACAACTCGGACAGGCGAGGATTCACCCACTCAAACACCCGGTTCCGCACAAAAGCGATGCCCACGGAACTATTGTTGAGAATCACGGACTGCAGGCGGTTGACCTTCTGGAGCTCTTCCTCGGCCCGCCTGCGCTCGATGAGCCGCAACATCTCCTGCATGAGGAGCGTCAATTGCAGGGCGTCTGACTCGGTATACTCGTCTTCCTTGTTTCCAACTCCGGCAACGACTACGATCTTGTCTCCGCGAAAGACGGGAACATTCATGTGGCGCAGAACCGGGACGTGCCCTTTCGGAGTACCTTTCTTTGCGGGATTGTCGGCAACGTAATCGTTGGTAATGATCGGCTTGCGCTGGCGGACCGCCTCACCCCAGAGCCCGGTATCGACGACCGGATATACGATCGGCTTGTCGACGATAGCGCACTGAGCCATGGCAGATCGTGACCAGGAATGCATCGTCAGGACCGTCTCGTCTTCGTTGAGAAAGGCCAGATAACCGATTGTGCTCTGGGTCATCCGGACTGCCTCCTCGAGCGCGAAGTCCGTGATCTCCTGCAGGGTCGCCTCCGTCATCTGGCCGAGTTGCAGGAGCACCTCGGTGCGCTGGGCGTTCAGTTGCAGTGCCTCTTCTGCCCGCTTCCGTTCCGTGATGTCCTCCAGGATCCAAATGGAGCCTTCCTGCGCTTCGGAAGCGTCCAGTACTCTCCCTTCCAGACGGCCCCAGAACAGGGAGCCGTCTTTTCGCTGCAACTTGAGTTCAGCCGTGGCATTTTTCCCCTGGGCGAGAAGAGGATAGAGGTGCGTCATCGTCCGCTCGTACGCTGCGTCATCCGGATAGATGACACGCGTGGAAACGCCGTTGAACTCCTCCTGCGAAACGCCAAACAACTCGTTTACCCGCCGATTCACCCACTTGAAGACCCGGTTGCACACGAAGGCAATGCCCACCGAGCTGTTGTCCAGGATCACAGACTGCAGCTTGCTGAGCTCTCGGAACTCTTCTTCGGACCGCTTGCGCTCGCTGATGTCGATCGCGAAACCTTGCAGGAAGACAATCCGGCCCTCATGGTCGCGGACTGCCCTGACGCTGACCGAAGCCCATATCACCTGCCCATCTTTGCGGTAGAATTGGACTTCCCTCTCCATTGCCTGGTCCGATTGAGTCACCAGAGCGAGAATCGTATCGCGATCTTCCGGACAGACGTACATCTGCCGGATCTGATTGCCGACTTTCGCCATCAGCTCTTCGGGCGAATCATACGCCAGCATGCGGGCCATGGCGGGACTTGCGCTGAGAAACCGCCCGTCGACGGAAGTCTGGAAAAGCCCTTCCGCGGCGTTTTCGAAGATGTCCCTGTATTTCTCTTCACTGGTGCGCAGGCTCTCGATGGTCTCAGCCAGTCTGCTGGTCATCTCATTGAAGGCCTGCGCCAGAACGCCCAGGTCGTCACGGGAAGCGACATCCACTCTTTGGTGGAGGTCACCCCGGGTGATGGTTTGCACCGCCTGGGTCAGAACGCGGAGCGGACGGGTGATCGTCCATGCCATCAGGATGCCCAACAGCCCCACCAGGCACGTCAGCACCAGTCCCGCTGCGCCCATGATGCGGGTCATGCGAGCCCGCCCGCCGCTTAACACGGCTCGATAGGCCTGGAGTTCATCCTCGTGGGTGCTCGCGCCGATCACCCGATCCCACGGCTGATGGTAGGTCCCCTGCGTGATGTGATCCAGGTCGGCCGCGATCAACCTGTCGAGCTCGTCTTGGGCCAGGCGGTTGTATTGACCGCTCTCGCGCACCGCCAGCGCCATGAGGGCGATCGCGGTGGCTAAGACGCTGAGGACACACAGGAGCGCAACCTTAGCGTTCAGGCCCATTTTCCCCGGCCAACGGAACATGTGTATCTCCCTGGCACAACCAACAGAAGCCGGCCCCGGTCCAGGTGGTCTTCGAGCAGGCAACCGCGATCGGCGTCTCTCCCGCGGTGGACGCCGGCGATGATCCTGCCATCAACTGTGTGTATGGCCATTCCCGTTTCTGGCCTGGTAAGTATATCTTCCTCTCAGGCTCCTGAGGGCCGAGTTTCGGGAGAGTCGGATTGTGCCGGCAGTGACAGGCGCGGAAAAGGTCAAAGAAAGTGAACGTTTCGGCAAAGCCCCGCGATTTGCCGGGAGTAGCCCATCCCAACCGAACGGTAGTTCCCCTCGGCTCGCCTTCCATGAGCGTCCATCAGAGCCGATCATCGGTCCCCTCTTTGCGTCCTCCGTGCTCTGTAATTCCCCGTTCGCCTGCCCCGGCCCTGTCTTTCTTTGCGACAGACTCCGGGAGACTCCGGGGACACGAACCGATATTGACACACGGGGCAAGAGGTGGCAGTGCGGGGCCGGTGGCCATGACTACTAACGCTGTACTATCGGCAGTCGCGGATGGATAACCCTAGATCCTCCCGGTATCGACTCCCAAAGGCAGTGCGATCCTGTGGAATATCACAATGGGAGGTGTTTGTAGGCATTATGGGTTATTGACACATTCTTGTGGATCATTAAAACCTGGGGCATACGTCCTTCTGGGGGTTATCGCTTATTCCAGAGCGGAGCCCGTGACATGGAACCCGCGTTTTCCAGAACGAGACCGCGCAAACGTCCGATCTACGATTGTCGAGATACGTCCATCGCATTTGGCAGGGGCCGATTTGGGGTCGTCAGAATGAGACAGCAACTTGATGCTCTGCTAATGATCCTCATTCTGTGGCTTGGGGCCTTTGGGCAACTCGCTCAAGCGGAGGAGGTCGACCTATCGGGCTGTAAAGACGCCCTGTACACAACGAGGCAACTCAAGTTGCTTCTCGCCGAGATCGATGGACTGGAGCTCAATAACCGGGAGCACGACCGCGGCCTGCTGCCTGGAACACTGCTTCCATCTGCCAGCGGCGATCACGAGAGAGCCCTGGCCGATCTAAACCGTAACCTTCAGTTAACGCCGGAGTCACATCAACTGCGATATCTCCGTGGAGCGAAGTATGTCAGACATGGTGATTTGGAGCATGCGTTGGCGGACCTCAACGAATCGGTGCGGTTGCACGACAGCGAGCGTGCACGTTTGTTGAGGGGATACGTGCACGGCTGCTTGAAGAACTGGAATTTCGCCCTCGCAGATTTCGACCGGGCCGTTGAACTCGCACCGGATTCAGTTGCGGGGCTTTGTCTTCGTGCCTACGCGCATCGCGAACGTGGGGAATATGCCACCTCGATTGATGACTATTCACGGGCAATCGAGCGCGACCGCACGATGGTGGCGGCCCTGATCGGGCGCGGAGTTACGTATCGCAGGCAACAGGCGTACCGTGAATCTCTCGCCGATTTCTGCCATGCGATTCGGCTTGCCCCCAATGATACCTGGGCGTTTCGTGAGCGAGCGGCCCTCTATTTGGCGAAGGGTGACCTGGCGAATGCCTATTCCGACTGCGCTGAGGCCTTGGCGATTGAGGGAGACGTCAG
>CAYSCH010000241.1:4025-4950 GCA_964429355.1 uncultured Planctomycetaceae bacterium | reverse complement strand
CCGTGGGATGCGGGCGAGGGCGGCTCTGCTTAGAGGGAATGCACAGCAAGCGTTGGGCGAACTGCAGGCAGCCACGAATCACGAATTGAACAACAGGCACCTCCATGACGAGCGGGCGTTCGTTCTGGGCCTGACTGGCGGAAATGAGATCGTCAACGACGCGGCTCAAGATGGGGCGAGCCTCGCATCGAACGGCACGGTGCCTGATCGGCTGTCGGGCCAGTCTGCATGGACGCCCGAGCCCGACGTGCTGGAGATCAGTCTGTTGATACTGCATTATCCCCGGTGCGCAGGGTTGTACGCAGCGCGAGCCTGGCGAGATGCATCGCGCGGCGGCGACGCCCGGCAGAGGTCGGCACTCGAAGACGCGAACACGGCCATTCGGCTTGCGCCGGAATCCTCTGCCGTGTGGGCCTTGCGTGGATACGTCCATGGGCTGCTCGGTAATTACGACGGCGCGATTGATGACTGCACCAAGGCAAGCAGCCTGTCTCCCGATGACTGGTATGCCTACGGTTTGCGCGGCCACATGCGGGCGATGAAAGGGCAATGGCGTGAGGCAATCGACGACTCGACGACCGCAATTCGGCTGAAGCCGAACGCGGTGATGCCGCGTCTTGTACGTGGGTTGGCACATCTCGCGCAGTGGAGAATCGATGAGGCTTCCATCGATGTAGAGGAGGTACTTCGGCTCGAACCAGAAAACGCGAAGGCGAATTGGATGAAGAGGTTGATCATTTCGTTGATGAGGGATATGCCAGGAATAGAGGAAGCCCCGCGAAGTTGACTGGCCAAGAGACGCAAGGAGGATACGATGAGGCGGGAGTCGGTCATGCTTGTACTGTACGAGTTTGCCGTGTTGTTCGGCGCGGGTACGACATCTTCACTGGGAGAAGACGGCGAGGATTCCTTTGCCGCGACAGAA
>CAYSCH010000241.1:0-4015 GCA_964429355.1 uncultured Planctomycetaceae bacterium | reverse complement strand
GATGGCGCCGGATCTCGAAAATACTGATTTGATCATGGGATCAGTTCATCTGAACGCGGGAGATCTCGACCGCGCCCTGGCCGAGTTCAGCGAGGCGATTAGGCTGAAGCCCAATTCAGCTGAGGCTCATTGTTACCGCGGAGCAGTCTACTACCAGAAAGGGGACTTGGATCGCGCTCTGAGCGATTTCACGGATGCCGTTCGTTTGCAGCCGGATTCGCATTCCGCCTACAGCTATCGTGCGGCGACCCTGTACCGGAGAGGCGATCTGGAGCATGCGCTGGCGGATGCCAACGAGTCACTTCGGCTGTATGACTCGGAGGAAGCTCACCTGATACGCGCCTTTGTCCACAGTGCCAGAGAACACTGGGACCTATCGATCGCCGATTTCGACAACGTCCTGCAGGCCAAGCCCGAAATGGCCACTGCACGACTGGGCCGCGCTTACGTGTATCGAGAGCGCGGCGACTTCAACAAGGCTGTTGACGATTATACCCAGGCGATCAGCCGCGATCCGATGTTGGTGGCCGCTTGGGTCGGCCGTGGCATCACGCATCGACGACAACACGCCTATGACGAAGCGATGGCAGATTTCAATGAGGCGCTTCGCATCGATTCGGACGATGCCAACGCCCTCCGTGAGCGTGGCTCGCTGTCCCTCCTGCGCGATGAATTTGCCAAAGCGTGTTCAGACTGCAGCCTCGCGTTGAGCGTCAACGACCACTCGGCCGATGCCTATCAGACACGAGCATGGGCCCGTCTTCTTCAAGGCAGAGCCGAGGAGGCGCTCGTCGATGTGGACGCGGCAATAGAGTGCGATCCAGACAATGCGTTATTGTACGGCGTCAAAGCGTTCATTTGCGAACTGCTCGCCCGTCCTGAGGATGCGGAGGAGACGCGGCGCAAAGCCGCCGAGTTGGAACCGCTCGAAATGCCCGCCAGAGCGAAGCGAAAACGCTCGTTGTGGGATAGGGAATACGATGTTCTCGAATCAAGCATGCTGATCCGCCATTATCCGAATTCGGCCGAGCTATATGCCGTTCGCGCACTGGCGGAGTGGAGCAAAGGCAACAGTTCGGACATTGAAGCCGTGCTGAAAGACATTGAGATGAGCATTCGGCTCAATCCTGAACTGGCGATTGCGTGGGAAATGCGTGGCGTGATCCGTGGTCAACGAGAAGAGTACGATGGTGCCATCGCCGATTTTACCAGGGTCATTGCCATCTCGCCAGACTCAGGACTTGCTTACGCCGCAAGAGGAAATGCCTATAACTGCAAAGGCCAGTGGCGCCAAGCCATCGAGGATATTACAGTTGCCATCAGAATGGACCCGACTCGCAGCGATTTCTTCCTGCTCCGTGCCGTGGCGCATGGAAATCTGAAAGACCTTGACAATGCCCTCTCTGACGTGGACGAAGCCATACGACTGGCTCCGAACAACGACCAAGCTCACCAGTTTCGGACGATCATTATCTCAATCATGCGAGGCAGCTTGCCAGTTGAGAAGGGTGCTCAGGCGGCAAGCCGCACGGAAGCAGATACCACCATGGCCGACAGATAACGGGATATCACCTTCAAGTTCGGCAGCGAAGAGTCTGCCGACACGCCGAATTTCCTCTTCGTAACGATGCCAGCCCAAGAGCCATAATGCCCGTCGTTTCAATCATCATGCCGGTCCACAACGGTTCCGACACGCTGGAACGTGCCATTGCCTCCATTCGGGAGCAGGAGTTTCCGAAGTGGGAGTTGATCGCGGTCGACGACGCCTCCGACGACGGCAGCTTCGAGCATTTGCAGAACTGGGCTGAACGCGATCGTCGGATCCGTGCGTTGAAGTGCGACGAAAACCGTGGGGCGGGCGGGGCACGGAACCAGGGACTGCGCGTGGCACGCGGCGAGTATATCGCTTATCTGGACTGCGATGACGAGTACTATTCGGACTACTTGGAGCACGTTGTACACTTCATGACGAAAGGCGATGTGCTTGTATTCTGCTTCGATCACGAAGTACGGGGATCGGAAACCGGACTGGCATTACTCAGCCGGGATCCGGCCATATTTCATGAGCAGTTCTTCATGGCCAATAGGGCTGTGACTCTGGGGGTCTCGCATCGGCGGTCCCTGCTCGCCGAGGCCGGGATGTTCGACGAAAGGGTGTGGTTCCAGGAGGATTGGGATCTCTGGAAGCGGTTGGCTCGCACCGGGGCCTCGGTCGTATTCGTGCCGGTGAAGTGCGGAATCTATCACTGGCGCGATACGAGCCTGAGTCGCTCGCCGCGGATGAGCAAGACTCAACGAGAATCGCTGGATCGCAGCCGAACGGGGCACACGACCTTGTTTCCCGGAAACCATCGGCCGCAGCAACGCAGGCCGATCAGCAAGGTCGCTTTTGCCTCGGTCTATTCGACGATCGATCCGGCCAGCGGGGCGGCCGTGACCACCGACGATTGTCTGCAACTATTGGCCCGATCGGGCTTCGAGTGCCAAGCCTACGCAGCCGCGCGGCTTGGCCCCGGGGAAGAGGTGCCGATCGAGCAGACGCTCACCGAAATGGGGATGCCCTACGAAGTGCGGAAGACGGAAATTGAGGGCCGCCTCGCGAAGATGCTGTTCACGCGAAAGGGAGCGGTGCCGATTACCCTGTTCCGGAATGCCTTCAGCCAGTGCGGGCCCGTACGATGGGAAACGTCCCAGTTCGTGGCAGCCTATGAGAGCTTTCTTCAGAAGACCGAACCGGACGTGGTGGTGACCTACGGTGGCGGCATGTTCGGCGACGCGATCATCGACCTGGCCAAACGCCGCGACATTCCGGTGGTGTTCGCACTTCACAACCTGGCCTACACGGACGTTCGTACATTCCGCCATGTCGACTACGTGATCGTTCCTTCCGTGTTCTCCAGAGAGCACTACTGGGAGCATCTGGGGCTCCACTGCAATGTGTTGCCCAATGTGATCGATCCGGAGCGAGTAACAGCCCGAGAACGCAGGCCGGAATATGTGACATTCGTCAATCCCCAGATCTCCAAGGGCGGGTTTGTCTTTGCGCGGATTGCTGAGCAGATTGCCCGTCGACGGCCGGATATTCCAATGTTGGTCGTGGAGAGCCGGGATCGGGCGCGGGCGTTGGAGAAGACAGGACTCGACTTGAGTTGGGCGAGGAATCTCCACGGAATGGCCAACTCGCCCGATCCGCGGAGGTTCTACGGCGTGACCAAGGTGATGCTCATGCCGTCGGTGTGCGAAGAGAGTTTTGGCCTCGTGGCCGCGGAATCGATGCTCAACGGGATTCCCGTGCTCGCGTCGAACCGCGGTGCTCTTCCTGAGATCGTAGGCGACGGCGGGCTGGTACTGGATATTCCGGCTCGGTACACGCCAGCTTCGCGTTTGGCGCCGACGGCCGAAGAGGTGGAGCCGTGGGTCGAGGCGATCATCCGCCTCTGGGACGACGAAGAGTTCTACCGCCACCAGTCGGAGAAGGCGACCGGGCACGCGAAGCGCTGGCATCCCGAGCAGCTCCGGCCGATCTACGAACAGTTCTTTCGGAATCTGCAACCGCAGCCCGGCCCGCCGATCGTGTGGCGGGGAGGCGAAGAGACGGCCAAGGAATAGAGGCACCATCACTTTCAGAAGACTGTACAACAGTCCCAAAATCCTTTACAGTTCCGCAGTCATCCTGAACAGCCGGGAGGTCCTACGTGGGCTAACACCACGGAAATCGACACGGCGGTGTACGATGTCGACTGGTGGCACCAGCACTGAAAGTGGACCCGGGTGCAGGACGTGATTCTCAATGCAGAGGAACTGGGAAGAATCGGCCTATCGCGAGTGCGGGTGTCGTCTCGCACGAGCTCATCCGATGGGCAACTCTCCCTGCGGTTGACAAACGCTCGTTGGTGTTCGATGCTGCTGTTCTTGCTGAGACACCAGGCATCGGGCATCCGCCACGCGGATGAAGATCGCTCGCCCCGCCCCGCAAAGGAGCCATTCCATGGTCGACTTTCCACGCCAAACCTTG
>CAYSCH010000240.1:0-14807 GCA_964429355.1 uncultured Planctomycetaceae bacterium | reverse complement strand
AGGGCCGGCTGGTCGTAGGCGGTGACCAGCCGCGTGCCCACGCCCCAGACGCCGATCGTTGCGCCCTGCTCCTTGAGGCTGGCGATGATCTGCTCGTCAAGATCGTTGGAGGCCACAATGGTCGCCTTGGCGAAACCCGCCTCGTCGAGCATCTTGCGGGCCTCGATGCTCAGCCAGGCGAGGTCGCCCGAGTCCAGACGGATGCCGATCATCTCATGCCCCTGGCGGCGCATCTCCCGGCCGACCTCGATCGCGTGACGCACACCGTCCAGGGTGTTGTAGGTATCGACAAGGAACACACAGTTGTTGGGCATCGCCCGGGCGTAGGCACGAAAGGCCTCCGGTTCTTCCTCGAAGCTCATGACCCACGAGTGGGCGTGCGTGCCCCGGACCGGGATGCCGAACAGCCGGCCGGCCAGGACATTCGACGTCGCCGAGCAGCCGCCCAGGTACGCGGCCCGGCTGGCTGCCAGGGCCCCGTCGATTCCCTGGGCGCGGCGCAGACCGAACTCCAGAACCGGCTCGCCCCGCGCCGCCAGAGCCACCCGAGCGGCCTTCGTGGCCACGAGCGTCTGGAAGTTGACGAGGTTCAGGAGAGCCGATTCCAAGAGTTGTGCCTGGAGCAGCGGCCCGCTCACTCGCAACAGCGGTTCGTGCGGAAACACGATCGTCCCCTCGGGGATGCCGTCAACGTCGCATGCCAGCTCGATCCGGGCCAGGTAGTCGAGAAACGCTGCCTCGAAAAGCGGCTCCTCGTCGTTGCCCCGCAGATCGGCCAGGTAGCTGAGATCGTCGGGGTCGAACCGCAGTCCTTCAAGGTACTCCACGACCGTCGCTAGGCCGCCGGCCACCGTGAAACCGCCCCCGAACGGCGCCTGGCGGAAGAACAGGTGAAAGACGGACTCCCGGTCCTGGCAGCCCGTCTTCCAGTAGCCGTAGGCCATGGTGAGCTGATACAGGTCCGTCAGTAGACCCAGCGACGATCGATACAAGCTGCCCAGAGTGTTCATGTTGGCCTCTCATTTCTTAGTGTTTATCGTACACTAAGAAGGACAGCCTGTCAAGAGGCCCTTTCTGCCCTGACGTTTCTCAATCGTAATCTTACTCTTCATCTTAATCCTGAATCTTCCCGGAAATGCTCTACCCCATAGGCGGTATTGCGCCATCGGATCGAATTGAGACAATCGTCTGTATGGACGCGAAAGACCGGAGTAGGAGCAAGATTAGGAACCGTTCACGGTCGGAGGCCGTGAACGGTTGCCCGCCGGGACTGTCCTGGACCTGGGCGGCGCAGTAACCTGAATCGTTTCGGTCAACCGTCCTTCAGGAGATGCCCCATGGAACTGGGAAGCCTGATCTGGTTTTCTTCTCGCGAGCGTCCGTTTGCCGTGCGCGAGCGGCACTGCCTGGACCTGGACTGCCGCTGCACGGACGTGTGGCTGACGTTTTCGGAGGTGGACCTGGAGGGGAAGGAGTTGCGGGAGCCGCTGAGCTTCGAGATCCGGGTGAATCTTCGCAACGGGCGGGAGCGTCGGCCGCGGAAGCGTTCGGCGCAGATCCACGCGCTCGTGCGCGAGTTCCTGGCTCGGTTCCCGACGGAGCGTTTCCAGGAAATGATCCATCGCCGCGCCGAGCAGCGGACGGCCAACCGGCGGCTGGAGGCCTATGAGATCGCCCCGGCGATGCGGGGCGAGTTACTCTGTTACTCGGACGTTGTCTACAAGGAGGGAGGCACGGCGAAGAACGGGAATCGGTTCAGCTTCTTCTTCGTCTACGACGGACGCGACTACCTGATCGAGGACTACTACTGTGCGAATCCGGCGTGCAATTGCCGGCTGGTCCACGCAGAGTTCTGGGAGCGGCGTGAATTGGCAGGTCCCCCTCCCAAAGTGGACATTGCCCAGCAACTAGTCGCCGCCTTCACCCTTGAGGGGCAATTCAAGGAGCTCAGCTTCTGCCTCGGAGGTGAAGAAGCGGGCGAGAAACTCGCACGGGCGTGGCGCGAGCAGATGGGGGACCGGTTCGAGGTGTTTCGCGGCCGCTATGAGCAGATGAAGGCGGTCGGGAAACGCAGCCTGCCGGCGCCCGAGCCGACGCCAGCTCCGCCCGTGGCCGCGGGGCCGGTGCGGTACGAGCCCGTGGGGGCTCCGCCGGTTGCAGCGCGTGGGGCAAGCAAGGATCTTCGGCAGGCGTCGCCGGGCCGATCGCCGGCTGGCAATCGCGCAGGGCGGAACGATCCGTGCCCTTGCGGCAGCGGGCGCAAGTTCAAGCGGTGCTGCGGCGGGAAGGGGTAGCAGGCCGGTCATTGTCGGTCTCCCATCTTTCCTATCCCCTCTTTCTTCATGCCAAATCGGCCACCCTCCTTCTGGTGGACAGATGGCTATCCTCTCCGCAAAGACGTCCGCCGCGAAGCCCTAAACCTAATCAAACGATCAGTTTGCGCCTGTTCATCTCGTGAACGTCTTTCAACGGATTCGGTTGTCTTTCAGAAATTCCTGGAATTGACCGATAAAAGGGTTTGACGTAGCTTTAGTACATCTGTACACTGTTACACCGGTCCAGCCCAAACGGCCACGATTGCATCCGCCCCTCACCTTCTCTTCACCGGGAGATGAGTCGGCACGCGCACAATGAATTTTGCCTCTTGAGGAGCCTGCACGTGAGCCATTCGCCGTCGTCCAAACTCGTTGAGAACCTCCGCTGCCAGATCGCCCGGATTTCGCCGCGGCAGCCTGGTCGAATGGCTGGCTGCCGAAGAGGGGTGCGGCGCCCAGAGCCTGGCCTTGATGATCGCCCGAGAGGCCTGCAGCGAAGGTGGAGGACTCGTCGTGTTCGACCGGGCTGAGCTGTTCTATCCGCCGGCCGCCGCGCGCATGGGAATCGAACCGGCAAATCTGCTGGTGGTGCGGCCCGAAAACCATGCCGACGAGCTTTGGGCCCTCGTCCAGGTCTTGCGTTGTCCCGGCGTGGCTGCGGCCCTCGTGTGGCTCGATCGGCTTGAAAGTCATGACTTCCGGCGGCTGCAGCTTGCGGCCGAAAGTCAACGGGTCTTGGCATTGTTACTCCGTCCCGAGAGCGTGCGGAAGGAGCCTTCCTGGGCCGATCTGCGGTTGGCAGTTGAATCGCTTCCCTCCCCCGAATCGGCGGAGGTGCGCCGGCTGAAGATCCATTTGTTACGCAGTCGCCGAGGTGCCGGATATGGAACCGTCGAAGTTGAACTCCACGAAGAAACGCATCCTGTGCATCTGGTTGCCCGACTGGCCCGTCCTGCGGCAGGCACTCGATCGGAACGAGCAGTCTGACCCACACGGTTCGCCCCCTTACCGCCGCCAGCCAATCGTGCTCTACAGAATGGTCCGCGGCAGCAAGCGTGTGGCAGCCTGTTCCGCCAAGGCCCGCTCGCTCGGCATTACGGTCGGCATGCCCCTCAGCGAGACCACTGCCTTGGTGGGTGACTCGCCCAAGCCGGGCCGTTCGCGCCCGGTCGCTGCGCCCGCCCCGCACGGCCTTGCTGCTTGGCCTCACGATCCCCGCAAAGACCGTCAGGCCCTTGAGCGATTGGCCCTCTGGTGCCATCGTTACAGCCCCCTGGTCGGTCTCGACGACGCATCCGAGCCCGATTGCTTGCTCCTCGACGTCACCGGCGTGGCCCGTTTTTTCGGTGGCGAACAGGCCCTGGCTCACCGCATTCACGCCCAGTTTGCCCGTCGTGAAATCGTGGCCCCCATCGGCTTGGCAGCCACGGTCGGCGCCGCCTGGGCTGCCGCCCGCTTTGGCAAAAACAGAACTCCTCCCCTGGGACAGGTTTGTAACCTGTCGCGGCAGAATGTAACCCTGCCCCACGCCCTCGCAGTGGAGCCCGCAGCAGGCTATCCCGACGCTGCTTCTTCCGTCGTGATCGTACCCTCAGAGCAAACCGCCGACTTTCTGGCCTCCCTGCCGCTGGTGGCCTTGCGACTCCCTCATGACATCCTCGACCTTCTCCATCAACTCGGTCTCCAATCGGTGGGCGAGCTCGAGTCGTTGCCGCGGGCGGATTTCAATGCCCGTTTCGGTCCCGAACTCCTCCGCCGCTGGGATCAGGCTGCCGGCCGGCTCGACGAACCGATCGTCGCCTTGCCCCTCCCGCAAAAGTTCGAGGCCGAACGGTTTTTCGAACACCCGGTGGGCCAACGGGCAACCTTGGAGTTCGTCTTGCGGCAGCTCGTCGAACAGGTGGCACAGATGGCGGCCATGGCCGGCCGGGGAGCACTACGCGTTGAGGTCTATTTCGACAGTAAAACCCTGTCCGCAAACTACCATGAAAGTTCCCCCAGGGCGGAAAAAAACTGCGCCGGCCATAATTCTGGGATCGGCTCGAAAACGGCGGCAAACGTGGGGTTCGACGTCGGGCTCTTTCGTCCCTCGGTCTCGCCCGATCATTTGTTCGGCCTCCTGCAGATGCGGCTGGATCGGTTTCGTCTGCCCGGACGGGTGGAGACGGCCGGCGTGAGAATCACGGAAACCGCACCCCTGGAAAAACATCAGGCTGAACTCTTCGATTCGGGCACCGCCTCGCAGCAGGCCAGGCAAACCGCCGATCTGATCGATCGCCTGGCCAGTCGGCTCGGCCGCGATCGCATCCTCGCCGCCGGCCTCCTTGCCGAAGCCCAGCCCGAACGGGCCTATCGTTACCAGTCCCTCGTCGACACCCGCCGCGGCGGTTCAAAACGCCCAACCCCCCGCGACCTCCCCCCTCGCCCGCTGCAACTTCTCCCTCAACCGCTGCAACTGGCCACCGTGGCGATCGTGCCCGACGGTCCTCCCCTCTATTTTAACCTCCGCAACAGCCAGCAGCGCGTGGCCAAGGCCTGGGGCCCCGAACGCATCCAAACCGGCTGGTGGCGCGGCCAACCCATTCATCGCGACTACTACCGGGTCGAAACCCCCACCGGCACCCGCTACTGGCTCTTCCGCCGCCGCACCGACGGAAAATGGTTCCTCCATGGCGTATTTGCATGAATTGCAATCCAGAGCCAGGAGGAACACCATCGTACCGAAACCTTCCAGGACGAATTTCGCCGCCTCTGCAAAAAATACGGCCTCGAAATCGACGAACGCTACGTCTGGGATTGATGCGATATCAAATCCCCTCCCAAAACCGTTTCTCAGCCATCGATGCCCCTACTTCAAGCCCAGGCTCGCCCGATACGCCGCCTTCTGCTTGTCGACGCCGAGTCTCTCGGTGATCTGTTTCCACTCCTCGGCGGCCCCGTTGAGAGCATCTTGAGGGGATTGTTCCTTCTTGACCGCGGCACGCACGGCCGTATCCAGGGCGGCAAGGTACTCCGGGTGGCCGGGAATCGCCAGCGCGGAACACCGCTGCTCACGTTCGAGGGCCGAGGCAATCACCTCGCCATACTGCTCGGCGGCGTCGTCGGGCATGATAGGGTCAACCCAACCCGATATGGCCGCGGTGTGCGACTTGCGGAACAGGGTGGTGTTCGGACTCTGCGAGCAGACCTGGGCGCTCCACTTCTCGTTGGTCAACCAGAGGAGAAGCTGGAGGGATGCGTCGGGCCACTGGCTGGATGTGGTGACCACACCCACCCGGCCGGCAACCGCCAGGAGCGGTATGCGCCCGTCGGAGCCCTTATCCCGTTTCTCCCAGGTCGCCTCGCCAACGTCGTAAACGTCGGGCGAGCCGGGCAGTTCAGCAATGCTGACCGGAAAGTCCGGCTCGAGCTTCGCCAGAGCCTCGTCGGCCGCCGTCGGCCACGTGACCGCCATCGCAGCCTTGCCTTGCCAGAAGGCCGCCCGGACTGCGCCAGGGTCCATGTCCAGCGATGCCCCGTCGGCCCCGGCCACCAGTTCTTCAAGAGCACGCACGAAAGGAGGGCCCGCAATCAGCGGCTCCATCGTGTTGATGCGGAACAGCGCCGAGAGATTGTCGGCATGGGTGGCGTAAGCGGCCGAGTGGGCCAGCAGGGTCAACCCCGCCCAGCCTTCACCGAGCGGTTCGGCCGTGGCCGAGTCGCCCAGGGCTTCGGCTGTCTTGACGTACTCCGCCCAGTTCGACGGAACCTTGCAGCCGGCCTTTTCAAACCGGTCTGGACGGCAGTAGAGGACCGGCACCGGCGAGCCGAACGGGACCGCCATCGGCTTGCCACCCCACGCGACTTCGTGGGCTCGGATCTGGGGGAAGATGTTGGCCCAGTCGCTCTCATTGTTCTGGATCACCTTCTCAGGCAACGGCGCGGCCCACCCGGCACCGGCGACCGGACCAAGCATCCAGGCAGGCAGTACGACCATGTCGGCCCCAGGGGTCGCTTGCGGGTCGAATTCAGCAAGTGCCACATCGGAGATTTCCAGAGCATAACCCGATTGGGCCTTCCACTCACCCTGCAGGTAGCCGATGGATTGAGCCAGCAGCGGATCATCGACGACCACGATTCGAAGGCTTGTCCCAGGCGGTGGGCCATCTGTCCCCTCACCGGACTTCTCCGGTTCCGGGCAACCGGCGCTGAGAAGGATTGGAAACACGAAAAGAACCGGCAATAGGCGACGTTTCATGGTGCCTCCAAGGAAGTTGCAGCAAACCATCGGGATATCCAGCGCCCGGGCAGTACCTGTTACGACCAATTTCCCACCCTGCACTCTAGGGCAACGCGGGGCGAGCGGTCAACGGTTGCGCCTCCCGGGTTGCGACATTCACTGGCAAACGGGTAAAATCCGCCGAGCCACCCCTCGACCCATCGTTCCGACCATACACCTTAAGGAATCGTCCCATGAACGCTTTCCTCGGCATTGATATTGGCACTTCCGGCACGAAGACCCTCGCGATCGATCCGACGGGGAAAATCCTGGCCGGCTCGATGAAGACCTACCCATGCTACGTTCCCAAGCCGCTGTGGAGCGAACAGGATCCCGAAGACTGGTGGCAGGCCACAATCGCCTCGGTCCGCGAGGTGGTCGAGAAGGCCTCCCTCAAGCCCGAAGACGTGAAGGCCATTGGGCTTTCCGGGCAGATGCACGGCTCGGTGTTTCTCAACAAGAAAAACGAGGTCGTCCGTCGGGCAATCCTCTGGAACGATCAGCGAACCGCGGCCGAATGCGCCGAGATCGAAGAGCGGGCCGGCGGACGCAAGAAGCTGATCAAGATGGTCGCCAACCCGGCCATGACCGGTTTCACCGCTCCAAAAATCCTCTGGCTCCGAAACAAGGAACCGAAGAACTTCGAAAAGACGGCCAAGTTCCTGCTCCCCAAGGACGAGATCCGGCGGCGTCTCACCAATGAGTTCGCCACGGAAGTGAGCGATGCGAGCGGGATGCTGCTGCTCGACGTTGCCAATCGCCGATGGTCCAAGAAACTGCTCGACGCCTTGGACCTCGACATCGACCTGCTGGCAACGGTTTTCGAATCGGAAGAGGTGACCGGCAAACTGACTCCGCAGGCGGCCGAGGCGCTCGGATTGACCACGCAGTGCGTGGTGGTGGGCGGCGCTGGGGACTGCGCTGCCGGGGCCGTCGGAAACGGCATCGTCAACAAAGGCGTTCTCTCCACGTCGATCGGCACCTCCGGGGTGATGTTCGTTCACAGCAACGAGGTCAAAATCGACCCCATGGGGCGGGTGCACACCTTCTGCCACGCAGTGCGAGGCAAATGGCACATGATGGGGGTGAACCTTTCGGCCGGCGGTTCGCTCCAGTGGTTCCGCAACGAACTCTGTAAGGCCGATGTAGACGTGGCCGAAAAAACCGGACAGGAGATCTACGACATCCTCACCGATGAGGCCTCGAAAGCTCCCGCCGGCAGCGACGGGCTGTTCTTCCTCCCCTACCTTTCGGGCGAACGAACCCCTCATGCCGACCCCAACGCCCGCGGCTGCTTCGTGGGCTTGACCTTGGCCCACACCCGCGGTCACATGCTCCGGTCGATCATGGAGGGCGTGACCTATTCCATGCGCGACAGCCTCGAGATCATCGAAGACCTGGGCGTTCCCGTGAAGCAGATTCGTGCTTCCGGAGGCGGGTCTCGAAGTCCCTTCTGGCGCCAGATCCAGGCCGATGTGTTCGGCCGCACGGTCGTCACGATCAACACGGAAGAGGGCCCAGCCTTTGGCGTGGCCTTGTTGGCCGCCGTCGGCGCCGGAGAATTCAAAGATATCCAGGAGGCCTGTGCCGCCACGATTCGCGTCGAAAAGGAGACAAGCACCGATCGCAAGGCGAAGAAGCATTACGATAAGGCCTTCCCGATCTACCAGCACCTCTACCAATCGCTCAAAGGCGACTTCCAAGCAATTGCATCCCTGGAAAGCTGAATGGCCTTGCGCGATTCGCGGAAGAATTGTCGTTTTGAAGATCAACCTACCCGAAGGAATCAACTTGACACAGCAGTCCCCTTTGTCCGAAATGCCGCCGGAGAGCGAAATTCGCTCCCGCTATCCCGGCGGCACGGTGAAGGCCATCGGCCGCTTGGCCAGCGGCCTGCGCGAGGACGCCTGGGTCTGGTACTACGAAAACGGCCAGGTCTGGGCCCGCGGTACCTATCGGAGTGGCCTGAAGGAGGGGGAGTGGACCTTCTGGTTCGACAACGGCCAGATCGACTGTTCCGGCCAGTATCGCGACGGCCGCAAGGTCGGCCTGTGGACCTATTGGCACAGAAATGGCCGCTTGGACAGCCGGGGCAACTACACCGAAGGCCTGGAAGACGGGCTGTGGACGTCCTGGTATGAAGATGGAACCAAGGAAGAAGAGGGCTACTACCACGCAGGAGAGAGGGTGGGGAACTGGGATACCTGGGATGCCGAAGGTCGCCATCATCGCCAGACGGCAAGCGAGCCGATCCAACCGGCTGGATCGTGCGACCAGGGCTCGCCCGCAGGCAGGGGGGGCATGGAACCGCCGATCTAACTGAATGGCCTTGCGTGATGCCTGGTGGTCGTCATGAAGACAGCCCGGGCTCGCCCGCGCTGGTTGGAGTCCCGGCTTCAGCCGGCGTCCTTCCTGTCCCGCACTGGAAAACGAAGACCCCGTGATAGCTGGGCTTGCCCCGCACTCGGTTGCGCCCGTCTCTTGCGTCAGAATTCGGTGATTTGTGTTATCCTTATTCTCTGGGGCACTCCTGGCGGTCCAGGCGGAGTGCCCACGGTTGCCTCTGTTCTTTGTGGATGGATCTCTGTTGAGCCAGCCGGTTACTCCAACCACTGCCGTTTCTCGTCGCACCACGAGCCTGGTTGCGTTGGAGGTGGTATTAGTTTTCGTTGTGTTCTTCATCCAGGGGGCCTGGCCGGTCCCCGAAGTGAACGAGCCCTACTATATCGGCAAGGCGATCCATTCCTGGAACCCGCAGTGGATCCCCGGCGATTCGTTCCTGAATTCTTCGGATACCCATGCAACCTTCTACCTCTCCTTGGGCTGGCTGGCATTGTTCTTCCCGCCCACTCTGATCGCCTGGGGAGGAAGATTGATCACCTGGGCGCTCCTGGCATGGTCGTGGCAGCGTCTCAGCCGGGCGGTTCTGCCGCGACCGTGGGCGTCCGTGTGGACGGCCGCCTTGCTGGTGTGCCTGATGGAACATGGTCACATGGCCGGTGAGTGGGTGATCGGAGGGGTGGAAGCCAAGGGATTTTCCTACGTGCTCACGTTTCTCGGGCTCGAGGCCTTGGCCCTGGGCCGATTCACACATGTCTGGCCGCTCTTGGGAGCCGCCGCAGCTTTTCACGTTCTCGTCGGTGGTTGGGCCGTCGTGGCCGCGGGGATTGCCTGGCTCCTGATCGGCCAAGGCCGGCCAACCTTTCGGTCCATGATCCCGTCTCTTGCGCTGGGATTCCTGCTCTCCCTCCCCGGGCTCATTCCCTCGTTGGCACTCACCTGGCGAACCGATCCGGCGGTGGTCGAGTTCGCCAACCAGATCTATGTCTTCCTTCGACTCAGGCACCATCTGGATCCCGGCGGCTTTCCCCCCGGATTCATGTTGCGTTTCATACTCTTGGTGGGGGTCTGGGCCGCGATGTGGCATTGGGGGCCGCGATCGATTGAGAACAACCGCCTGCAGGCCTTTGTTGCCGGGACGTTGCTGCTTTCCCTGGCGGGCCTTGCCATTGCCGTCGGGTTCTCCGATCCGGCGCGTCGGGCCGGTTTGTTGCGGTTCTACTGGTTTCGCCTTTCCGACGTTGCCGTGCCAATGGGCGTTGCTCTGGCCGGCCCTGAGTTCCTCATGGGGATCGGTGCGAGGGCCAGGCTCGCATGGGTCCGTGGCCGGCGCCTGGCGCTGATTCTCTCGGGAATTGTCGTTCTGGGGGGCCTGTTCCTGATTGCCCGGTTGCTGACCGCGGTGGGTACCATGGCGGAGTACTGGCTGGCGTGGGAAGCTGCGGCCGGCCTGGCCGCTGCGATCGTTGTGGGCGGTCTCCTGCTGGTCGAAAAACGCCTGCTGCCGATCCCCCAGGTCAAGCAGATTCGAATGGCCGCGATCGCTTGGATGAGCGCGGCCTTGTTGCTCCTTGCGCCCGGGGCCCACATGGCGGCCGCAGTCTCCATGCGGATCGCTCCCACTATTCCGCGCGCGGACCGCATTTGGGATTATTGGGCCTGGGTCGATGCCTGCCAGTGGATTGCCAAAGCCGGAGAAGTGCCGGCCGATGCTCGGTTCTTGACGCCGTTGATGGGCCAGACATTCAAGTGGTATGCCCAGCGGAGCGAGGTCGTCTCCTGGAAAGACATTCCGCAGGATGCGCAATCGATGGTGGCATGGTGGAATTGCGTGCTCGACATCCACCGGCACGATGACCCGCTCATCGGTGGCGGATGGAACAATTCGTTGTCCCGGCTCGACTCCCGGCGACTCCGATATCTGGGTGAGAAATACGATGCTCCCTATCTGATCACCTACCGATGGCCCCGGAAGCGGGATTTCCGTGTGCTCTATGAGAACCGGACGTATATCGTTTACCGTATGGACCTTCCACCTTTGCCCCCCGCCTGGTTGACGCCGGAAGACGCTGGGTCGGTCGAAGCACCGAACCAGGCCTTCGATCCGTCCGAAATGCCATGAACTGCGATCTCCCCGAGCGACTCGCTGTCCGTCTGAAATCGCCCTTGCCTGGACCGATGGAAGGCAGCCGCTATGCGGCGGTAGGGCGTCCCGGACCGAGCGTTGCACAGATTCCGCCCGAAGCGAAACCCGCGGCCGTGTTGGCGCTCCTCTATCCGATCGAGGATCGATGGCACCTGCCGCTGACCCTGCGTCCGCAGCACCTTCCGGACCATGCGGGACAGATCAGTCTGCCGGGCGGGGCCGTCGAGCCGGGAGAGACGCCCATCGAGGCCGCAATCCGCGAGTTCCATGAAGAGGTCGGTGCGGAGGATGTGACGCCTCGGATTCTCGGTTCGCTATCACCGATCTACGTTCACGTGAGCAACTATCGGGTCGATCCGTTCGTGGCGGTCTGCGATCGGCGGCCCCGGTTCGTTCCGAATCCTCGGGAAGTGGACGAGATTCTGGAAGTCCCGCTGGATCATCTCCTTGATCCGGCCAATCTCTCCAGCCACCAGCGGAGCCACCTCGGCTGCATCTACCAGTCGCCCCACTTCGCCTGGCAAACCTGTCAAATCTGGGGTGCGACCTGCCTGATTCTCGGCGAACTGGTGACCGTCACCCACGAGATTGCGTCGCAACGATTGTAGGGGCGATAGCAGGCCAGCCGAACCGCTCACGTGGAGTATGCTTCAAGGGAAGCAGCAGGCATACTCCGTATGCAGTCATCTGGACCGCTTGACCGCGGTAGCATCGCCAATGTCCAAGCCACACCCGCCCACCAGCAGCGTTCACGTTGAAGTCCTCCAATCCGTCGATGCCCTGCGCGCACTCGCTGGAGACTGGGACGATCTGTGGCAGCGCAGCGACCTGACCATGCCAACCGTTCGCGCAGAACCAGTAGCCCTTTGGATCGAGCAGTTTGGGGCCGGAAGACGAGTGCGTCTCATAACCGTTCGCCAGGGCGACCGTCTGGTGGGAATTCTGCCGCTCGTTGGACGCGATCTTGGCCGGATGGTCCCCGTGGGCGATTTGTCGCTCAATCCCTGGTCGGCCAATGGGGAATTGCTGCTCGACGAGACGGCCGGCACGGTCGCGATTGCGGAGCACCTCGCCGATGCCATGGGCAACTTGCCCTGGCCGCTCCTGTGGTTTGAAATGGTGCCCTACCAGACCAAACGCTGGACGAACCTGGCGGAGGCGCTCGTCAATCGAGGTATGGAAGTTGACGTTCGTCCCGGGTTCGAGATTGGACGGGTATCGCTCCAGAAGCCGTTCGACGATTATCTGGCAGGACGTTCCAAGAACCTCCAGCGATCCATTCGCAAAGATCTGAAACGGCTGGAAAGCAAGGGCCGGGTCGAAGTGCGACTCTTCGACCACCTGAAGCCGGACGAACTTGACGACGCCATGCGTCGGGCCTTCGCCCTGGAAGATAGTGGTTGGAAGGGAAGAGCCGGAACGAGCGTGCTGCGAAATAGGGGCATTTTCGAGTTCTATCGGCGGCAAGCCAAGTATTTCGCCCGGCAGGACTCTCTGAGGCTGGCTTTTCTCGAATGCGGCGGCCGCGAGATCGCCTTTGAACTCGGATGGTTTGGCAAGGGCGTGTACCATTCCTTCAAGGTAGGTTATGACGAAGACTACCGCGAGTTCGGGCCAGGGCATCTGCTGCGGTATCACGTGATCGAGGCCGGGTGCGACGATCCCAATCTCCGGTTCATCGACTTTCAGGGGCCGATCAATCGAGCCCTCGCGTCGTGGGCGACCGAAACATATGCCATCGGGCGGCTCGCGATCTGTCCGCCACGAATCGTCTCGAAGACAATCTGGATGGGGATCCGGTCAGCCCGGCGGCTGTCCCGCGTTTCCCGTCACGCGGCAGCCTGGCTCGGCTGAACGATTTCGGACCGTAGCTGAATTCGCCAGAATTTGGCCTCGAACGCATCGTAACTGAATTCGCCAGAATTTGGCCTCGAACGCAAAGCAGCCGAATCCGCATAATCTGGGCATTCCGGCACTTCTTCCTCGTCTGGCGGCCTCGGCTACTCTCACGCCCTTGCGGAGGCGGCTATCCTCTGGAAACCCTTCCCCTTCTGACGAGGTCCTATCGCCGCCCTGGTCGGCCCTGCGGAAGCTCGGTAAATTATAGGTTTACCTTGCTCTTGCGGAGACTCCCCCTGTGACGGCCGACGGCAATTCTCAGACTTCATCTCGAACGATCAAGGCGGTGGCCTTCGATCTGGACGGCCTGATGTTCAACACGGAGGACGTCTATTGGAGAGTCGGTTCGGAATTGATGCGGCGGCGGGGATGCGAGTATACGGAAGAGCTCAGTCATGCGATTATGGGCCGCCCGCCCCAGGCTTGCTTCGAGACAATCATCCAATGGCACTCGCTGGACGATACCTGGGAAGCGATGGCCGCCGAATCGGCTCAGGTCTTCATCAGCCTCCTCGACGACAGTGTCGCACCCATGCTGGGATTGCTCGACCTGCTCGACGGGCTGGAAGGGGCGTCGATCCCCAAGGCGATCTGCACGAGCAGCAATCCGGACGTTGTGGAAGCCGTGCTGTCGCGGTTCGCCATGCGGCGCCGTTTTGAGTTCGTTCTGACGGCCGTCGATATCACCCACGGTAAGCCGGATCCGGAAATCTACCAGAAGGCGGCCGCCCGATTTGGTGTCAAGGCGGCTGAAATGATGGTCCTGGAAGACAGCCAGGCGGGCTGTTCGGCGGCAGCCGCGGCAGGCGCATACACGGTGGCGGTGCCCGCCGGGTTGACCGTCGTGCACGATTTCAGCATGGCCGACCTGGTGGCTGAGAGCCTCGCCGACCCCAGAATCCTGACAGCACTCGGGCTGGGATAGGGTACGTCGTCTTGGTGAGTTTTTCTTGGCTTGGTTTACCAGGAAAAGACGCGTTCTCGACAATCTTTGCGCAACTGCGTTACGGTGCGTGGGATTTCGAGTAATCGGTCAGGGCCTCAACATTCGCCCTTGGGGTATCCCGCGGGATCTCACATCCGGCGGCCACCACGTAGCGCGGGCCAGCTTCCACGTGGCATCGGGCGACGGCCGCCGTGATACCCTCCGGAGTGCCGTTGCGGACGACGGCCACAGGATCGATATTGCCCGTGAAAACTTGGTCCGGCCCCATCGCCGCACGGGCGGCCGCAACGGAAACCATGAAGTCCAGATCGACAAGATCCGCCTTGAGCGTGCCAATCTCGGCGAGGCTCTTTCCGGTGTTTCCGCAGATGTGCAATCGTACCCGGCCGCCCATTTCGTGGATCCCTTCGATTATCCGCCGCTCGTAGGGGAGCACGAACTCGTGGTAGATCTGCGGGCCCACCAGCGAGGCCGCCGCATCCCCCATCCCCACGATGTCCACTCCGGCGTCGATCTGGGCCTTGGCAAACGCAAGCTCCATGTGGACAACGAACTCGAACAGATCCCGCACAAAAACGGGGTCGTCGAAGAAATCGACCATCAGCGAATTGATGCCGCGGAGGTCGGCTGCTTCGGCGCAAGGACCCTCGATCCAGCCCTCGATGAGGAGTTGCCCACCGACTCGCTGCTTGAAGATCGCCGCTGCCTGGACGCGATCGTGCATTCGCCCGCCTCCCAGCGGATCGGGTGTCTTGAGGCCTGCCAGCACTCTCTTGTCCGCCAGAAGGGCCCGTGTCTCGTCGATGGCCGGCGGTTGGTTGTCGTAATATCGAACCGTGGCCCCACAATCGGCCGCCTCGCGAGCCGGGTCGGAGATGCAGGAGACGTAGTCGAACTGGAACT
>CAYSCH010000239.1:0-14808 GCA_964429355.1 uncultured Planctomycetaceae bacterium | reverse complement strand
CGGGAGCAGCCGCCAGACAGTTACGTTGCAGGGTGGAGTGAGCCAGCAAACTCTTTATCTGAAACAGTCGGAACCTGCGCCAAACGCCCAGGTGGCGTTCACGGTTCGGGTGGTGGCAGCCGATTCTCGCGTTCAAATACCCGGTGGCGGTCCGGTCCGCCGTCCCCTGTCGACCGTTGCAGTGACCGTCGTGCAGAATCGCCGCATCGTGCTCACCGGCCAGACCGACCGGGCCGGAACCTTCACCGGTCGGTTGACGCCCGGCAATTACCAGGTGAACGCCGTCTACGAAGGCTTCAATCCCAATCAGGCCCCGTTGAACCTCGCGAGGAACCCCGTCACCGTCGAAATCGCCCTCACCCGTGGCGGTGAAAAACCCCAGATTCCCCAGACGCCCGGCAAGCCAATCGTCCCGGGGCGCGTATTGCCCCGGGAGAATCTGCCCAAGCTGATCGAACGGATCATTGAATAGGACCGGTTGATCAGCCGTCGGTATGCCAGGGTTGTCGCGAAGACAGATCCGACCGCGTCCAACGGGTTTTATTCCCTGGGATAGAGCACCGTGAACCTCCTGCGTTGTTGTTCCGTGGGCTGCGCATCTTCATGTGGGCCTCCAGAACTAAAGACATCCCGCAGCGCGTCGAGGTAGCCGAAGCCGGCCAGCGTCGACGGCATCAGGTAATGGCCTTCGCCGAATTCGTTCCAGTTGGCGAGCATCACGAATCGGCGCCCCAGGGAGTCTGCCGGCAAGGTCGGCATGAAATCGTCGCGAGCCCACTGCGCCAGCGCCCGGTAATCCTGCACGGGAAGCCAGCCCCCCTCCTTCACGCCCCACGCTTCGCGGTCCCAACCCATGGAGAGGCTCGTCAGACTGCGCAGTCCCAGGGCCTCGGCGGCCGCCCTTTGGGCCGTGTTCCTTGCTCGCTGCACCTCGGCATCCGGCATGCCCCATGTGTAGGCATAGCAGTAGTCGACCCCAATCGCTTTCATCTTTTTCAACCGGCCGGCATCCGCAGTCCGGTCTTCCATCAGCACGAGGATGCCTGGAAAGCCGGCGTTGGCTACCTCGTCGCGCAAGGTCTGGATCGCCTGCCGCGCGGCGTCCTCGCCGCCGAACATCCGCAGCCAGTGGTCGAGATGGTAGATCGAGAGCACGGGCTTGCCGTCGATCTTCAGGTAGCGAGGATCCTGGAAGAAGTACTCGATCCAATAGGGAATGATATTCTCGCGCCAATCCTGCGGATTGGTTTCGCCGGCGCCTTCGTTGGTGAACATGATCGTGAATTTGCTCAGATGGCTGTAGCGCGCGTTGAAGAGGCCTTGGATCAATCCCTGGTCCAGCACGCCGTCTTTGATCGGATGATTGATGGCGTTGTTGGGGCGATACCAGCAGTGTTGCTCGAAACCGATGCCGTGCTCGACCTGCCATTTGATTTCCCAATCGATTTCCTCCGGATTCCCCTCGTCGTACCACCCAAGATACGGCTTTCGCTGGGCGCGATACGGATAGACATAATCCCAGCCCGCATAGGCCGTGCCTTCACGCCAGAGATTGCAGCTCTGGACGCCCAGGAGGAATCCGTTGTCGACGGCAACGGGATCTGGTGCCGGCACGTAATCGGCCGGGTACTCGCGCCAAGGATAGACTTGCACATCGTCGATCCACAGCACCGTCGCCGGTCCCGTGTCGAAACCTGCCGCGCTGAAGGCCTTCAATCCGGAACACACTCTTGCCTGCGTCGCGGCGATCTTGCCGTTCACGTAGATATCCGCCGTTCCCGATTCCGGGTCGGCGATCACTTTGAGCATGTACCACAGGCGGGTCCGATAGTTGCGCACCAGCGGCATGGGCCGGGCTCTCTCGTCGAAAGCACACAGATCGCCGGCCAACGTGGCGATGCGGACTCCGTTGTTGCCGTCGTCGAACCGGGCGGTTGCTCCATCGCGTTTCTCCGGCAACAGCATGCGAAACTCCAGCACCGTCTTTCCCTGAATGGGCGGGAAGTCTCTCCGCACCGCCGCACCATGTTCAGCCGGAGCTGCCAGTTTGAGACTGAAGATGTCGGGCTTCGTTCCGCACTCGAACTCCTCCACGGAAACCGAATGCCCGTCGGAGCCGGTGCCCCATTCAGCCGGCAGTTTGCCCACGCCGCAGGTCACGAAAGTCTCGTTGACCGCGTAGCCCTTGAAGATATTGACCGGGTTCAGAAACAACTCGCCGGTCCCCGCGTCGCCGGTCTTCACGAAGAAATCGTCAATCGTCGTGACCGGATGCGTGAAACGGACGGCTTGCACCATCCGCTGGCCGTCGACAAACACGTCTGCCCTGTTCGTGGGGATATCGGCGACGACCTTTACGCCGTATTCGCGCCCGTACTCGATTCGGGCAAGGACCTCGAGCTTCCCGTCGCCATTCTCCAGGCACAGGTTGCCTGCTGCCGTCACAAGGCTTACGGCGGATCGCTCCAGGTCGCGCAACTGCCAGCTCGCGCCATCCATCTGCGCCGGCAACTTGAAGCGAAACTCCAGCGTAAGCAGGCCGTCAGTCTGGCGGGCGATCTGGTGCCGGAGCGTGATGGCGGCGTCGGGACTGGTGTCGACCAGCTTGAACCAGTCGCTGTGGAAGGCAAACCCCTCCGGGTAACGGCACGTTGGCTGATGAGCAAAATGTCCGCCCCTGCGGTCGACCTCCCAACCGGACAAGTGGCTATCCTCGTGCGGCCAGCAGTACGGACGGGGCGACATGAAGAAGCAGTTCAGCAGGTAGCCCGTCGTCATCTCGCGCAGGAGCGGCGTCGCCTGGCGTCCGGTTTCCAGCGCGGCCGGCTCCGGGGCGGCGGACTCGGGAGTCTGGCTGGCCGGGCTCGAGATCACCTCACCCGATCGGTTATCCGCGTCGAGCTTGCCAGTCGCCAGATCGTCCGCCGCGGCAGCAACACTCACGAGCAGGGCAGAAGCGGTCGCCCGAGAAATCCAGTGAGCCGTTGTCTTATACATGGTTGTTCAACCTTTTCGTGAGAAGATCATCGTAACGGTCCGGGATGACGCGCACCGCAACTACAGATCGTGGCAAGTGCACGGAGCAGCAACGCAGGGGACGATTGCACTAGCAGCCACCTCGGACCACGCGCCGGCCGGAATCCGGCATGTCGTTGCGACAGGCGGCTCCATTTCCGTAGACGCCGTAAGTCGTCAGGTCCTGCTCAAACTCAATGTCAGGGAAGCGTCGGCAGGCAACCGGTAGCGGGCCAGGCCCGCAACGGTATCTGAGATCCGCTCCAGCGTAACACGCTCTTCCGCGGGCAACACCAATTCGCCCTCACAGCCTGAGGGTAATGTCAAAGATAGCTGGCGAGTTCCCAACTTGCCACGACTCTGAAGGCGAATGGGACCTTTCACCGTGTGAGCGGTGAGGTCGAGCGAGTCGAGGTCGCCCAGTTGGGGACGGATCTCCACGCGTCGAAAGCCCGGTTCCAGGGGTGTCAGTCCCGCCACGCTCATGAACAGGAAGTACAGCGGCACCACCGCGCAGTGGCTCCACTGGGAACCCGAGTCCGGATGCACGACCCAGTCTTCCTGCAACGTATTGTTGAGAAGGACGGAAGGCATCGTGGCCCAGCGTTCTCGCAGGTCCGTCAGTACGACATCCACGTTTCCTGTCTTGGCCAAGGCCCAATAGCGCCAACCTGCGTTGCACGGATAAGACGTACCCATGTTGGGCGGAGCGGTCGCCAGGTTGGCAATCACCTTCGCCGTATCCTGGTTCGGGCATTGATCGAAGAGGATGGCCGTGGCCAGCGATCGATCGCAGGTGCGAAGCTCCTTCTCTTCACTCAGCCAGGGAAGGTTGTTGACGAAAAGGCGATGTTCCGGACTCCAGAATCGCTCCGCGGCGGCCTTCCGCAACTCCACTGCAAACCGCCGAGCGGCGGCGGCATTGGCGGCATCATCGAAGGCCTGGCACAGTTCCGGCAGTGCGTGCTCGAGCATGGCTGCCGCGTAGAGATTGAAGGCGCATTGTTTGTGCCGCTGACGTTGATACGCCTGATGATCCATCCAGACGGTGGGTATCCCCAGGTCTTCCACCGGTAAAAGCCCGTCCGTCCCCTGAATGCTCTTCAAGTACGCCGCAAATTGCAGCAGTCGCGGATAGGCCTCGGCAAGGGGCCCCAGGTCACCGGTATGCCGGTAGTAATGGAAACAGTCGAAATTGAAGCCGATTCCATGATCCAGCAAGGGGCCCCAGAAGGTCAGGCCCAACTGCCGTTCCATCAAGCGTGCAAGCCGGTCGTAGGCCGGCCAGCAGTCGAGGAAATATCCTTCCAGCGTCATTCCCTGGCTGAAGGTGCGAACGAATCGTGAGGGCAGCCGCGTTTCGCCAAAGCTGTAATAGATGGCGTGCAATTGGTGCCCGCCGTCGCCGCTGTACTGCTGGCGTTCCCGTCCCATGCCGTCCACAACCGTTTCCTGGGCGGAATTGTGGAGCGTGTTGATCGAGGCATCGACGAGCCGTTGCAGCGCCGGATCCGACACCTGGATCTGTGGGTCGTTCGGCCAGGGAAATTGGCGCCGGCGCACACCGACCTCGCGGATCCGAATCCGCCCCCGAGCGTTGCGCACATGCAGTTGCAGCCAGCGCAGGCTTTCAAAATCGAAAGGCTCAAATCGATTCATACCTTCACGGCAGGTAAACCGCGACCAGCCGTGAAAATGAGTGTTCAACAGCGCGGGCCCGCCCAGGGCGTGGGCTTCCTGCGTCATGACTTCAATGACCGTGCCGGCCGGAGCCTCGACCGTGAAGGCTGGCCAGCCCACGATCTGCTCCTCGAATTCGAATGTGAGCGCTGCTGCCCGTGAGCCGTCCAACTCGACTTCCCAGGTTCCCGGCGACGTCTCCGTTGCCGAGGTGGTGCGAACTACGCCGAATGCGTTGGGCACACCCAGTTCAAAATATTCCTCCGCCGGCCGCTGCCATTCAATCCACACGCTTTCCGCCAGGCACTTCACGGGTCGCCACTCTTCCTGCATCCGTGGAATCGTTCGCGGACGGAGTTCCACATCGGATCGCGCGGCGCCAAGATCGAGGGCGTAGTCGGGATAACCAGTAGCCAACGACGGCTTGTCTGCGGGCCCGTCCAGAACCATTGCCGGTATCCAATCTCCCCCCGGCTCGAACTCCACCGACTGCCAGTCGTGTGGGTACTGCCGGGCATCAAAATCCTCCTGCAGGGCCCTCAGATACCATCGCTTGAACTGGCCGGGGCGCCATGCCCGAGCGTAATGGGCCTGCCAGTTCTCGTCCGACCCGATGATCTGCTTCTCTCCGTTGGCCGACTCGATTTCGAGGAAGCATAGCAGGCCCGGCTTGCCCGCCGGCCAGGTGCCGTCGCCGTGACCGTAGTAGAGAACCTGCACGCCCAGGACGTTCCGTCCCGGTTGCAGAAGGCCGGTCAGGTCGACCGGATCGATTTCCTCAAAACGCGGATCGCAGGGGGCCGGGCCGAACTGAATACGTTGCCCGTTGGCAAACAGCAGGTAGCGGCTGCTGCCGAGGATCCAACCCGTGGCACGTACCGGCGCTTCCGAAAGGTTGAACGCGCGACGAAACAATACCATCGTGTTGGCCAGCGTACGGCTCGACGGATACCAGACCCATCTAGCCGGTTGGAGCTCCGGCAGTCGCGCTGCATTTGCCTCGGGGGCGGCCAGTTTTGCCGGATCGGGAGCGGCAAATGCGATCGCTTCATCGCCCTGCGATTCGGCCACCGTAGCGCCGGCAATCAAGGCCCCCCCGGCGACTGCCGTGGTCTTGAGGAAGTTGCGACGATCGGTTCGGGATGTCATGGCTCAGTTTCCGAGTGTCTCAGGCAACAGAACAAGGACCAAGCAGCGTCCGTCAATGGGGGACCCGCGGCGCGGTCTTGACAGAATCCGGTGACGCACCGTGGAAAGCCCGGGCCAGGGCCGCGATGTTCTTGGCGTCTCCCTCCAGCTCGCCGGCAGGCTGCGCCAGGTAGGATTCGACGGGCATTAGTAGCGAATCGGGCTGCGGTCTGGTGAAGCCGTACAAGCCAATTCCTTCTTTCAACGCGGCCGGAACGATCTCGGCCGGATCCTGCTTGTTCCAGTTGGCCAGACAGGTAAGCAGCCGCGTGTGCTGGCCGATCATCGGCTCGACCGCTTTGACTCGCTCAATATCGCCACCCTCGTTCATCAGCCAGTCCACTTCCTTGAACATCCGCGAGTTGACCACATGAGGGTGTGTCGGACTGTGGCAGGAAAGCCAGACGATGCAATCGGGATCCGCTTGCTTGGCAGCCCTACGAATGGCAACCCAACACCGTTCGAGTGCCTTCCGGCTGTAAGCCAACTCCTGCTCGGGGGTGAGGTTGTCTTCACCCGGAAACGCGTCTCCCATGAGCTGCGTGTATAGATCCTTCTCGCAATCCAGCCACTTGCCGCCCATCGCTGTACGTTCGGGTTGCCAGATCCAGTCGATCATGAAACCATCGATACCAGTCCGCTTGACGGCGTCGCGGATGGCGGTTGTCAGATAAGCCAGGTACGTGTCCGTATACGGGATGTGAGGGGTGGCGGGAATACCGTAGCTGAGATTCGGATTCTGCTGACCCCAACGGGTGTTGGAACCGATGCAGAAGTAGCCCATCACTCGCATTTCTTCCCGGTGCCCGCGACGTACGGCATCCGTCAGGAAATCGTACTTCAGACCGGGTTGTTCCGGTACGACACCGTTCTTGTACCAGGCGTATCCGTTGCAGGAAACGCAGAACGTCTGCATGACATTGGCGCCCAGTGCTTTGTACCAGGCGACATGCGCGGCCGGATCTGCATCGGCCCACAACCCGGGCCGGGCGAACCCGTTTGGCCCGCCCTCTCCCCAATTGAAGTCGATGCAGAAGGCTTGGATCGGCTCGGGAGGCTGGGCATCGGCTGCCGCGACCGGCAGGCACAGGCTTGCCAATACGAACGCATCGACGACACGAATGAATCCCGCGGTTATTGCCGCGGCGGTACCGCCTTGCGGAGAGACCAGGGAGTGGGGCATGCCGAAAGTGCGCTGTGGCCTCCAGATGGCTCGCGAAGACCCTACGGATTCCCGTTCCGCCCCCGGCAGCGGAATTCCCGGGAAGAGGGCCACAAGTCCCAGTAGTACAACCCAGGACACCGTGCCGTGAAGCGATCGATGGTGCATGGCAATTTCCTTGTATCGGAGCCAACTGGCGTGCACTGGCGTTATACCGGGTATCCCGGCCGGAGACAACGTGCCCATGACAACGTGGCGACGCGGGAAGGATCACGATTTGCCAGCGCACTTGAGTAAGAAGTTTTCACAAAACGTATGAGTTTCCCACGGGCATGGATGTGCACAGTCGGTGGTTTTGGCAGCGGCTCTAAGAAGCCCTCACAAGACGTATGAGTTTCCCACGGGCATGGATGTGCACAGCCGGTGGTTTTGGCAGCGGCTCTAACAATTGCCAACAGTGGCCGGACGGCGGATTGGGCTCCCCTTGTCTGGCGAAAGACGGGTTTTATGGTGCAACAAACGCCATCTCGCCGGCTGTCGGCCTTGTTGAGCATCAGCAGGCAGCGGAAAATAGATACCTGCGATTGCCGGGTGGCGATGCTTTCAAGGGACGGGTGGAGGCGATGCGCATGGAGTCAGTATACTGAACGCCATGAAGCTGCTGACCAAGCCTCTTGCCAGCCTGGTTGCTGAGTGCCCCTGGGCTGCCATGCAGGCAAACCGATTTCAGGAGATCTTCTGTGCCAATCTACGAATTTTATTGTCCGCAATGCCACACAGTCTTCAACTTCCTGGCCAAACGGCCAGACACAGAGAAGCGTCCCAAGTGCCCGAGATGCGGTCGCCCCGACCTGGACCGCAAGGTATCCCGGTTTGCCATCTCCAAGGGTCGTTCCGAGCCTCAGGAAGGTGGCGACGGCCTGCCGGAAGACTTCGACGAGGCCAAGATGGAACGGGTGATGGCAGAGATGGCCCGCGAGGGGGAGGCAGTGAACGAGGACGACCCCCGGCAGATGGCTCGGATGATGCGCAAGCTCCACGAAGCCACCGGAATGAAACTCGGTGAGGGAATGGAGGAGGCTATCCGCCGAATGGAGGCGGGCGAGGATCCCGACAAGGTCGAAGAGGAGATGGGCGATCTGCTGGAGATGGACCCCGGGCTTGGCGAGAGCGGGCAGAGCCTCCAGCGGTTTTCCAAGAGGCTGAAGCGGCCGGAAGTGGACGAGACGCTCTACGATCTGTGAGCAGGCTGCTCGCGGGCAGCAACGCACCCGGCAGCAGAGAGAGCGGGCCGCCAGGAGCTTGCCGGCAGGCAGATACGAAGGACTGCTGCGCCGCGCGCCTACTGGGCTGCCGCTTTGCCGTCGATCCTGCAATCGGCGGCCCCAAGGTAACTTCCGGTCCTCGGATCCAGGCCGATCAGATGGGCGTCGCCTTGTTTAGACGGTTCTGAGTTGAGATCGTGGCCTAGCTGACGCAGGTGCTCGACGGCTGTCAAGTAGTCCGGGAGCTGACTCCCCTCGAAACTGACTTTGTCAGGGAACCACTGATGGTGGAGCCGAGGGGCATCCACCGCCTGCTGGGGCGCCATGCCGAAGTCGACGACATTGAGAACCGTGCAGAGCACCGTATTGATGATCGTGCGTCCCCCGGGGCTGCCCGTGACGAGGATCAGACGGCCGTTCTGGGTGACGAGCGCGGGGGTCTGCGAACTGAGCATCCGCTTGCCAGGCGCGATCACATTGGCTGGCGTGCCGATCAAGCCGGTCCGGTCGGTTCGGCCGGGGACATGATTGAAGTCGGTCATCTCGTTGTTGAGCAGGAAGCCCGCGCCGCGGACCACCACGCGGCACCCATAGGAATTCTCCAGCGTATAGGTGTTGGAAACGGCCATCCCATGGCGATCGATGACCGAGAAGTGCGTGGTTTCGGGGGATTCGTCGGCCAGGGGAATGTCGGTTGCGATCGATTCGCTGGGCGTGGCCTTTTCAAGATCGATCCCGGCTGCGAGCTTCCTGGCGTACTCCTTGGAGGTCAGGTAAGACGGAATGGAAACGAAGTCTCCATCGCCCAGGAATCGAGCGCGATCGCAGAAGGCCCGACGCATCGCTTCGATCACCAGGTGCATCGCCTGCGGCGACCACTGGGGCGGCTGACCGGTCGCTGCCTGCGGCGAAGGGGCCCCGTGGAGCTGGAAGTTCTCCAGGATATTGAGCATCTCGACCAGGCAGATCCCGCCGCTGGAAGGTGGCGGCGGCCCATACACGTCGTACCCGCGATAGGTACCGTGGGTCGGTTTGCGAATCTTGGCCTGATAACGGGCAAGGTCGTCCTTCGAGATCAGCCCGCCTCCGGCCTCCATTTCCGCTCGGATCTGGTCCGCGATCGGACCGCGATAGAAGGCGTCGGCTCCACCGTCGGCGATTCGTTCGAGGGTCTGGGCCAGATCGGGCTGCACAAGGCGATCGCCTGCCTGCCACTTCTCCTTTCCTTGAGGGAGGTAAACCCGCTGGAATTCGGCAAACTGTTTCGTCGATTTGAGCACACCATTGAGCGAACGGGCGAGGGCCTCGTCGACCTCGAACCCTTCTCGGGCAAGCCGCACGGCCGGCATCACGAGATCCCGCCAGGGCAACGTTCCCCATTGCTTGTGAGCCAGGGCCAGGCCAGCCACCGTACCCGGTGTGGCCGCCACGCGATGCCCATCCATGCGGAAATCCTCGACGAGCAGATCGGCCGTCGCCGTGGCCGGTGCCGTCTCCCGGTATTCCACGCAAACCGGTTCCCGCCCCGGGCCCGGATAGACCATCATGAATCCTCCGCCGCCGATGTTTCCCGCGGCGGGCCACGTAACGGCAAGGGCAAAGGCCGTCGCCACGGCCGTGTCCACCGCGCTGCCGCCCTGGTTGAGCACTGCCAGACCGACGTCGCTGGCGGGCGGCGAGACGGATACGACGATGCCGCGAGGGGAGTCTACCGGGCTCTCACCGGCCAGGACGACTCCGCAAGACGAGCCAAGAACGGCCAGGAGCAAGCCCCACAGTACGACGGCTCGTCCATGGTTCGAAAAAAACACTCGCATCAGTCCGCTCCTCGTGGTGTGCTGTGTCACGGTCGGTTTGAGACGACGTCTCCGCTTCCGGTCGTCGCAGAGCGTGTGAAGTCGTGCGTCTACTCAAGATGCGGCCGCACGCTGGCGATCAGGATCGTGTAGCCCTCCTCATTGAAGTGGAGCCGATCCTTGACGAACAGTTCCTCTCGGGGCTTCCCGTCCGGACCGAGCATGGCCGAGAAGTTGTCGATGTAGACCATGTTCTTGCCCTTTGCGATGTACTGCTGGATCAGCTCGTTGGCCTTCTCTTCCCGCTCGAAGTTGGCCAATCGCGATGGTGAAGCGTTGATTGTCATGTAGGCGATCTTCACCTCGGGCAGCTTGGCTCGCACCTTCTCGACAAACGCCTTGAAGTCAGCCGCCACCTGCTCGGGCGTCTTGCCGCTATGGATGTCGTTGCCACCGGCTCGCAGAACAATCATCCGCGGCCGGTACGGGATCACGATCCGCTCGGCATAGAAAGTACTGTCGGCGATCTGCGAGCCGCCAAAGCCGCGATTGATCACCTGCACGTCGGGAAAATCCTGGGCCAGCGATTTCCAGCGAACAATCGTCGAGGAGCCGATGAAGAGAACGGCGTTTTGCGGCGGAGGACTGGCTTGGTCGGCAGCCTCGAAGGCAGCGATTGCCCCTTGCCAGCGATCGGGGCCAGTTTTCTCCGCGCCAAGGGCAAGGCCCACCAGGCATGCCCCGCAGGCCAGGACGGCCAGGGACCGGAAAAGCACGGATTTCATGGTTGTGGGCCTGTTCTGCATCGAACACTCCTCTTGTCGTTTCGTATGGGCTGGACTGGGTGACTCGCCTTACTGCGGCGGATGAGGTACTTGCGTCAGCGGGATTGCGGCGACGGTGCCAGCGACACCGGTGCCGGCAGGTTCGAGGGCACTGTTGTCGCTTCCGGGCAAAGATTCCGCGACCGTCAAATCCAGGGCGTTGGCCAGATCGCATGCTAGTCTGAACGGGTTGCGTCTGAAAGTCAATCTTGGAACGCAGAATGTGAGTCGGTGCTGTTCCATATTCTGGATTGTGGAAGTCGCGGAGATACAATGGGGGGATCGTCTGCAAACTGAGATCCTTCTTTGTGGCCTTTGCTGCCTGGATCGCCATGTTGATGCTGGCGTTGCCAGACCAGGCCCAACCCGCAGAACCCGCAGTCGAGAAGGAGTCCGACATCCGGCCCCGTCAGTCGCTCGATTTCGACGGAGTCGCCCATCCGGATTTTGCACTCCGCATTCCCGAGGTTCACCCTAATCTGGCCTTGATGGAAAACGAGTGCGGCTGATCGTGCAATGGTCGGCCGCGAGCGACCGCGTCGTAGTGGATTGACCTTTCAAGGTTCAATGGGGCCAGGGCGATCAACGGGAGCCCAGCTTTCGCAACCCCCAGCTGATCGTCGGGGGCCACTTGCCATGCAAATACCAATAATCCGTTGTGGTCGTGGATTTCGTGGTTGATGCGGCCTCCGCCGTTTTGTGCGGGGTGGCGCTTTGATAGAATGTTCTCAACTACTTCATGGGAGGAGCGATGCCATGTGCCGATGTCAGAGTCACGGATCGTGTCACGGTTGCCACCACGCCATGGATCGACGGCGGTTCTTTCTGGGATTGGGAGCCGCAGCGACAGCCGGCGGATTCGCGCCCTTTGTGCGAGGTGCGGAAACGGGCGAAAGGAAGGTACGAGTGGCCGCGGTGTTTCTCGCCAACATCAAGGTCCATGAAATCTGGCCCTATCCCGGGTTCGATACCAAGGGCCGGCAGAACGAGGTCATGGCAGCGCTCGCGGGCGGATGTCCGGGAGTAGACTGGACGGCGGTAACCGTCGAAAGCCCGGCCGACGTGGAGAAGGCGGTTGCCCTGAAAGATGAAGTGGACGGCTACCTCGTCTATGCGATGACGCTTGACTGGTCCCAGACCCAGGCGGTTCTCAAGCTCGGGCAATTGGGCAAGCCGACGATTGTGGCCGACGAGTTCCTGGGGGGCTCCGGGGTTTTTCTGACGGGGATCAGCGGACTCAGCTCGTGTAATGTGGCGGTGGCCGGTGTGAGCAGTCGGCGGCTGGAGGACCTGGTGACTGTGGCCCGGCAATTTGGCACACTTCGCCAGCCGGGCACAACGCCCGAGTCGTTTGCCAGACAGTGCGAGGAGGCGTACCGCAAGACATTCCCTCTCCCGGGCGCGACGCGGCCTGCCGATCACACGCTCACCCTTACCCCGGTTGGCGAGTGCGTGAAGCGGATTGGCCAGTCGCGGTTCGTGGTTGTCGGCCATGGAAAGAGAGACGAAGAGGCCGACTATCTGGGCGTGAAAGCGCGTTACGTCGATTTTGACGAACTGGCGGCCCTGTACGATCAGGTCGATCGGGACGAGGCTGCCCAGTGGGCAGAGCAGTGGTCGAAGGAGGCGGCGGAACTGCCCGCCGGCGACTACATCGATCCCAGACAGCCCGAGCCGGGAGCGGTCGAAAAAGCGGCAAGGGTCTACCTGGCGACGCTCGCGCTGGTGAAGAAATACGGCACCGACAGCGTGACAATGAACTGCCTGGGCGGTTTTGCAGCGGGCAAGCTGCCCGCGTATCCTTGCCTGGGGTTCATGCAGATTCTCAACGACGGTGGGCAGGGAGTGTGCGAGGCCATGCCCGACGACACGCTCAGCATGCTCATGGCGAGAATTCTGACGGGGAGGCCCGGCTTCGTTTCCGACCCGGCACTCGACACGTCCACCAACCAGATCTGCTATGCCCACTGCGTGGCCACGACCAAGGTGTTCGGGCCGCAGGGAGAGTCCAACGCGTTTCGGATCCGCACGCTCCACAATCGCGATCCGTGGGGGGCCTGTGCCGAGTCGTTGCTGCCGGCGGGCTACATGACGACCACGTTTCGCACGAACGTGGCCCGCAAGGAATTGATCGTCCACCAGGCCAAGGCCGTCGGCACGCTCGACAGCGAACGGGGGTGCCGTACGAAACTGCTGGCGGAGGTTTGCGGCGACATCGGCAAGATGTTCGACCAGTGGGACCAGTTCGGTTGGCACCGCGTGACCGTTTATGGCGATGTGCTGGAGCCCCTTTCGGAACTGGCCGACGCACTTGGGCTGAAGGTCATCGCCGAGGCATGAGAGGCGTGTCTGGCGAAAGGCAAACCTGAGAGACAGGAGACTGACATCATGATGAAGACCTTGAGCGTGGGCTTGGCGGCGGTATGGGCGGCAGCGATGGGGGCGGGGAACACCGTCGCGGCGGCGGAGCCGGCGAGGCCCAATATCGTCTTCATCCTGTCGGACGATCACAGTGCGCCCTTTGTGGGCTGCTACGGCAACAAGGATGTCAGAACGCCAAATCTCGATCGGTTTGCGGCGGAAGGCATGCGTTTTGACCGGTTCTTCACGGGCGCTCCCCAGTGTGTTCCCTCGCGAGCCGTGCTGATGACCGGCAGGTCCGCCGTTGCGGCGAGGATGACCCGTTTCAGCTCCCCGCTGCCGCGGGACGAGACGGTTTTCCCCGAACTGCTTCGGTCGGAGGCTGGCTATTTCACAGGCGTCTGCGGCCGAACCTATCATCTCGATGGCCCGGGACGAGGCGGCGACGAGATCGGGGCCATCCTGGAGAAACACGGCCTGAAGACGTTCACGGATCGGCTCGACTATGTCGACTCGGGCCCTGACAACGAAGTTCCCGCTCGCATGGAACAGTTTCTGGACCGCGTTCCCGACGACCGGCCGTTCTTTCTGTGGGTGAATTTCAGCGACCCCCATCATGTGTGGAACGCCAAGGATGACGAGCCGGACCCGGCCACCGTCACCTTGCCGCCGCACTGGCCCGACCTGCCGGGGATGCGAGAGCAGGTGGCGGCCTATTGCGGCGAGGTCACGCGGTTGGATCGGTCGTTCCAGGCGGCAATCGAGGTGCTCCAGCGCCGAAAGGTCTACCAGGAGAGCCTGATCATCTTCTGCGGAGACAACGGCCAGGCCCTTCCGCATGGGAAGGGCTCCCTGTATGACCCGGGGCTGAACGTTCCATTCATCGTGCGCTGGCCCGGCACGGTGAAGGCGGGTGCGGAGACTCGTGCGCTCATTTCCGCGGAAGACCTGGGCCCAACGCTGCTGGAGGCGGCCGGCGCGGCGGTGCCGCAGCGCATGAGCGGCGTAAGCTTCCTGAAACTGCTGCGAGGCGAGCCGTTCGACGCCCGTCGGTATATCTTTGCCGAGCGCGGCCCCCACGGCAGCAACGCGCCGGTGACGGTGAACATCATGAACAGCTCCTACGACCTGAGCCGTTGCGTGCGGAGCGACCGCTACAAATTCATCTACAACTGCACGCCGTGGATTCCCTACAGCCCGGTCGACTCCGCCGGAGGCGCCGGCTGGCAGCAGATGAAGCAGGCCGCTGCGGACGGCACGCTGGCTGAACCGCTGCGGAAGACCTATTTCACCAGCCCGCGACCCGTGTATGAGCTTTACGACCTCCAGGCGGATCCTTCGGAGCTGGAGAATCTCTCAGGCCGCCCGGAACTGGCGGAAGTCGAACGGGAACTGCGGCTGGCGCTCGTCGAGAAGATGATTCTCGACTTCGACTACCTGCCGTTGCCCGCCATCGACCAGTCCACGGCAAAACAGCCGTCCCGCAAGCCGCGAAGGAGAGGCGGCCCTTCTTCGAC
>CAYSCH010000238.1:0-14809 GCA_964429355.1 uncultured Planctomycetaceae bacterium | reverse complement strand
TGTTACACTTCTCGAGATTCCACGGACAAACTACAATTGTGTACTGCCTTCTTCAGTTTGCCTACAGGAGTGCCTGGAATGCCGATTTACGAGTACGTGTGTCTGGAATGTGGCAGCGCGTTCGAATTGTTGATCCGCGGGAATGAGACGCCTGAGTGCCCGGCCTGCGGAAAGAAGAAGGTGAGCAAACAGCTCAGCGTTACGGCGGCTCCCCAGACGGCCGGCGGCGGCATGCAGTGCAGTGCCAAGGGCATGTGCCCGGCCGCGACCGGCGGCTGTGGCGGCGCGTGCGGCATGGGCGGACCCTTCTGAGCATCCAGGGTCCTATCCCGTTTCGTCCAGGTATCCCAAGTTTTCACGTTTCGTGCCCGACCAGATATTCCAGTAGTTCCGCCGGGCTGGCGATCATGGCCGCAGCCCCAGCTTGGCGAAGTTCCTCTTCCGGCCGGAATCCCCACAAGGCTCCGACGGGGAACATGCCGGCCGCCCGGGCCGTGGTCATATCCGTCGCCGTGTCCCCCAGGTAAAGGAATTCGGCTGGGGCAAGCCCCAGTTCCTTGGCGATTTCCAGGGCACCGGTGGGATCCGGTTTGTGAGGAATGCCATCGCGTTGGCCGAACACGGGGAAGATGGGCCATCGCGACAGATACTTCGCCACGCATCTCTGCGTGAAAAAATGGGGCTTATTCGAGAGCACCGCCAACTTGACGCCTCGCTCCACAAGGCTGTCCAGCAGATCGGCCACCCCGGCATAGAGGTGGGTCTTCCGGTCCCAGTTGTTCTCATAGATCTGGCGAAAACTCTCGACGCACATTCCAGCGGCAGACGGATCGGAATGTCCTTCAGGCAGCGCCCGTTCGAACAACACGCGAACCCCGCCCCCGACGTAGAAGCGATAATCATCCGCCGGATGAGGCGGGTATCCGTGTTCGACCAGCACAGCGTTCGCGCTGTCGGCAATGTCATCGAGGGTGTTGAGCAGGGTGCCGTCGAGATCGAAAACTATGGCAGGGTAGGGCATTGGAAAGTTGTCCGAGTCAAGAAGTGGGTTCAGAGGTGCGGTCAGGACGAATGTCGGGGCGAGCCGAGTCTGGCCAATCAGGGATTCACGCGACAGCGACACGGATTCCTCTTTCGACGGCATGGCAAATCCGGTCCAGTTCCGGCACCGAGATCGCCGGCGGCGGGATGATCACGACCACGTTTCCAAGAGGGCGGAGGAGGACACCTTCCGTGCGAACATGCTCGCAGACACGAATCCCGCGTTTCTCCTGCCAGGGATAGGGCTCTTTGGTGGCTTCGTCGCGAACCAGTTCAATCCCGGCGAGCAAGCCGCATTGCCGAACGTGCCCCACGTGGGGCAGGGTCTGGATTTGCTGCAGATGTTCCGCCAGCCGTGCAATCTTCGGCTGCATCTCTCGTAGAGTGTGTTCCTCGTCGAAGACGTCGAGAGTCGCCAAGGCGACGGCAGCTCCGAGAGGATTGCCGCCGTAGGTATGGCCGTGAAAAAACGACTTGGACTCGGCATAATCACCCAGGAAGGCCTGCCAGACTCGGTCCGTCGTGAGCGTGGCCGCCATCGGCATATATCCTCCCGTCAGGCCCTTGGCCAGACAAAGGAAGTCGGGAGCCACGTCCTCGTGTTCGCAGGCGAACATTTTTCCGGTTCGGCCCATCCCCACAGCCACCTCGTCGGCAATAAGGAACACGTCGTACCTGCGGGTCAGTTCGCGGACGGCCTTCAAGTATCCCCGGGGATGCACGATCATTCCCGCAGCGGCCTGCACGAGCGGCTCGATCACCATGGCGGCGATTCTGCCGTGATGTTCGGCCAGAACCGACTCCAGTTCGGCCACGGCATGTTCGAGGAGCCCCGCTTCCGTAACACCAGCCGGCGGGCGGTAGGGATTGGGTGAGGCGAGACGGTCCGTGGCAAACAGGAGCGGCTGAAACATGGCGTGGAATCGAGCTACCCCGCTGACGCTCACGCTGCCGATCGTGTCTCCATGATAAGCATCGGCCAGGGCGATGTAGCGGGTCTTCTCGGAGCGAGGCTCGGGGCACTGGCGCCAATACTGAAACGCCATTTTGAGCGCCACCTCGACAGCCGTCGCTCCATCGTCGGAAAAGAATACATGCGACAGTCCCTCCGGGGCCAGGTCGACGAGCCGCCTGGCAAGTCGAATTGTCGTTGGATTAGAACACCCCAGATTCGTCACGTGGGCCACGCGTTCGAGTTGGTCGCGCAAGGCGGCATCGAGGCGCCAGTGGCGGTGGCCGTGGACGTTGCACCAAAGACTGCTTGTGCCGTCGAGGTAGCGGTTGCCGTCGACATCGACCACGGTACAGCCTTCGGCCCGCTCAAGAATCAGGGGCTCGTACTCGGCCATCTGCGTGAACGGATGCCAGACAATCTGGCGGTCCCAGTCGGCGAGCTGCTTACGAGTAAATTGGTCCATTTCTTCCCTTGTGATGGAGTCAAAGCCCGGCGACTTCGGCGCGTTTCACGGATTGGCGTCGGCAGCAGCGCCCAGAGTCTGGCGACCACCGATCAGGCGGACTCAGTTCCAGGCCACGGTGACGGGCATTCCCGCCTCAAGACCCAGGCGTTTGGACGCATTGCCTTCGACGATGGCCAATTCCAGACGGCCGGTCGAGCCCACGAGGGCAATGAACATGTCGGCGTGCTGCTGAGCATAGGCGCTGAGGATGCCCCAGGTCTCGTAGATGCCACACACGATGCACAGGCGTTCGTCGGTTGGATAGCCAGCCAGCAGGTCGGCGGTGATGTTCGTGATCAAATTGCCGAAGGAATCGACTTCAAGTATGACGCCATGAATACGTCCGGGGCACACCACCGGTTTGGGAAGTTCCAGTGTCCGGACCGATTTGGTGATTGATCCAAGGCGAGCGGGGGGAACTCCCAGGCTCAAGTGAGCCGCCACCGGGGCCATGATGTCGCGGCCCTGGAATGTCCTCGATACAGGTTGCCGCCAGAATTCGGGGTTTTCGATCCGCACGATCATTTCGGCAGGTGAGCGGCGGAGCAACTCGCCGAGAAGCCCGTTGTCAGGGGCCACATATCCCTGCTCGCCGATTTGCGTAAAGACAATGGCGCGATCCGTTCCCACGCCGGGGTCGACGACGGCCACGTGGATCGTGCCGCCGGGAAACAACTCGGTGACGTCGGCCAGAACAACCGCCCCATGCCGGATGTCATGGGGACGGATGTCGTGGGTGATGTCGACCAGCGTAGCGGCCGGGTTGACCGAAAGGACTGCTCCTTTCATGGCGGCCACGTAAGGGCTTCCCGTGCCGAAATCGGTCGTGAGGGTAATGATGCTCACATCTGCTCGATCAGTTGGAGGCAAATCTCGCGGACCCGCGTCGCATTGACGTTCGGGTTCTTCTTCTTGGCCTGCCCGATCAACGACCCGGCTGCTTTAAGTTTACCCTGCTTCACGTCTTCGACAACCTTCGGATTGTCGGCAAGGAGCTTGGCACAGAGCGTCTCGAGTTCCGACTCGTCGACCTGGGCGATGCCGAGGGCCTCCATGGCCTCCTCCACGGTCGCCCCGGACTCCATCATTCTTGCCAGAACCTCCCGGCCGCGGCTGGTTTCCATTCTGTCTGCCAAAACGACTCGGATCAAGCCCGCGAGTTGCTCTGCCGAAACGGGGAAACGGTCGATCGAAATCTGTTCCTCGTTGAGTATCCGTAACACGGACTGCTGGATCCAGTTGGCCGTCGTCTTGCCATCGCCGCAGCCATCGGCAACCGTGGTGAAATAGTCGACCAGTTCGCGGCCCTGATTGACGAGCACGTCGGAGTCGTAGGGGGTGATGTCGTACTCTCGGACCAGCCGATCACGCAACTGGGCCGGCAACTCTCCCAAGGATTGGCGGATCTCCTGGATGGCCTCTTCGGTGATCGTGACGGGGACGAGATCGGGGTCGGGGAAGTAGCGATAATCGCTCGATTCTTCCTTGGAACGCTGCCCCTTGGTGACCTGGGCCGCCTCGTCCCAGCCGCGGGTCTGCTTGGGAACATCCCCCAGCTTCTGCCCGGTTTCCTGCCACACTTCCCACTGCCGCTCGACTTCGTAGGCCAGCGCGCGTTCCACCGCGCGGAAGCTGTTCATGTTTTTCACTTCCACGATGGGGGTTGCTGCCTTCCCTTCGGGCGTGTCGATGTGAAGGTTGATGTTGGCATCAACCCGCAGGCTCCCTTCCTGCATGTTGCAGTCTGACACCTTGAGGTAGTTCAGGAGCAGCTTCAGTTCGGTCAGGTAGTTCTTGGCCTCGGCGGGGGATCGCATGTCGGGCTGGCTGACGATCTCCAGGAGAGGCGTGCCGGCCCGGTTCAGATCGATGCGGCTGTCGGCTTTGCCCGCCACCTCGTCGTGCATACTCTTACCGGCGTCTTCTTCGAGGTGGGCGCGGATGATGCCGATCCGACGGGTCCCGCCCTCATTTGCCGGGTCGAGGATGTCGAGGTAGCCATCACAGCTCAAGGGCTGATCGTACTGGCTGATCTGGTAACCTTTGGGAAGGTCGGGATAGTAGTAGCTCTTCCGGTCCCACTTCGTGTATCCGGCGATCCGGCAGTTGAGGCCCAATGCCGCTTTGACCGCCAGTCGGTAGGCCTCGCGGTTCATGACCGGCAGTGCCCCCGGTGTTCCCGTGCAGACCGGGCAGGTCTGTGTATTAGGCTCGGCACCGAATCTGGTGCTGCATCCGCAGAACAGCTTGCTCTCCGTGAGCAACTGCACGTGGACTTCCAGGCCGATGATGATTTCGTAAGGTTTGCTCACTTACTTTCCCCATCGAGCTCGGGCCTCTTCGTATGCCAATCGGTCGCCTTCTGGAACATGGCCGCACCGCGCAGGAGCCGCTCCTCTTCGAACGGAGGGGCCTGCAAATGGAGCCCGATCGGCAGCCCGTCGGAACTGAAACCGCACGGAATTGAGATTGCCCCGATGCCCGCCAAGTTCGTGCTCGCCGTATAGAGGTCGCAGAGATACATGGCCAAAGGGTCGTCGACCTTGTCGCCGATCGGGTAGGCGGCGGTGGGAGTGACCGGGCCCGCGATCAGGTCGACCTTCTCAAAAGCGCGGTCGAAATCCTGGCGAATCAGCCGACGGACCTTGAGGGCCTTCAGGTAATAGGCGTCGTAGTACCCGGCACTGAGGGCGTACGTGCCGAGCATGATGCGGCGTTTGACCTCTGGTCCAAAACCTTCGCTGCGGGTCTTGCGGTACATCCGTACCAGGGTGTTGTCGAGATCCTCCGCCGCCCCCCGATTGCCCGCCGCTTCGAGTTCCCGCCGCTCCGCTTCCAGATCGGCCACGACCTGCTTCACGTCGGTACGATAGCCGAAATGGACCCCGTCGTAACGCGCAAGGTTACTCGAGGCTTCACAGGGAGCAATGATGTAGTACGTCGCCACGGTGTACTTGCTGTGGGGCATGGAGACCTCGCGGATCGTGGCCCCCATCGACTTGTACACCGCAACAGCCTCGCGGATGGCGTCTTCCACGTCCGCATCGAGCCCTGCGCCGAAGTGTTCCGGCACAATCCCCAGGCGAAGGCCTGCAAGCGGACGATCGACCGTTTCTGTGTAGTGCGGCACGGGGCGGTCGACGGACGTCGAGTCCTTGGGATCGTGGCCGGCAAGCACTTCCATCAGCAGCGCCGTATCCTGAGCCGTTTGGGCCAGCAGTCCGATCTGGTCGAGGCTGCTGGCAAATGCCACGAGCCCATAGCGGCTCACCCGACCGTAGGTCGGCTTGAGGCCGGTGATCCCACACCAGCCAGCGGGGGCTCGGATGGAACCGCCCGTGTCGGAACCGATGGAGAGAGGGGCCATTCCGGCTGCGACCGCCGCGGCAGCCCCCCCGCTCGATCCGCCAGGAATTCGCGAGGTGTTCCACGGGTTTCGAGTGAGCTGGTAGGCCGAGTTCTCCGTGGAGCCGCCCATGGCGAACTCGTCCATGTTTGTCTTGCCCAGGATCACTCCATCGGCGGCCCGGAGTCTCTCAACGACCGTAGCGCTATAAGGGGGACGAAATTCCTGGAGAATCCGCGACGCGCAGCGGGTTACCTCGCCTTCGGTCGCCAAGAGATCTTTGATCGCCACAGGGAGCCCGCCGAGCCGTCCTATGGGTGCTCCCGACTTCCTCCGCCGTTCCACATCGGCCGCCTGCTTGAGCGCACCTTCTGCATCGACACTGAGAAAGGCCCCGATCTGATGGTCATGGGCCTCGATCCGGTCCAGGAACGCCCGGGCGACTTCCACGCAAGTCAACTCCACGGCGTTCAGTTTCGCCAACAGATCCGAGGCCGAAAGCGCAGTGAGCGACACGGCAATTCCTTTCCATCAAGAATCGCCGAGCACGGCAGGCACTCGATAGCATTCGTGGTCGCGCTGCGGCGCGTTGGCAAGGGCCTGATCTCGCGAGAGACTGGGGCGAATCTCGTCCGCGCGAAATACATCCGAGACCTCCACCGCGTGGGCCATTGGTTCCACCTGCTCGGTGTCGACCTCGGCAAGCAACTCCATGTAACCCAAAATCTGCCCCATCTGGGTTGTCATGGTTTCGAGTTCTTCCTCGGACAGGACCAGACGTGCCAGCAGAGAAACCTTCTCCACCTCCTCGCGGGATATCTCCATGGTCACTTCTTCTTTGCGGCCGCCTTCGCGCCCTCCACCGGCAGCTTGAACGGGGCGTTGCGGACGGCCTTGGTAACCGCTCCGCTACGCAGACACCGCGAACACACGCGGACCGTCTTGTTGGTGCCATTGGCCGTCGTCACGTGGACACGCTGCAGATTCGCCTTGAACTGGCGACGTGAAATGCCAGTTACCTTGGTACCGACTCCACCCAAGTACTTCGCCTTACCACGATGAGCTATAGAATTACCCATCTGTGTCGACTTGCCGCACATTTCACAGACGCGAGCCATCGGAACACCACTCCACTAAGATCCGTTATTGTTTCGTTACCCCGCCAGGGGACTAATCGACACCGGGGGCAAAATTCTCAGTATATAGGGTATGCTGCCGGACGCAAGGGTTCTCGGGTCGGGAACGGGCCAGCTTTTTCGTAGACCATACCCCCACGTGGGTGGAGGGCAGCGAATATCGCCGTCCGAAGCAATTCTCCTCTGATCGACTCGGTGGCGTCCGAAACTTGATTTGTCCAAGTTAAGATTGGCAAGCTGGGAGAAAAGAGGCTATCAATAGATAAAGGGATCGAGCGAAGCACACTGCCAGCGATGGACACTCCCGTCAGGGCTTCCTCCTCCGCAGGCAGCTCGCGGCGACCTCCCGCACCGCAATACAGGAGTACATCCTGTCCATATCGGGCGCCGAAGTATCCTGCGGCCGCTGCGGATTCCCGACTCCCAATCCACGCCCGGAGACCGACAATGTCAAAACACTTTCTTCCGCTCGCTGTCGCGCTGACCCTCTTGGGAATGGACTTGGCGGTTCCAGCCAGCTCGCAGGCGGCGGAGGGGCAGACGGCCAGTTACGTTTCGATCGAAACCCCCGCGGGTGGCGAGCCTATGCTCGTCGTCCGCTATCCCTGGACGGTGCACACGAACCCTTCGATTGAGGTGCGGACTTACATCTCGGAGGAAGAGGAGTCTATGCGGATTCGGCCCCTTCACTTCCTCCACACGTTCATGAAAGACAAGGTCACGGTCACGGTATATGACACACAGGCAGCCTCCGCCGAAACGCGAACAACCGCCAAGTTTCTACGCGGTGACATCAAGTTCGAGGCTGTCGGCGAACGAAACATCCTGGGCAGACCGGCCGTATGCGTGACGTGCGAGACGGAGGTCTTGAAGCCCAACAAGGAAGCATTTCGAGAAAAGGCCCGGTGGGCCATCTATCCCTTCATGGAGCCCTGGGCAGCCGACGACAAAACGTTGTTTCTGTCTCCTCCCGAAGTGATCTTCGCCGAGCCAGTCAAGATCCGCGTGTTCTTCCTCCGCGACGATGACCTGATCTGGTCGCAGACCCTGCAGTGGCCCGGCCTTCCAGGCCACCAGCCAGCCCCCACCGCAAAGCAGCCAGCGGAGCCCGCCGCCGCACCGGCGGCCAATTCAACCGTTCCCGCCGCAGCGCCCCCAGTCAGCCCCGCCGCGGAACCGGCGGGCGCACCAACTCCAAATCCTTTCGGCCCTTAGAATCGACCGTCCGTGGAATTGTCAGGCGTTGGTCAGGCCTGTTCGGCGAGCCGTCCGGCAGGGTCCAACTACGTGAACCGTCGATGCCCGCCAGGCTGACGGTCACGCTCTTCTGCGCTTCTCGTATTCCCGCGTGATTGTAAGCACTTCGTCGCGGAGGAGATGGCTGGTGGCAACGGCTTCACCCGACTGGATTGTGGGATTGCCCTTCCAGTCGGTAAACGACCCGCCAGCTTCCTCAATGATCGGCTGCAGTGCCGCCGCGTCCCACAGGCTCAAATAGGCATCGGCCATCACTTCCGCGCGGCCCGTGGCAACCAGCATGAAACCGTAACAGTCGCCCCAGGTGCGGGTCAGCCTTGCAGCCGACTGCAAACGAGCATACGCTTCCTGCCGTCCCACTTCTTCAAAACAGCGGACCTCGCTCGTCAGGAACAGCCCTTCGCTCAGTCGCGGGCAGTCCGAGACTCTCGCCCGGACTGGCGGCGCCGAACCGCGAACGTACCATGCCCCCAGCCCCTTGGCTGCGTAGACGCACTCCTCCAGGGCAGGAATATGAATCACCCCCACGGCCCCCTCGCCGCCATGCTCGACCGCAACCAGGTTCCCATAGAGCGGCACTCCATGGATGAACGACTTCGTGCCGTCGATCGGATCCAGAATCCAGCGATAGCCGCTTGTGCCGGCCACTTCGCCGAACTCTTCGCCGAGAATCGCATCCTCCGGATAGGCCTCGAGAATCCTCGCACGAAGATGCTCTTCCGCGCGGCGGTCCGCGATGGTTACCGGCGAGTCGTCGCTCTTCCGATCGACCGTGAGCCCTTCCTGCTGGAAGTAGTCCAAAGTGATCTCGCCCGCCTCACGGGCGATGGCAACTGCGAAATCCAGACGATCCTTCAACATCCTCTCCGCGCTATTCATCGATCAGACCCCGCTGGTTGCCGTAGCCTTGCCCTCCGAAGCCGGGGCATGAACAACGGAAGGTGTTCAATTCTCGGCCAACGCGTTCCAGTCACCACGATAGTCGATCGCACCGCTTGGCATCCAGTCCCCTCACGGCATTCCCTTTGTGCAGAATTGCAGCGGCACCAGCGGCACCTATCATAGCCGGTGGTAGTCTGCCGGGACAAGCCAATTCGATCGGATAGACGACCCGCTTGTCATCCTCGCCGGGAAGTCGAGCCCACCCACAAAGGCGCGATGGTCGTGTTGCCTGCTCGACTGTTCAGTTCGCCTTGTTGAGAATCGATCTAGGGGGCATTGTTCACGTTTCGTAGAATGCGGTCACCGAGTTCCTTGACGCGTCGACCAGGTTGTGGATGGATGAACGCCGTGGCTGACCATTTCTTTCGCCGTGCAAGTTGTGGCAGGTTCCCGGACGACTGGACGGAGGACCATGGCGATCAGCTCTTCCGGGATGGGGTGGTAACCAAACCAGGACCGCCTCACGCTGCGGTCTTGCTGGGGCTCCTGCTGCTCTGCCTGGTTCTCCGAGTGCGGTCGGCGATACGGCTGGATATTCTCAGTCCCGATGCCGTCTCCTACGTTGACTGGGCGGAGGCATTGGAAGCGGGCGATGTCTCGACCGCCTTCAAATACACGGGGCTCAACATCTATCCAATCATACTCCTGGGACTCAAGGCCCTGCCGGGGGACTGGTTGATGGCGGCCGAGTGGTGGAGCGTTTTGACGGCAACGCTGACTGTCTTGCCCATCTACGGCTGGATTCGGCGACAGTTCAACGAAACCTTGGCAATTCTGGGCAGTGGCTTCTACGCAATGCATCCCGCCATGGTGGATGATGGCGCCCTCGTCGTGCGCGATCCCACGTTCTGGCTGCTGTTCGCCCTGGGGCTATACTCAGCATGGCGATCTGCCGCCGAACTGCAGTATCGTTGGTTTGGATTGTTCGCAGTCGTTTTCGGCCTGGCGATCCACTTGCGGACCGAGGCTTGGCTGCTCCTACCCGTTCTGGTGGTCTGGATGCTGTTCCGATTGCGGTTCGTTCGGGGGCGGCGAATCGCTGTAATTCTAGCGACGCTGTTGGCGGTTTCGATCGGTCCTCTTGGAGGGAAGTTGATCCAAGAGACGGCATTGCAGGACGTCGAGGGGGAACTCATCGGCAATAAACGTCATTTGCGGAGAATGACGCACACAGTTGCCAGGCGTGAGACACCACCCATCGTGCAGTACGTGGATGGAACGATGAGCATGACGGCCTGCTACGTCAAGTCATTCGGCTACCTCCACTTTCCCCTTGCGGGAGTGGGCCTGATTCACTGGAGACGCCGGCTGTTCGGCCCCTCGAAGGGGGCGCTCCTGCTTTTCTGCCTGCTCTCAGCGGGAGCGGTCTGGGTCTGCTTCTGTCTTAGTCGCATGGATCAACGCTACACTTTCCCATCCGTAATCGTCTCGCTTCCCACCATTGCCGCCGGGCTCTGTCGCGTGGCAACAAAGCTTACGGAGGCTGGCAATCGCAAAGGCTGGCAGTTTTCCACCGGCTTCTCCTTCTGGCTGTTATGCTTGATTCTCGTCAGCGGCGCCATCCTGTCGGCAGTTATTGTCATCAGTCCCCGTAAGCAACACCACGATCAAGCGGAACTTGGGCGCTGGATCATGGCCAGGTTCGGCCCGGAACAAACGATTGCGGTGAGCGTCGAGCCACGAAAGCTACGGGTGGTTCATTTCTACGCCGGGAAGCCATGCTTCACCTGGACTCCACCGGATGACGACGATGGCCTGAACCCGGGTTGGCGCTCCATCGAGACCTCCCTTCCGAGAGCCATTCTTCTCTGGATCGACGGGCGAGTCCGCACGGGACGGAACGCGTATGAACACGGTATCCGCAAGGCGAAAGAGCTTGGATACCACGAGGTGCCGACAGAGGATTTGCCTGCGGCTTGCCAAGAAATTCTGGTTCTGGTGCGAGATGAGCCTGGCTCAGACTGAGGGCCGACACGGTACGCAGACGGGGGAATCGCGCCCCGTCTTCGAAGAAGCTCCCGAGACAGGATCTGAGGCTGACCGTCCTGCCATTCTGCGCCTACCCGACTTGGCGTACCGGATTCGGCCGGACGGCGAGGCCTAGGCCGCGGCCTTGTTTGTGTCGCGATGCGATGCGAACAGCTTGAGATAATCGCGAACCACCGCGTCTTCCGAGAACTTCTCGAGTAACGTCTTTTCACCGCCGGCTATCAGTGTCCTCGCCAGCCAGGGATTGTCTGAGATTCGCGTTACGGCCTCGGCGAAGCCATGGTCGTCACCAATGTCGACAAGCAATCCGTTTTCTTCGTCACGCAGAAACCACAAGGGACCTTTTGTGCGAGTCGAAACGACCGGTATCCGCTGCGTCCAGGCCTCGAGAATGACGTTTCCGAGAGCCTCGCGGCTGGAAGCCATGGCAAACACGTCGCTGGCCGCCACAAACGGCCGAGGATCCGACTGCCAGCCGGCAAATCGGACACGGCTTTCAACTCCCATTTGCCTCGACAGGCGATGCAGATTGTCGGATTCGCTCCCCTCTCCGAGGATCCAGAGGTAGGTATGCTCGAGCCGGGCAACCGCCCTGATGAGCACATCGAATTCCTTGAGCGGCACTAGCCGGCCCATGCTTGAAATAAGGCGAACGCTGTCCGCCGTATCGAGGACCTTGCGGTCCACGGGAACGACTTGTTCGGTCGGCGTGAAGTTCGAGATGACCTCAATCCCCCGGCGCCAACCCATTGACTTGACATGCTCAGCAATGTCCGGCGTATTGCACACGAGTACGTCGATGTTCTTGAAGTAACTGAGCCTGGTAGGATAGTTCCCCAGTCTGGCAATGCGAAGGCAGTCGCAGGAGCGAGGCATCAATTGGCTGGCATGGTGCATCCACGCGAACAAGACGTCCGGTTTCCAGCCACGAACTGTGCGTTGGACTCGAAGCGGCAACAGGATGCGATCCAACGACGCGTTACGGAAATGACTCTCGGTAATTTCCGCGCGATGCTCAATGTCTTTCCGCCAGATCCGCTTGGGCCGGATGACGGCCTGTTGGGCGACACCTCGTTTAGCCAGGGCGTTCACCAAATGCACAAAGAACTGTTCCGCCCCACCGTACTTGCCGAAATGAAAGTGCATGACCTTCATCGACTCTGGTTCCTTTCCGCCATTCCAGTGCTGCCAGAAGTGAATGGCGAGATGCCGCTGAAAGGCAACGTGAAGACGAGTTTTTGGGACGCGAAGACAGGGTCCAGGATCTCGCCTCCCCTCTGCACTACTAACCTCAAAGATCGTGAAGGTTTTCACAAAGATCCGCGACCAACGAGAGCAGGCCATTCGAGCCGAGCGGTAGCTCGTATTGGCTGGCGGCCCTGTCGCCCTGTGTTCTGACTCGCCTGCCGCGGCCCAGAACTCCCCCGATTCAACTCCGACGTGGCTGCGCCAAGGAGATACATCTGCCTGTTATCGGCAGGCAACTCGCCAAACTCGACGCATTTTCCCGCAGTTACGGGAAAATCGGCCCGTCCTTGCCCGAGCGGCTCTCCCGTCTGGGCTATTCTCGCATGCCGAGTAGCTGGAACCACCTCTCGCAATCGCAGAGGATATCGGCCGCCGTGCCAGCCTGGAACCGCGGGAATCCAATAACTCCCAGGAGGGGGTACTATTGCCGGAAAAGTCCACCCAAACCGCACTTATTTGTCAACCGCTCTCCCGGATCGGCCGAAAACAAGTCAGGTGCGTCTGCGTGGGCTGCTGAAGGTAAGCCAAGTGCCGGAGTTTTCGGTGATGTCTGTTTCCGTCATCCTGAGCACATACAACAACCCCGATCTGCTGGAGAAGGTGATCTGGGGTTACCAGCGACAGACTTTCACCAATTTTGAATTGATCATCGCCGACGATGGCTCGGGCCCCGAGACCGCGCAGTTGTGCCAAAGACTTCAACGGCATACGCGGCAAGTGATCCGGCATGTCTGGCACGACGACTGTGGCTTCCGCAAGTGCAGTATCCTGAATCAGGCCATCCTCGCCGCACGCGGTCCCTACATCGTGTCCTCCGATGGTGACTGTATCCCGAGACGAGATTTTCTGGAGATCCACCGAACCTACGCTCGACCGGGGTGGTTTCTCTCTGGTGGTTGTGTCCGCTTGCCCCTTGAATTGAGCAGCCAGATCGGACACGACGACGTGTGGAGTGGACGGGCATTTGAAGCATCATGGCTCCTCAACCGCGGGCTCAAGCCAAACCTCAAATGCCTCAAACTTATCGGCGGTCGCGTCGGTTCCGTCTTGAACCGGGTGTCGCCCACTAAGCCCACCTGGAACGGGCATAATGCCTCGGCCTGGAAAGACGATCTGCTCAAGGTAAATGGGTTCGACGAAAGGATGCGCTACGGTGGGCTGGACCGCGAACTGGGGGAGCGTCTGGTCAATGCCGGCGTACGTCCACGACAGATCCGTTTCTCGGCGATCTGCCTCCACCTCTGGCACACCCGGACCTATGTGACCCACCAAGGCTGGCAGTTGAACAATGCGATCCGCAAGCAGAATCGCTGTCACAAGATCACCCGAACCGCCTATGGCATCGACCAGCACGCATCCGAAACGCAGGATGTTCCACGCGCCGGCTGACACCCGTCCGCACCGTCGCCAGGCGGATCGCTTGCGGTCAGCGGGAGACCGAGGCGAAAATGGATACGGTCATCGGGACCAAGCCTGGTCGCTTTCCCGTACTGGCGTTTCTGGCCAAGCAGCCAGCCGCGATCGGTCCAGCGCTCTGGCTGTGATCGAGTAGCTACCCTTCTTCGAGCAGGCGAGTTGAATACCTGGCTGGAGCCGACATCGCCGCCTCGTTGCGGTCGTAAAATGTCGGCGGTTCGTGGGTCCAGCCGCGGGCGAGCCGGGCCTCTTCCTGACGGGCTCTCCACAGCACATAGGGGCCGCCCAGCGCTGCGGCAAATCGCGATCTCAAGCCGAACTGGCGGTGTAACTCCTGGAGCAGGAGAGACATCTTGGCTCGCATCGCCGGGGCCTTGCGGTAATACTGCCTCATGGCCCAGATCACCGGCGAGTAGGTGGTGGGCAGATCCGAACTCTCACGGGCGAAACGGAGCCGAATCCGCTGGTCCGGATGGTCCCGGTAGCGTTTCCATCCGGCCAGTGTGGTCCGCACGACCCGGGCCACGCTCGGCCCGTTCAGCTCGAAATCTCGCAAGAATGCCCGCACGATCAGTTCAGTTTCCAGCCCGTCTGGAATGTGGGGATGATGGTAATTGAACTGGAATTGCCCGTGCGTGTCGGCGGGCGGACACTGGTTCTCGTCCTTCAAGCGGCCCTGCGCCGCCATCTCCGCATGGAGCGGCGTGCCGGGAATAGGAGTGTAGAGCATGAACTGGTGGAAATCGGTATCGTGCCGGACAGCGTAGTCGATCACCGTGTCAATATTCTCTGGAGTGTGTTCTTCCAGCCCGATGATCGTCGAACCAAGAACACGGATGCCGTGCATCTGGAGCTCGCGTACGAGGTCCATGGTGTTCGTCCCATCGAGTTTTCCATAACGGCAGTTCTCGCCTTCCAGGCCCATCCAGACCCAGGAAATGCCCAGAGAGACAAGCTGGTCGATACGATAGGAG